>NZ_JAOVUC010000006.1:0-104133 GCF_027737875.1 Campylobacter sp. JMF_08 NE1
AAAGGCGAGCCTGCGTGAGATAAATTTGCTAAGAAGCAGAATTTTAGGCATAGGGCGAGACGGCGCGATACCTGCGCTTTTGCGAGAAAAACAAAAAATCGATTATAAAGGATAAAAAATGAAAATCAACGGCATAATTCCTGGAAAACCAAAGTTGGTAAAATGCCCAAAATGTGGAAATTTGCAAATTTTTGTATTTAGTTGCACGAAGCCGTTTGCAGTGTGTAAAAAATGCGGAAACATAATACCGCAGCAAAAAGGGGAGTAAAATTTGAAATTTTGACTTAAAATTTTCAAAAAAACCTTGACAAAGATTTTTTTTTCAGATATAATCCAAACTTCAATTTCAAAATGCTGGTGTAGCTCAGTTGGTAGAGCTACTGCCTTGTAAGCAGTGGGTCGGCGGTTCAAGTCCGTTCACCAGCTCCATTTTTTTGTAACAGTGTTTGACCAGATTTTCATTAGGTGAGATACTCAAGTGGCCAACGAGGGCAGACTGTAAATCTGCTGACTATGTCTTCCGTGGTTCGAATCCACGTCTCACCACCATGAATCTATGCGGGAGTAGCTCAGTTGGCTAGAGCATCAGCCTTCCAAGCTGAGGGTCGCGGGTTCGAGCCCCGTTTCCCGCTCCATTTGGGTTTTACTGGGAGCTGTAAAAACTTAATGCTTTTATACGCTTTTATATCCAAATTTCGTCTTACATTGTCAGATAGTAGGTAGCGATTTCTCTTGGCCAGGGGTAATGCTCATATGGCTCAGAGGTAGAGCACTTCCTTGGTAAGGAAGAGGTCGCGGGTTCAAGTCCCGCTATGAGCTCCATTTAGAAAATTGCTTAGTTTTTTATTGTGTAACCACAAATTAATAACGGAGGATATGATGGCTAAAGAAAAATTTACTCGTAACAAGCCACACGTAAACATTGGTACTATTGGTCACGTCGATCATGGTAAAACTACTTTGACAGCTGCTATTTCTGCTGTTCTTTCTAGAAGAGGTCTTGCTGAGCTTAAAGATTACGACAATATCGATAATGCTCCTGAGGAAAAAGAGCGCGGTATCACTATCGCTACATCTCACATTGAGTATGAAACAGAGTCTCGCCACTATGCTCACGTTGATTGCCCAGGCCACGCTGACTATGTTAAAAACATGATTACTGGTGCTGCTCAAATGGACGGCGCTATCCTAGTTGTTTCAGCAGCTGATGGTCCTATGCCACAAACAAGAGAGCACATCTTGCTATCTCGCCAAGTTGGTGTTCCATACATCGTTGTTTTCCTAAACAAAACTGATATGGTTGATGATCCTGAGCTCCTAGAACTAGTTGAAATGGAAGTTAGAGAGCTTCTAAATGAATACAACTTCCCAGGTGATGATACTCCAATCGTAGCTGGTTCAGCGCTTCAAGCTCTTGAAGAGGCAAAAGCTGGTAACGACGGCGAGTGGTCAGCAAAAATCATGGATCTTATGAACGCTGTTGATAGCTATATCCCAACTCCAACTCGCGACACTGATAAAGATTTCTTGATGCCAATCGAAGATATTTTCTCAATCTCAGGTCGTGGTACAGTTGTAACTGGTAGAATCGAAAAAGGTGTTGTTAAAGTAGGCGACACAATCGAAATCGTTGGTCTTAAACCAACTCAAACAACAACAGTTACTGGCGTTGAGATGTTTAGAAAAGAGATGGATCAAGGCGAAGCTGGCGATAATGTCGGTGTATTGCTAAGAGGAACTAAAAAAGAAGAAGTTGAAAGAGGTATGGTTCTATGCAAACCAAAATCAATCACTCCTCACACAAAATTCGAAGGTGAAGTTTATATTCTAACAAAAGAGGAAGGTGGACGCCACACTCCTTTCTTTAACAATTATAGACCACAATTCTATGTTAGAACAACAGATGTTACTGGCTCAATCACTCTACCTGCTGGCACAGAGATGGTTATGCCTGGTGATAATGTTAAAATCACAGTTGAGCTTATCGCTCCTGTTGCTCTTGAACAAGGAACAAGATTCGCTATCCGTGAGGGTGGTAGAACTGTTGGTTCAGGTGTTGTTTCAAACATCATTGCATAATTTTTATACAGACGGATTTTCGAATCCGTCTGTTTTTTTAAATTTAAGGAAGTAATATGGCAAAAAATTCAAGTAGAGTAAAAATTGGTCTAAAATGTTCTGAGTGCGGAGATATCAATTACAGCACTTATAAAAACAGCAAAACAACAACAGAAAAATTGGAACTTAAAAAATACTGCCCTAGATTAAAAAAACACACACTTCACAAGGAAGTTAAGCTTAAATAAGTTTATAGGGCAATAGCTCCAACGGTAGAGCGCCGGATTCCAAATCCGATGGTTGGGGGTTCGAATCCCTCTTGCCCTGCCACGAGGATAGGGATTATGGAAAAAATTAAAGAATATTATAGACAAGCAAGAATAGAATTAGATAAGGTAATTTTTCCAACAAAAGAGCAAACAAGAACTGCTTATATTTCAGTAGTTGTTGTGGTTGTGGTCATAGCGTTATTTTTGGCTTTGGTAGATTTTCTAATGTCTACTGCAATTACTGCATAGAAAGGTTTTTTTATGGCACATAAATGGTATGCAATTCAGACTTATGCTGGCAGTGAAATGGCAGTAAAAAATGCTATCGAAGCTCTAAAAGCTGATGAGATGCTTGCAGATAAAATCGGTGAGGTTTTAGTTCCCACAGAAGATGTTATCGAGGTCAAAAACACAAAACAAACTATCAAAGAGAGAAGTTTATATCCTGGATATTGTTTTGCAAATTTAGATTTAGACACTACTTTATGGCATAGAATTCAAATTTTGCCAAAAGTTAGTCGCTTTATCGGCGAGGCTAAGAAACCTTCTCCTTTATTGGAAAAAGATATCGCAATAATTCTTGAAAAAATCAATAATCGTCAAGCACCAAAACCAAAAATTAATTTTGATGAGGGCGAGACTGTTAGAATTATCGATGGACCATTTGCGAATTTTAATGGTATTGTCGAAGAGTATGATATGCTTCACGGCAAGCTTAGATTAAATGTTTCTATCTTTGGTAGAAGCACGCCGATTGAAATTTCATATTCACAAGTCGAAAAGATAATTTAAAAATTTAATAAGGAGTATAGTAAATGGCTAAGAAAGTTGTTGGTGAGATTAAATTACAAATCGCCGCTACAAAAGCAAATCCAAGTCCGCCAGTTGGTCCAGCTTTGGGTCAAAAAGGCGTAAATATTATGGAATTTTGTAAAGCATTTAACGAGCGCACAAAAGATATGGCAGGTTATAATATCCCTGTTGTTATCACTGTTTATGCTGATAAAAGCTTTACATTTATCACAAAACAACCACCTGCGACAGATTTGATTAAAAAAGCAGCTAAAATCGACAAAGGTTCAGACAATCCTTTGAAGAAAAAAGTTGCGACTTTAACAAAAGCGCAAGTTTTGGAAATCGTTGAGAAAAAAATCGCTGATTTAAATACCAACGATCGCGAACAAGCAGCTAGAATCATTGCTGGTTCTGCACGCTCTATGGGTATTACCATAGTAGATTAATCTTTTGACCGCTAAGATTTAAATAAAAGCGGTAGCACTTTAAAATTGCGGAGAAATATATGTCAAAAAATTCGAAAAGATTTAATGAACTTTTGAAAAAAGTTGATTCTAATAAACTATACAATATATCTGAGGCTATCGATACAGTAAAAGGTCTAGCATCTGCTAAATTTGACGAAACTGTTGAAATCGCTCTTAAACTAAATGTAGATCCACGCCACGCAGACCAAATGGTTCGCGGCTCTATCGTTTTACCAGCTGGCACAGGCAAGAGCGTTCGCGTTGCTGTTATCGCAAAAGATGCAAAAGCAACTGAGGCACAAGAGGCTGGTGCTGATATCGTAGGCGCAGATGATTTAATCGAGGAAATCCAAAAAGGTATTATAAATTTCGATGTTCTTATCGCTACTCCGAATTTAATGGGATTAGTCGGTAAAGTAGGTAGAATTCTTGGACCAAAAGGCGTAATGCCAAACCCTAAAACAGGCACTGTTACAATGGATGTAGCACAAGCTGTCAAAAATGCAAAAGGTGGTCAAGTAAATTTCCGCGTTGATAAACAAGGAAATATCCACGCTGGTCTTGGAAAAGTAAGTTTTAGCAAAGAACAACTTTTGGATAATGTTACAACATTTATCAAAGCCATTAACAAACACAAACCAGCTACTGCAAAAGGTAGATATGTGACTCATGCAGCACTTTCGCTAACTATGAGCCCAGCTGTTACTCTTGATAGCCAAGAAGTTATTGATTTAAAATAAAAATTTAAAATTTTTATCTTAGATTGGAGATAGTTCAAGGTCGCTTTGACTTAATTGATTTAAATTTAACTAGCTTAAATTTAAATCTCTTGGCTTGAAATCACCGATCGGAAAGGAGAAACCTAATGACGAGAGATGAAAAATCACAAATCGTAGCAGAACTAAGCGAAGCTTTCAAAAATAGCGAAGCTATTGTTATATCTGATTTCAAAGGTCTAGATGTTAAAAAACTAGAAGAACTTAGAAATAGCGCTCGTGAGCTTGATGTAAAAGTCAGAGTTATCAAAAATACATTAGCAGCTATCGCTTTGAAAAACGCCGAAAAAGATGGTATGAGTTTCAAAGATACAAATATTTTCTTATGGGGCGATCAACTTTCAGTATGTAAAGTTGCTGCTAAATTTGAAGAAAAAAACGAAGCATTTGCACTTAAAACTGCTTATGTCGATGGTGAAGTTACTAGCATCGAAAAAGTTCGCGCGCTTTCAAAAATGCCAAGCAGAGACGAGCTTATCGCAATGTTACTTCAAGTCTGGAACGCACCGATTCAAAATTTTACAATCGGCTTAAATGCGCTTAAAGAAAAAAAAGAACAAACAGCATAAAATAAAAATTTAGGAGAAAAACAATGGCAATTACAAAAGAAGATGTATTAGAATTCATTTCTAATCTTTCAGTTTTAGAGCTTAGCGAATTAGTTAAAGAATTCGAAGAGAAATTCGGCGTTAGTGCAGCTCCTGTTATGGTAGCTGGCGCAGCAGGTGCAGCAGCAGGTGCAGCAGCAGCTGAGGAAAAAACTGAATTCGATATCGTATTAGTTGATGCAGGCGACAAAAAAATCAATGTTATTAAAGTCGTTCGTGCTCTTACAGGTCTTGGTCTTAAAGAGGCAAAAGACGCTACTGAGTCTACACCATCTGTTCTTAAAGAGGGCGTTAGCAAAGAAGATGCTGAAAAAGCTAAAAAAGAGCTTGAAGAAGCAGGCGCTAAGGTCGAACTTAAATAATCTCGCAAAATTTATTAGTTTTGCAAATCATAATGTGTGTCGGTGTGCAAGCGCCGACACTTCTTTCTTAAAATACAACTACGAGGTAGTAGAATGTTAAATAGCTTATATTCAGGTAATCGTCTTAGAGTTGATTTTTCTAAGGTCCCAAAAGATATAGAGATACCAAATTTATTACAATTACAAAAAAAAAGTTTTGATCACTTTTTAAATCTTGATAACTCAAATGCAGATAGTGGTATAGAAAAAGTCTTCCGTGCTATCTTTCCTATTCATGATGCTCAAAATAGACTAAGCATCGAGTATGTAAGTAGCGAGCTTTCCAAGCCAAAATACTCGATTAGAGAGTGTATGGAGCGTGGTCTTACATATTCTGTAAATTTAAAGATGAAAATTCGCCTAATCGTGCATGAGCGAGATGATAAAACAGGCGAAAAAATCGGCGTTAAAGATATAAAAGAACAAGATATTTATATTCGCGATATTCCGCTTATCACCGATAGAATTTCATTTATCATCAACGGTGTCGAGCGTGTCGTGGTAAATCAACTACACAGAAGCCCTGGCGTTATTTTCAAAGAAGAAGAGAGCCCGACTGTATTAAACAAACTAATCTACACAGCCCAAATCATACCAGATCGTGGCAACTGGCTATATTTCGAATACGATGCGAAAGATGTATTGTATGTGCGCATTAATAAACGACGCAAGGTTCCTATTACTATACTTTTCCGCGCACTTGGATATAAAAAACAAGACATTATAAAACTATTTTATCCGATTAAAACAATCTATGTCAAAAAAGGCAAATTCTTAACAGATTTCGATCCAAAAGAGTATGCTGGCAGACTTGATTATGATATCATCAACGAAAAGGGCGAGGTTTTGCACCAAGCAAGCAAGCGTTTAACTCTAAAAAAAGCTGAAAAATTGGCAGAAGAGGGGTTGAAGCTTATAGAATACCCAGCTGAAATTTTAGCAGAGCGCCACTTAGCAGACGCGATTTTTGATAAAGATAGTGGCGAGGTTATATATGATTCGCTTGCTGCGTTAGATGAAGCCAAGCTAGTCGCTATTGCAAATTCGCAGAAAAAATTTACTATCGCAAACGATTTAGCTAGCGGTGTCGATGCCTCTATCATCAACTCATTTGCCCAAGATAGCGAAGCTCTTAAAATTTTACAACAAAGCGAAGGCGTTGATGATGAAAACGATTTAGCAGCTATTAGAATTTATAAAGTTATGCGCCCTGGCGAGCCAGTGGTTAAAGAGACTGCAAGATCGTTTGTAAATGATCTGTTTTTTAACCCTGAAAGATACGACCTTACAAAAGTCGGCCGTATGAAAATGAACCACAAACTTGGCAATGAAACACCAGAGTATGTAACGGTGCTAACTAACGAAGACATTATAAAAACAGCAAAATATTTGATAAAAGTTAAAAATGGCGAAGGCTTTATCGATGATAGAGATAATCTAGGCAATCGTAGAATTCGCTCTATCGGCGAGCTTTTGGCTAGTGAAATGCACCTTGGATTTATCAAGGTTCAAAAAGCTATAAAAGATAAATTTGCAAGCATTAGCGGAAATATCGATGAGCTTATGCCTTATGATTTTGTCAATCCAAAAATCATCACAACTACACTTATGGAATTCTTCACAGGCGGTCAGTTGAGCCAATTTATGGATCAGACAAACCCACTTAGCGAGGTTACTCACAAGCGTCGTTTATCTGCTCTTGGCGAGGGCGGTTTGGTTAAAGAGCGCGCTGGATTTGAGGTGCGCGATGTCCATCCGACTCACTATGGTAGAATTTGTCCAATCGAAACCCCAGAGGGTCAAAACATCGGTCTTATCAATACCCTTGCAACTTACGCTAAGGTAAATGATTTAGGCTTTGTCGAAGCTCCTTATAAAAAGGTTGTCGATGGTAAGGTAACAGACGAAATCGTTTATCTAACTGCTACACAAGAAGAGGGTCATGTAATCGCTCCTGCTTCTGCTAAATTAGACGAAAACGGCGCGATTATCGAGGAAATGCTAGAAGCTAGAAAAGACGGCGAAAACCTTATGGCTAGACGCGAGGATATCACTCTAATCGACCTTTGCTCTGGTATGATTGCTGGTGTGGCTGCTTCACTTATTCCATTTTTGGAGCACGATGACGCCAACCGCGCGCTAATGGGTTCAAACATGCAACGCCAAGCAGTTCCACTTCTATACGCAACTGCTCCGATTGTAGGCACAGGTATGGAAGCGACTATCGCAAGGGATTCTTGGGAAGCGATTAAGGCCAAAAGAGCCGGCGTGGTCGAAAAAGTAGATAACAAAAATATCTTTATCTTAGGCGAAGATGAAAAAGGTCCGTTTATCGATCACTACTCAATGGAGAAAAATTTACGCACTAACCAAAACACTACATTTTCTCAGCACCCAATTGTGCGCAAAGGCGATAGTGTCAAAGAGGGACAAATCATCGCAGACGGCCCTAGCATGGACGGCGGCGAGCTAGCTATCGGTAAAAATGCTCTAATCGCGTTTATGCCATGGCATGGTTATAACTACGAGGACGCCGTCGTAATGAGCGAGAAGATGATTCGCGCTGATGAATACACAAGCGTGCATATTTATGAGAAAGAGATTGAAGCCAGAGAGCTAAAAGACGGCGTAGAAGAGATCACCAGAGATATCCCAAATATCAAGGAAGAAGAGCTTTCTCACCTTGATGAGAGTGGAATTATCAAAATCGGAACCCATGTCAAACCTGGTATGATTTTGGTAGGAAAAGTAACTCCAAAAGGCGAGGTTAAACCAACCCCAGAGGAAAGACTTTTAAGAGCGATTTTTGGCGAAAAAGCAGGACATGTGGTAAATAAATCACTCTATGCGACAGCTTCTATGGAAGGCGTGGTAATCGATGTCAAAATTTTCACCAAAAAAGGCTATGAAAAAGATCCTAGAACAAACAAAGCTTATGAGGACGAAAAGACAGAGTTAGAGCGCGAGCATCACGATAGACTTTTGATGTTAGATCGCGAAGAAATGCTAAAAGTCGTAGCCTTGCTATCAAAAAGCAAGCTAGAAAGCGCACAAAGCCTAAATAAAAAAGAGTATAAAAAAGGCGATATCGTTAGCAAAGAAGAGCTTGAAAGCTCAAACCGCTTTACGCTAAATTCGTTTATCAAAGGCTACTCTAAGAAAATTCAAAAAGAGTATGAGGATCTGAAAAACCACTTCCAAAACGAAAAACGAAAGCTAAAAGAAGAGCACGATGAAAAAATCGAAATTTTGGAAAAAGATGATATCTTGCCAAGTGGCGTAGTAAAACTAGTCAAAGTCTATGTCGCAACTAAACGCAAACTAAAAGTCGGCGACAAAATGGCTGGACGCCACGGAAACAAAGGTATCGTATCAAATATCGTCCCAGAGGTCGATATGCCATACCTTCCAAATGGTCAAAGAGTAGATATCGTCCTAAATCCACTAGGCGTTCCAAGCCGTATGAATATCGGTCAAATCATGGAGAGCCACTTAGGTTTAGTAGGCTGGCGTTTGGGCGAGCAAATCGCTGAAATTTTAGAGCAAAAAACTGGCGAGTGGCTAAAAGAACTTCGTGCTAAAATGATTGATATCGCAAATGTTTCTAAGCTTATGGACGCTAAGAAAACGCTAGAAAAAATCAGCGATGAAGAGCTTTTGAAATACGCCAGAGATTGGAGCAAGGGCGTTAGATTTGCAGCTCCGATTTTTGAGGGAATCGTGCCTGAGGATTTTGCGAAACTATTTGAAATGGCGAAAATCGACGCTGATGGCAAAACCGAGCTTTATGATGGACGCACAGGCGAAAAGATTAAAGAGCGCGTAAATGTGGGTTGTATGTATTATCTCAAACTCCACCACCTTGTCGATGAAAAAGTCCATGCTAGAAGCACAGGCCCTTATAGCCTTGTTACACAGCAACCAGTCGGCGGTAAAGCGCTATTTGGTGGTCAAAGATTTGGAGAAATGGAAGTTTGGGCGCTTGAAGCTTATGGTGCGGCATATACCTTGCGCGAAATGCTAACTGTCAAATCAGATGATGTCGATGGTCGTTTGGCGGCGTATAAAGCACTTACCAGAGGCGAAAATGTTCCAACAACAGGAATTCCTGAGACATTTTTTGTTTTAACAAACGAGCTTAAATCACTTGCTTTGGATGTTGAAATTTACGGAAACGGGGAAAAGAAATGAGCGAAAACAATAGCTTAGAAAAAATTGAAATTAAAGAAGACGGTAGAGTTCAAGATTTTGATGTATTTGCCATAAGACTTGCTAGCCCTGAGCAAATCAAAAATTGGAGCCACGGCGAGGTTAAAAAGCCAGAAACTATCAACTATCGCACGCTAAAACCTGAACGAGACGGCTTGTTTTGCGCTAAAATTTTTGGTCCAGTAAGGGATTATGAGTGCATTTGCGGAAAATACAAAAAAATGCGCTACAAAGGCTGGAAATGCGAAAAATGTGGCGTAGAAATCACTAGTTCAAAGGTTCGCCGCACACGCATGGGACATATCGAGCTAGTTACCCCAGTAGCGCACATTTGGTATGTAAATTCGCTCCCTAGCCGTATCGGCACGCTTTTGAATATCAAAATGAAAGATTTAGAGCGCGTGCTTTACTACGAGGCATATATCGTAGAGAGCGCTGGTAGTGCGTATTATGATAACGAAAACACTAAAAAAGTCGAAAAATACGATGTCTTAAACGAAGAGCAATACCAAAGCTTGCGCGAGAGATTTGAGCAAACTGGTTTTGTGGCTAAAATGGGTGGTGAAGTTATCAGAGATATGCTAGCAGATCTTGATTTGGTCGAAATTCTTTCAAATTTGAAAGAGGAAATGGCTAGCACAAATTCAGAATTAAAGAAAAAAAATATAATCAAACGCCTAAAAGTCGTAGAGAGCTTTTTAAATTCTGGCAACAAACCAGAGTGGATGATGATTACAAATTTACCGGTTCTACCAGCGGATTTAAGACCGCTAGTTAGCCTTGACGGCGGTAAATTTGCGGTTTCAGATGTCAATGATTTATACCGCAGAGTTATCAATCGTAACACTCGCCTTAAAAAACTTTTGGAGCTTGACGCGCCAGAGATTATTATTCGCAACGAAAAACGCATGCTCCAAGAAGCTGTCGATGCGCTATTTGATAACGGCAGAAAGGCAAACGCTGTAAAAGGCGCAAACAAACGCCCGCTAAAATCTCTAAGTGAGATTATCAAAGGAAAACAAGGCCGTTTTAGACAAAATTTGCTTGGAAAACGCGTCGATTTCTCAGGTCGTTCAGTTATCGTCGTAGGTCCAAATTTGCGTATGGATCAATGCGGTCTGCCAAAAACAATGGCATTAGAGCTATTTAAACCACATTTGATAGCTAGACTTCAAGAAAAAGGCTATGCAACAACCGTAAAACAAGCCAAAAAAATGATTGAGGGCAAGGTAAATGAGGTTTGGGAGTGCCTAGAAGAGGTCGTTAAAGGCCACCCTGTCATGCTAAACCGTGCGCCGACACTTCATAAAATGTCAATCCAAGCCTTCCACCCAGTCCTAATCGAGGGTAAGGCTATTCGTTTGCACCCGCTTGTTTGTGCGGCTTTCAACGCTGACTTCGACGGCGATCAAATGGCTGTGCATGTCCCACTAAGCCAAGAGGCAATCGCAGAGTGCAAAATTTTAATGCTAAGTTCTATGAATATCTTGCTTCCAGCTAGCGGTAAGCCTGTGGCTGTGCCTTCGCAAGATATGGTTTTGGGAATTTATTATCTTAGCCTTGAAAAAGCTGGTGCAAAAGGCACAAACAAAATTTTTGCCAATGTCGATGAGGTTATGGTCGCTGTGGAGGCGAATTCTCTCGATATCCACGCTAAAATCAAAACTATGGTCGATGGTCGCATTATCTTTACGACAGCTGGTAGATTGGTCATCAAATCGATCTTGCCTGATTTTATCCCAGATACATTGTGGAATAAAAAATTAAAGAAAAAAGATATCGCAGAACTAGTCGATTATGTCTATAAAAATGGCGGTTTGGAAGTAAGTGCTGAATTTCTAGATAACCTTAAAAATTTAGGTTTCGAGTCGGCGACAAAAGCTGGAATTTCAATCGCTGTTTCAGATATCATCGTGCCAAATTCTAAGTCAAATTTGATCGAGGACGCGAAAAATCAAGTCCGCGAAGTCCAAAACCAATACTCTGGCGGTTTGCTAACTGAGGGCGAGAGATACAATAAAACTATTCAAATTTGGACAAGCACGACTAAAAAACTAGCCGATGAGATGATGGATTTGATGAAAAACGACAAAGACGGCTTTAACTCAATCTATATGATGGCTGATAGTGGCGCTCGTGGTAGTTCAGAGCAAATTCGCCAATTAGCTGGTATGCGTGGTTTGATGTCTAAACCAGATGGCTCGATTATCGAGACCCCGATTACATCAAATTTCCGCGAGGGACTAGATGCGAACGAATACTTCATCTCAACCCACGGTGCGAGAAAGGGTCTAGCCGATACTGCGCTTAAAACGGCAAATGCTGGTTACCTTACTCGTAAGCTAATCGATGTCGCTCAAAATGTCCGCGTTACAATCCATGATTGTGGCACACACGAGGGTATCGAAGTAACTGAAATCGTCGAAAACGGAACTTTGGTCGAGAATTTAGCCGATAGAATTTTGGGTCGCGTGCTAAGTGCAGATGTGATTGATCCAGTTTCAAATGAAATTTTATTTACCGAGGGCACACTTCTTGGCGAAAAAGAGGTTCGCACTATCGTAGATGCTGGAATTAAATCAGTCAGCATTAGAACTCCGATTACTTGCAAGGCTCACAAGGGTGTTTGCGCTAAATGCTATGGCGTGAATTTGGGCGAGGGCAAACTGGTAAAACCAGGCGAGGCTGTCGGTATCATCTCAGCTCAATCAATCGGCGAGCCAGGAACGCAACTAACGCTAAGAACTTTCCACGCAGGTGGAACGGCTGCTACTGATCAACAAGCAGATAAGGTTATCGCTAGCGATGAGGGTTATATCAGATATTACAATGTCAAAACTTATGAAAATAATGGCAAAAATATCGTAATGAACCGCCGTAATGCGGCTGTGCTTTTGGTCGAACCAAAAATCAAAGCTCCATTTAGCGGTAAGGTAAGCATAGAAGTAACTCACGATGATGTCAATATCTCTGTAAAAAGCAAAAAAGATGAGGTTAAATACAATATCCGCCGCCACGATTTGGCTAAACCAAACGAGCTAGCTGGTGTTAGTGGTAAGGTCGAGGGCAAATACTATATCGTTTGCAAAGACGGTGATAATATCGAAGAAAACGAGAGTTTGGTTGAAATCATCAAAACAGATTGGAATATCCCAGCTCGCGTGCCGTTTGCTAGTGAAATTTGCGTCCAAGACGGCGAGCCTGTAACTCAAAAAATCAAATCAGGCGCAGTTGGCGAGATCAAATATTTCATCTTAAAAGGTGATTATTTAGAGCGTCTAAAAGATATCAAAAAGGGAAATATCGTAACCGAAAAAGGTATGTATGCTGTAATCTCTGATGAAAACGGCAGAGAGGCTATCAGACACTATATCCCACGCGAATCTGTGCTTGTATTTAACGATAATAGCAAGGTTAAATTCGATGATATCATCGCAAAACCTAAAAAAGAAGAAAACACCGTAATCGCTCAATGGGATCCATATACTACCCCTGTGGTAGCTGAGTGCGCTGGTGTGGTTAGCTACGAGGATATCGAGCCAGGTTACACAGCTACTGAGCAATACGATGAAGCGACAGGACATAGTAGTTTGGTGATTAACGAGTATTTACCACAAGGCGTAAAACCAGCTATCGTAATCACACCTAGCAAGGGCGAGCCGATGAAATACAATATCGGACCAAAAACTCAAATTCTTGCAACTAGTGGAGATGAGGTAGCGATCGCTGATATCCTAGCTAGGACGCCAAAAGCCGCTGCGAAATCGAAAGATATCACAGGTGGTTTGCCACGCGTTTCTGAGCTTTTTGAAGCGCGCAAATCAAAAAATACCGCTATCATCGCTGATATCGACGGAACTGTAAGATTTGGCAAACCTATGAGCTCAAAAGAGCGCGTAATCATCGAGGGCGAGGACGGCACTGTGGCTGAGTATCTAATAGATAAATCTCGCCAAATTCAGGTCCGAAACGGCGAGTTTGTCCATGCTGGCGAAAGGCTAACTGACGGCTCTATTAGCTCACACGATGTGCTTAGAATTTTAGGCGAAAAGGCGCTTCATTACTACCTAGTTAGCGAAGTTCAACAAGTCTATCGCTCACAAGGCGTTGCGATTAACGATAAACATATCGAAATCATCGTATCTCAAATGCTTCGCCAAGTCCGCATTATAGATAGTGGCGATACTAAGCTAATCATCGGCGATTTAATCAGCCGTCGCAGGTTTAAAGAAGAAAATGAGCGCATTATGAAAATGGGTGGCGAGCCAGCGATCGCTGAGCCAGTGCTTCTTGGTATCACAAGAGCGGCTGTGGGAAGCGATAGCGTGATTTCGGCTGCTTCCTTCCAAGAGACTACCAAGGTTCTAACCGAGGCAAGTATCGCGGCGAAATTTGATAGATTAGAGGACTTGAAGGAAAATATCATTTTAGGTCACATAATCCCAGTCGGAACCGGTCTATATAAAGACAAAGAGGTCAAGCTTAAAAAATAATTTTGGGGGCGAAATTTCGCCCCTTTTTTAAATTTTAAAATTTTAGAATTCTTGAATTTTGCCAAATTTTAAAATTTTAAAATTTCGCCACAAAAGGGATTATCTATGCCTAAATCATTTCCAAATTTCGGATTATTAATGCTTCGTTTGACGCTTGGAGTCTGCCTTTTTATGCATGGCGTGGCAAAGATAATGAACGGCGTGGGCGGTATAAAGGGCATGCTGGGCGCAAAAGGGTTGCCTGAGTTTATCGCGTATGGCGTGTATTTGGGCGAAATCGTCGCACCTGTGATGATAATCATCGGATTTTTTACCCGTGTGGGCGCGCTCGTCGTGCTTGGGCTATGCGGTGTGATATTTTATCTAGCGCACCCTGATTTTTTGGCATTATCAAAACACGGCGGATTTGAGGCGGAGATTTTATACCTTTATATCGGAATTTCACTTTGCTTGCTGGCCTGCGGCGGCGGTAAATTTAGCGTGGTGAGAGATTAGCGAATTAAAATTTTACCCCCACATATCCGCTTTGCTCGATGATTTCTTGCCCTTGTTCGCTTAAAATCCACTCTAAAATTTTAGCGATATTTTCGTTTTTGTTATTTTTATCATACACGGCATAAATTTCGCCTATTATCGGATACGAGCGGTTTTTGATATTTTCTTTGTTTGGATACACGCCGTTTAGACTTAACATTTTGATTTTGCCATTTCCTACGAGAGTTTCGACATAGTAGCGAAACGAAAAGCCAATGGCTGAGCCAAAAAATCCAAGCGTGTTTCGCTTCATTTTTTCATCTTTCATAAACGCTACCATCGCACTTTGCGAACCGCTACCTTCGTTTCGTTGCACGGCATCGATATATAAATTTGCCCCGCCTACTTGCGACCATTTTGTGATTTTTCCGCTATAAATTTCCTTGATTTGAGCGGTGCTTAAATTTGATACGGGATTATCTTTATGGACGATAAAAACAAAGGCTTCAAGCCCGATTGGCACGAATTCTAAATCCACGCCATTTTCTTTGGCGTATTGTAGTTGCGAATTTGAGGGCTTTGCGACAAAAATCAAATCTGCTTTCTTATCAACCACAGCCTTATAAGCTCCACGAGTGTTTGTGTATTTTAGTCTGCTTTGCTCGGTAAAATTTGCTCCGTCAAATTTGACGCTTTCTTTTGGATAAATCGCACTCACAAAAGCTGAAAATACGGGAAACAAAGCCGCCGCTCCGTCGATGACGGGCAAGTCGCCTTGTAAATTTAAGTCCGCTTTTGTTTTGTAAATTTGCGAATTTTCATCAAATGGCAAAAATTTGCTAATTTCGATTGATTTTGCCTGCATTTCGGGGTTTGTAGAGTTTTTATATCTTTTAGTAATGCAGTGATAAAATGCCAAATCAAACGCCAAAAACGCTAAAATGAGCGAAATGATTGTTAAAATTTGAGATTTTTTCACGGCTTATTTCCCGTTTGCGATATACGAAATAATCGAGCATTTGCTTTGCAAATCAAAAGTATAAGCAACTAATCCAGCCACGCTAAATGCCCAAATAACGCAAATCGCAAGGATAATTTTATAAAATTTTTCATCACTCATAATTTTTCCTTACATTGTAGCACCGGGCAATGACATTAAAATCATAAGCGCCACAAAAGAAGAAATAAAGACAATCGCTACAATTACAAGAGATAAAATTATATAAATCAATGTGTTGGTAAGTTTTGAGCCACCTCTTGTATTAAGATAGGTTCTAATTTTTTTATCGACAATTCCAACTCCGACAAGCAATAAAATCGGAATTCCCCATAAAAGTATTGTAAAAAATAAATCGCCCATTTTAAAACTTTCCTAAATTTACATATGAAAAATTGGCTCTTGGAATATTAAATTTGTGATATATAAATCAATTGTAATAACTGCACAAATGCAGGTTATAATGGCAAATTTTAAGACTACTTTTTTTAAATTTTGATAATCCAAATTTTCTTTATCGCTTCTTTTTAGCTCAATAAAACCATATAATGAAATGATTAACAAAACTATTGTTATACTAATTGGGATAAATAAAGAATACGAAAGTATCCAAAAAAATTCAAAAAGCCAAAGTAATGTATCCATTGCTACAAAACACCTTTTGTGCTTGGCGTTCCTGTGCGTGAATTTTTGGCGACGGCTCGTCTGAAAGCCACGGCAAACGCCTTAAATGTGGCTTCTGCTATGTGATGAGTGTTATCTCCACGCAAATTTATGAGATGTAGCGTGATACCAGCGTTAAACGCGAGAGCTCTAAAAAATTCAGCGATTAACTCAGCGTCAAATTCGCCGATTTTGCCGGTTTTTAGACCTTCATAAACCAAAAATGCTCTGTTTGAGAGATCCAAAGCACAGCTAGTGGCTGCTTCGTCCATGACGACCACGCTATCGCCGTATCTCTCGACATTTTGAATCGGATAAATAGCTTCTTTTATAGCTTCACCCAGAACGATTCCGCAGTCTTCGACGCTGTGGTGAAAATCCACTTCCAAATCGCCTTTGCAAACAAGTTTTATATCCATTAGCGAGTGTTTGCAAAGTGCTGTGAGCATGTGGTCGAAAAAGCCAATTCCTGTGTTAATCTCAGCCTTGCCTGAGCCGTAAATTTCAAGCTCTAAGCTTATGTCGGTTTCTTTTGTTTTTCTAGTTTTGCTTATCATTTCATCTCCTTTAAAAGGCTAAATTCAGACCAATGCGATTTTTAGCACATCTTCTATGTGATCGACTGGCGTGATTTGCATGGCGTTTTTGACTTCATCTGGAATCTCGTCCAAATCGCGCTCGAAATTTTTGCGCGGGATTAGGGCGTGGGTGATTTTGGCCTTGTGCGCAGCGATTAATTTTTCCTTTAATCCCCCGATTGCAAGCACAGCCCCACTTAGCGTAATCTCGCCTGTCATCGCCACATCGAAGCGCACCTTTTTCTCGCTTAAAATCGATGCAATCGCCGTTGCTAGCGTGATTCCAGCACTTGGGCCGTCTTTTGGCGTAGCGCCCTCTGGGACATGGATATGCAGGTCAAATTTGTTATAAATTTGCTCATCTTTCGCCAAATTTGCGCTTTTTTCAAATTTTAATTTTCCATTGTCTATTAGGACTTTTATCACGCTAAATGCGATTTGAGCGGATTCCTTCATCACATCGCCAAGCTGACCGGTAATCGTCATCGCACCCTTGCCCTTGATTTTAATCGCTTCGATTTTTAGGACATCGCCACCTACGCTCGTCCAAGCTAGACCATTTACAATGCCGATTTGGTTCGTTTTTTTCACGGCGTCGATTTCAAAAACCTTTTTATCCAAAAATTCTTCTAAATTTTTGGTTGTTATGGCAAGTTTTTTAAATTCGCTATCTTTTAGAATTCTAACGGCGATTTTACGGCAAATCGCTGCGATTTGTCGGCGCAGGTTACGCACGCCTGACTCTCTGGTGTATTCGGCAATGATTTTTTCAAGCGCAGTAGAGTGAAAGCTGATATCGGCTGGTTTGAGCCCGTGTCGCTCTAATTCCTGCGGGATTAGATAGTTTTTTGCGATTTGAAATTTCTCTTGTGGGGTGTATGAGCTAAGCCCGATAAACTCCATTCTGTCGCGAAGTGGGGCGGGTATTTGAGAAATATCGTTCGCTGTGGCGATAAAAATAATCTTGCTTAAATCGATATCGAAATTTAGGTAATAATCCCTAAATGCTGAATTTTGCTCTGGATCTAAAATTTCGAGCAAAACAGCGGTCGGATCGCCTTTATACGAGGTGGATACCTTGTCGATTTCATCTAGCACGACGACTGGATTCATTTGTTTTGCGCTGATTAAACCCTGCACCAAACGCCCTGGCATGGCACCTACATAGGTGCGGCGATGACCTCTTAGCTCATTGACATCTTCTAATCCGCCAAGCGCAATACGGATTAATTTGCGTTTTAGCGCAGTTGCGATTGAGTTTGCAAGGCTAGTTTTACCCACGCCAGGAGGTCCGTAAAAGCACAAAATCGCGCCATTATTCACGCGTTTGCCCTCTTTATCCACGCTTCCGCGAAGCTCTAAAAGCTCTTTTAGTGCAAAATACTCTTCGATACGCTCTTTTGGCTTTTCTAGGGAATAATGGTCTTTGTTTAGCTGTTTGCTTACGCTTTGGATTGAAAGTTTTTCCTTTGCCATTTGCTCAAATGGGATTTCCAAAACCCAGTCTAGATAGCTTTGCGAAAGCCCTGCGTCTGCGCTGTCTGGGTGAAGGCGCGCAAATTTGTCGATTTGCTTTTTTATCTCTTTGTAGGCTTCATCGCTGATAAATGGCTTTTTTAGGTCTAGTTTTTTTCTGTATTCTTCGATTTCGACCTCTCTGTCGCTATCTGAGCCAAGCTCTTTTTGGATCTGTTTTAACTGCTCTTTTAAAAAATACTCTTTGTTTGTTTGGTCGATTTTGCTATGAACTTTGCTTTTAATCTCTTTTTCGAGGCGATAAGATTCGATTTCATCGGCAATGTAGGCGATGAGATCGAAAATTCTTTTTTCTAAATTTAACTGCGAAAAAAATGAATACGCTATCTCTTTTTTAACCCTGAGCGCGCTTAGTGTTAAATCGCAAATTCGCGATGCGTCTGTGTTTTCCTCGATAGTTTTAAGCAGATCGTTTGGGAAAAAATGCGTTAGGCTACTTAGGGCTTTGACTCTCTCTTTTAAAACATTGATTGATGCGTCGATTTTCGCTTCGTCGCCTCGCTCATCATGGACGATACCGATAGTGGCAAATAGCGGGTTTTGCGAAATTTCGTGCAGAATTTTGCCCTTTGCAGAGCCTTGGAATAAAATTTTAACCCTGCCATCAGGAAGTGGCACTGTGCGCATGATAGTGCCGATTACGCCGATATGATAAATCCCGCCGAAGCTTCTGTCGCCGTTAAATTCGGGCGTTGAGCTTACTACCATTATCATAGATTCGTTTTTTATGGCAAGATCGATGGCTCTTTTGTTTTTTTCATCGCTTATGAAAAGCGGAGTTATCATAAACGGGTATAAAAACAGCTCGTCCTCGACCAAAATCGGCAAATCTGTGGGAAATTTTTTATTTTGTGATAACTGCATTAGAAATTTCCTACTCAAATATCGCGCGATACCATGGGGATTGCGGTTTGATAATCTCGGTGCTGTTCATTGGCGAATTTTCGATTCTGCTTTCATAAATTTTAGCTGATTCGTCCTTGCCAGTGCGCTCGTAAAGGTCTTTTATGTCTTTATTGAGCTGGTGTTCAGCTAAGCGAAGCTTAGTCATCATAGTCTCTAATAGCGGTCTATACTGGCTTTGAGGGTATTCGATGATAAATTTGCGAATTTCATCTATGCTATTTAGCATTAATCGCTGATTGCGACCTGGGCGTGAAAATGAGTCGAAATTTGCTCTGATTTTTAGGTATCTTGCATATTCGATTTTTCTCGCGGTGCCGTATCTGCGTATGTATTCGTCTAGATATTTGTTTGCTTTTTCGTAATTTTCGTCATCGACGAAGGCTTGTGCCATAATCAGCGTCATTTCTTCCAAAAGCGGTGAAGCGATGTGTTCGCTAGCAAAGCTCGTGTAGTGCGTCTCGGCATCATCGTATGAAAGCGAGTTTAAATCGTCTAGGATTTGCGCATACCATGCTTCTTGGCTGAGGTTAAAAAGTGTGCCATCGCCCTTCGAGCTACAACCGCCGATAAATGCGACAAATAAGGCACAAAGTAGAAATTTGATTAAATTTTGCATATTTTTTTCCTTGTGAAATTTTAACCCGCAATTCTATAATATTTAGGTAAATATACACCAAAATTTCACTCAAATTTTAAAAATTTCATTTTGTATGCGTAAAAATAGCAAATTTAAGGTTTTGCGTTGTATAATTATGCGTCTAGCAGTGGATATTGAGTATCCATGAGTAAAATTTAAGGAAGGCGAGATGAAAAAGGGTTTCACTCTGATCGAGTTGGTCTTTACCATCGTAATCTTGGCTATTACTACAATGGCCATACCGCGTATAGTCGCTCAGACGGTAAATTTGAATATGTTTGCCGTGCAACAGGAGCTTGTTTATAATGCTAAATCTATGATGAGCCGTATTCAGCCGGCGAAGTGGGATAGCAATTATTGCATAGATGACGAAAACTGCATTGCCCCAGTAATCCAAAGCGTTACCATAGCAGCTGGTAATACACAAGAAATACGACTTGGCACAAATCGAGATATAAGCGCAAGGACGCCAACGCCTTATGGTAGTTTTGGCATAGGAGAAAACAATGTCTCATTTGGTGGAACCGGATTATATAAGGATATGGATGATTTTGATTTGTTTAGCAGAACTATGACTACTAGTGATTTGGTTACGGGTGATTTTGTTCTTCAAACAACTACAAATGTAGCTGTTCATTATGTAGCAGATCCGATAGCTGCTGGATCTAATTATGCTAATAGCCAAGATTTAGTGGCAAATTTTAGTGATGTTTTTGCAGATGGAGTTCCTACGGATGTTAAATTGATAAGAGTAACATCAACAAATTTGGCGGAAGATGGCGCTAGCGTGGCTTTGAACTATTATGCTTTTAATATAGGTTCTAGCAGACCAGACAAAAGATCTGTATATAGACCATTAGGAATATGATATGAAAAAGGGTTTTACTTTAATAGAATTAGTAATGGTCATAGTGATTTTAGGCATAATCTCTATGTTTGGTGCTGATTTGTATTCGCAGATTTATAGGTCTTATGTCCATACTCGTGCATTAAATCAGCTAGAATCAAGAACACAAAATGCGATTACTTTGATATCAAATAGATTAGAATATCGAATTTATGGTAGCACGATTGGTAGAATAGCGGCTGATAATAATTTTATTAATCTAGCGGGTATTACGCCAGCTTATGACATTATAGAATGGATTGGACAAAGCGTAGAGACTAAGGATATAAATAATTTAAATCCTGGTTGGAGTGGCTTTGCTGATTATAATTCTTTACCTGATCCGTTGCCTCGACCTGGTACCGATTATAATATCACAACGCAAGGAAGTGCTTTAACAAATATATCAGACATTTTGAAAAACATAGACAGAAATCATGCTGATGGTGCTTTTGTCGTGGTGTTTTCAACACTTGCTAATGACTACGATGGAACAAATATCAATACAGCGTATGGGTATAGTGGCACTGGCAATAATGCAGATAGGGTCTATGTGGCTAGCGTAAGAGAACCTAGAAATGATGAGGAATTGGTTATTAGCAATTATCCAGAGCATTTAGATGATACTGGTGGTCAGGTAAGGGAATTTTCAGATCAATACTATGTAGCACACTCTGCGTATGCAATTTATCCTGTTGGGACACAGGTCGTTAATTATGGTGGCCAACCTAGTAGAAATTTTGACTTGATGTTATCATATAATTACAGACCTTGGGATGGCGAAACATACAATGGCGAAAATACCCCTAGTTCTTTAATTGCAGAAGATGTTTCTATGTTTTTGTTTAGAGATGATGGTGGTGCTGTCGCTATGAAACTATGTATGCGAGATAATGGTAGAAATTTTGACCCTAATCAATTAGATATGATTATGTGTAAATCTCAGGTGGTGTACTAATGAAAAAGATGAGAAGAGCTTTTGGCTTGATAGCCGCAATATTTTTTATCGTTTTAGTTGCCACTACGGCTATTACTGCACTTTCTATCGCTACGATGACAGCCCGCGATACAAACAACGCTCACAACCGCGAACAAGCTGTGCTTTTAGCGCAAAGCGCGACAGAGTATGCTGTTTTGGCTATGCAAAAGCACGACTATGGAACAAACTGCTTAAATAGTATAGCAATCACATATCCAAATGCAGCCGATCCATTATTTATAGCAAATGTTAGAATATATTATTTGGATTCAAAATTAGGTTGTGGCGCAGGTAATACCATAGGTGTAATTCCGCTACCTGGCCGTCCAAGTAATGCGGCACTAGTAGATGTTACTGTTACATCAACCGCTGCTCTTGATTCGCCGCGAATCAGATACCATAGAAGAACAATACAAAAACCTTAATTTCAATGGAGGAAAGAATGAATTTAAGTATAGTAGGAAAACAGTTTGAACTAACAGACGCTATTAAGGATTATATCACACAAGCGTTTGATAGTCTAAAAAAATACAACCTTGACATTATATCAGGTCGCGCTGTCGTATCAGCAGATGAAAAACAAGGTCGCAAGGGCTTCGTCGTGGATTTTTCGCTAAATTTAGCTCACCAAGACACAATCGTAGTGCGCGAAAAAGACAAAGACTTATACGCAGCGGTAGATAACGCAACAAATCGCCTTGCAAAAGTGCTTCGTCGCTACCACGACAAGGTAAATTCGCACAAAAACCGCGATGATATGAAACAAAGCGCAGTAGATGAAATCATCAAGGCTAGTGAGCCGAATTTAGACGATAATGTCGATGAAATCGTCCCAACAGAGCTAGATCTTTACAAACCGCTAGAAATTGACGAGGCGCTAAATAAATTAAAAGAAAGCACCGATCAATTCCTAGTTTTCAACGATATGGACGCTAAAATGCGCGTTTTATACAAACGCAAAGACGGCAAATTTGGATTATTCTAGGATTTGATTTTCTAAATTTTGCCAAATTTCACGGACAGGTTTGCCTGTCCGTTTTTTTATGCCAAATTTTTGCAAAATTTGCCATCGCAAACCATTAAATAAACGCGGAAAACCACAAATTTAAAAATCAAAATTTATAAATTCCATAAATTTAAAGAATTCCAAATTTTGCCAAATTTAACCTTTCCAAATTTCATTTTTACCCAAATTTTTAAAATTTTAGCTAAAATTGCGAAATGAAAAATTTAAAGATATTTTTGGACGAATTTAAAATTTTTATCAAATCCTGGCGCAAGATTTACGACCCGCACCTCATGCATTACGCCTCATCGCTAAGTTTTCACACTATTTTGGCATTGCTTCCTGTGCTTATGGTTTCACTTAGCGTATTTATGCAGCTGCCTAGTTTCCATGATTATTACGCCAAAATCAAGGCATTTATCTTCTCAAACCTGCTTCCAGCCAACCAAGAAAGCCTGATTCCGTATTTGGAAGAGTTTATGGCAAATGGCCTAAGCCTTGGCGCGCTGGGATTTTTGGCGGTGCTTGTAACTTCGATTTTGTTTTTTGATGATTTTGAGGAGATTATCGCGCAGATTTCGCACTCGCCAAAGCGCGGATTTTTCAAAGGCCTTAGCACATACTGGACGCTGATGACGCTGGCTCCCGTGGGGCTTGGCGCGTCGTTTTTCATCAGCTCAGAACTTCAAAATTTACTCGATAAAACCGAATTTTCTAGGTGGATAAATTTGCTCTCGGTTTTGCCATTTGTTATCATTTGGGCTATTTTTGCTATCACTTACGCTACGGCGATAAACCGCGAAATTCGCCCCAAAGCCGTGCTTATATCCTCTCTCGCAGCCTCCACATTATGGTGGATTTCTAAGATTATTTTCGCGCAGTATGTGTTTTATAACAAAACCTATCTTAGCATTTACGGCTCGTTTTCGGTAGCGTTATTTTTCTTTTTGTGGATTTACATAAGCTGGATTTTTTATCTAAATGGCGTGAAATTTTGCGTTTATTTGGATAATTGCTTTAAAAATTTAAAGCGCAATTAAATTCCATTAAAAAACACATTTTAATCTTTTTTGAGTTATAATCCTAAAATTTTTAATCCAAAAAAAAGGAAATAAAATGGAGCAACAAAGCAAATTTTTAAATAGAGAGTTGAGTTGGCTTCGCTTTAATTCGCGCGTTTTAACTCAGTGTCAAAAGCAAATTCCACCGATTGAAAAATTGAAATTTGTAGCGATTTATAGCACAAATTTAGATGAGTTTTATATGATACGTGTGGCTGGGCTTAAACAGCTTTTCACAGCCGGTGTAACAGCTAGCGGCGATGATGAGATGACGCCATTGGAGCAGTTGCGCGAGATCCGCTCATATCTCAAACACGAGCAAAACGAGCTAGAAGCGCACTATATCGCTATCAAAGAGGAGCTTAGCAAAAACGGCCTTTTTATCAAAAACTACGACGAGCTAACCCCTGATTTAAAGCTAAGTGCCGATGAGTTTTTCTTCAACCAAATCATGCCGGTGATTATCCCGATTGCCGTAGATGCGACGCACCCGTTTCCGCACCTAAACAACCTTAGCTTTTCGATTGCAGTCAAACTCTGCGATGCAAATGCGCCAGAGGCGATTCATTTTGGTATGATTAGGATCCCGCGTGTGCTTCCTAGATTTGTGCAGGTCGCAAAAAATACCTATGTAACGATTGATTCAATCGTAAATCGCCACGCCGAGGAGATTTTCCCGGGCTATAAGCTAATCAGCTCGGCTGCGTTTAGGGTTACAAGAAACGCTGATATCGTAATCGAAGAAGAGGAAGCAGATGATTTTATGATGATACTCGAAGCCGGTCTTAAACTGCGCCGTAAAGGGGCTTTCGTGCGCCTTCAAATCGCCAAAAACGCAGACCCTGATTTGCTAAATTTCTTAAACGAACATCTTAAAATTTTCTACAAAGACATTTTCGAGTGCTCGATCCCGCTCACGCTTGACGGGCTTTGGGAGATAGCTGGCAACAAGGATTTTTCCTATCTAGCCCACCCGCAATACCTTCCAAAAACATTGCCTCCCTTTAATGAAAACACCTCAGTAATGAGTGCAATGGAAAAAGATGATATTTTGATTTTTCACCCTTATGAGAGCTTCGATCCAGTCCAAAAACTCATAAAAGAAGCTAGCAAAGA
Source organism: Campylobacter sp. JMF_08 NE1 (assembly GCF_027737875.1). Lineage (NCBI taxonomy): Bacteria > Pseudomonadati > Campylobacterota > Epsilonproteobacteria > Campylobacterales > Campylobacteraceae > Campylobacter > Campylobacter sp. JMF_08 NE1. The sequence goes on from NZ_JAOVUC010000006.1 coordinate 24,916, forward strand.
CCCCAAAGTCATCTCAATCCGTATGACGCTATACCGCGTGGAGAAAAACTCTCCAATCGTCCAAAGCCTAATCGAGGCTGCAAGCGATGGCAAACAAGTAACCGTAATGGTCGAGCTAAAAGCTAGGTTTGATGAGGAAAACAACCTGCACTGGGCAAAGGCGCTAGAAGACGCTGGCGCGCATGTGATTTATGGAATCGCAGGTTTTAAGGTCCATGCCAAAGTTACTCAAATAATCAAAAAAGAAGACGGCAAGCTCAAATTTTATATCCACTTAGGCACGGGCAATTACAACGGAAGCAGTGCGAAAATCTACACCGATGTGAGCTTTTTTACTTGCGGGGATACTTTCGATAAGGATACGACTAATTTTTTCCACATACTCTCAGGTTATAACAAAAACCGCAAATTAGGCAATCTCTCAATGTCGCCAATGCAGATAAAAGAGAGAATTTTAAAGATGATTAAGGTCGAAGAGAGCAAGGGAAGTGACGGCAGAATCATCGCTAAAATGAACGCTCTCGTCGATAGCGATATGATAAAGGCGCTTTATAAAGCGAGCCAAGCCGGGGTTAAGATCGATCTCATAATCCGTGGAATTTGCTGTTTGCGCCCAGGTGTGGCGGGACTTAGCGAAAATATCAAAGTCCGCTCAATCATCGGCAAATACCTAGAACACGCTAGAATTTTTTATTTCAAACACGCTGAGCCTTGCCTATATATCGCAAGTGCTGATTGGATGCCACGAAATTTAGAGCGAAGACTTGAACTTATGACGCCGATTTATAGCGAGGCTTTGCAAAATAAATTAAAAGAAATTTTAAAATTACAGCTTAGCGATACCCAGCTTGCTTACGAGCTTGGAAGCGACGGCGAATATAGCGCAATTAGTGTGGCAAACGAAGCAGAGCGCATTAATAACCACGAGTATTTGGAAATTTTCTTTAACAAAATTTACAAATCTGCACGCAAACACGATGACGGCGCGATTTTAGCGACGAAACTTCTAAAAGAGAGTTAAATCTATCTGGGCTAAATTTACACGCTAAATTTAGCCCAAATTTAGCCTAAATTTCCAAATTTACAGCCTGATACTTATCGTTTTGTAATTGTCTTTGTTTCTAAAAGTCAGCAAATTTTGCAAAATTCCAAACAAAATCATAAATGTGATAAAACTACTCCCCCCATAGCTAAAAAACGGCAGCGGCACGCCCACGACAGGGGCAAATCCGATGACCATGGAGATATTAACCCCAGCGTAGATAAAAATCAGCGTCGCCAGAGCCGAGGTAAAAACCCGTATGAGATAATCGCTGCCAAAGTCGTAATTTAGGCTAAGCAGGTGCATGATTAAAAGCGCGTAAAAGCCGATGAGCGCGAGTGCGCCGACAAATCCGAAGCGCTCGACCATATAGGCAAAGATAAAATCGCTCGTGGCAATTGGCAAAAATTTAAAGTGAGTTTGGGTGGCTTCTTCTAAATTTTTGCCGTAAATTCCGCCATTTCCGATAGCGATGACGGCTTGTTTGACCTGATAGTTGTGCTCTTCGCTCAAAAAATCCGTAATGCGCTTTTTTTGGTAATCGTGCAGGTTATTATAAAGCACGGGCGAGCTTACGCTAAAAGCTAGCACCAGTGCAATCCAAATTTTTTTATTCACGCCGATGATAAAAAGCGTCGCAAACCCCATTAAAAAAAGAATTAGCGCGGTTCCGAGGTCTGGTTCTTTGGCGATTAGCGCAAATGGCAAAAGTATATAAAAGCTAAATTTAGCGAAATCCTTCACGCCATAACCCTCGGGCGGTGGCGGATTTTTGTGGATTAGATACATTAGCATTAGCATGCACGCTGGCTTCATAATCTCGCTTGGTTGCAGGGTAAAATGCACAAACGGCAACTCCAACCAACGCTTCGCGCCAAGCTTGCTAATGCCGAAAAATTCCACGCTTAAAAGCAGGGCGATATTTACCCAGTAAAACAGCGGAATCAAATATAAAAATTTGCGAATCGGAAACAAAAAAAAGACCATGAAAACAACAAAACCAACCCCAAAATAAACAAGCTGTTTGTTGCCAAGTGTGGTGTTTGCCTCGCTGATTAAAAGGTATGAAAAAATAATAATCGGCAAAATCAGCAAAGGTTGAATATAATCAAAATATGATAAAATCTTTTTGTCAAATTTCAAAGTAAGTCCTAATAAATTTTGGGCGATAATAACAAAAAAAGGTATAAATTTGGATAATTTTACAGCAGATTGCGTGGCGAGAATCGATGTTTTTTTAAGCGAAAATTTGGGCATTTCGCGCAATCAAATTTCGAATTTAATCAAATCAGGCAGTGTTTTTATAAACCAAAAAATCATAACCAAATCATCGCAAAAGCTAAATTTGGGAGATGAAATTTGCGTAAATTACCCTGCGCCTACTCATAGCGATGAGGCGAAATTTAGCTTTGAGGGCGAGATTGAAATTTTATACGAAGATGATGATTTGCTAGTGCTAAATAAGCCCGCTGGCGTGGTCGTTCATCCAGCCCCAAGCGTCAAAGAAGCCACGATTGTAGAGTGGCTTAGGCAAAAGGGCTTTATGCTCTCCACGATAAATGGTCAAATCCGCGCAGGTATCGTTCATCGCCTAGATAAGGGCACTAGCGGGGCTTTGGTCGTGGCTAAAAACAACGCCACTCACCAAGCCCTAAGCGCGCAATTAAGCGACAAAAGCATGGGGCGAATTTATTTAGCTTTAACAGATTTGCCCCTAAAAGAGCCCTGCGTGATAGATCGCCCGATCGATCGCAACCCAAACAACCGCCTAAAAAAGGCGATAATTCCGGGCGGACGCGAGGCAAAAAGCGCGTTTTATACGATTTTTAGCGATGATTGGGGGCAGGCGAAATTTAGCCAGAGCGGAGGCGATAAATTTGGCAAAATCAACCTAATCGCAGCCAAGCTTTTTACTGGGCGCACGCATCAAATCCGCGTGCATTTGGGCTCGATTAATCGCCATATTATCGGCGATTATTTATACGGATTTAAGAGCGAAAAAGATAAAATAGCAAGAATTTTACTTCACGCTTATGTGCTGTATTTCACGCACCCACGAAGTGGCGAGCGTATGCAGATTACGGCGCCTTTGCCGGTGGAGTTTGAGAATTTGATACAAAATCACGATAAAAAGGATGAAATTTATGAAAAAATTTTACCAAGTAGCATTTTGCGCGAGTTTAGCGATACTAGCGGCTGGTTGCTCCTCTCATAGTGTGCCGGGCGGAAATGACGCAAGCTTGCCACGCGTCGAGGGGATTAAAAGTATCTCTGGCACGAACGAAATCGGCTTAGAGTGGCCAAATTACGGCTCATATCCTAACCTTTTAGGATTTGTGGTTTATCGCGCTGATATGGGCGGTGGCGAAGCGAAAAAAATCGCAACCCTAGCCGATCCATACACTACGCACTTTGCCGATACTCGCTTAGAGCCAAACACATCGTATAAATACACTGTGCGCGCTTATGGCATAAATGGCGTGGGCGAGAGCTCGCCTGCTGCGATTGTAAGCACGACAAAGACAATTGATTCTGTGCCGTTTGCGCAGGCTTACGCACTGCCAGATCGCGTGAAAATCATCTGGCGTCCGCACCCTGATTTGCGCGTGGCAAGCTACACTATCGAGCGCAGGGTAAAAGGCGCTGATTCGTGGAGTGGCGTTAAAGATATCGCAGGCAGACTTAGCGCAGAGTATATCGACTATGTAAATTACACCGCAGGATACGAATACCGCATAATCGCAAAATCGCAAACAGGCATGCTCTCGCTTCCAAGCGCGCCAATCCAAGTAAGTCAAATGGCGGAATAAATTGCCAAATTTTATTGCAAAAAGCGTAGAACTACCGCGCCTTCCATTTAGCAAGGAGGGCGTGGAGCTTTTGGAGTCCGCTAGCGATGAGAGTTGCACTCTCGTGCGCACAAGGTGCTTTGATAACGAATTTTTCGTTACTCTCAAATACGCCAAAGACAAAGTCGTAGTCAAAGGCGAAAAAACCACCAAACCAGCCAAAATTGGTATTTTGCAACGCGCACTTGAAATTTACGAGAAAGAATTCGCAAGAGGTGTGATTTTTAGCGCATTTGCTTTCAAAAGCAAATCCCTAACCCAAAAAACTCCGCTCGTGCTAGATGAAGATGAAATGCTAAATTTACTCAAAACCACGAAATTTAGTCAAATTTTCGTCGAAATCGGCTTTGGCTCGGGCAGACATTTGCTCTATCAGGCTCGCACAAATCCGCAAACGCTGGTAATTGGAATCGAAATTTACAAGCCTAGTATCGAGCAGGTCGCAAAACTAGCGATTAAAGAGGGTTTGGAAAATGTCGCTTTGATAAACACTGACGCGCGAATTTTGCTCTCATTAATGCCAGCAAATTTGCTCTCTCGCATATTTTTGCACTTTCCTGTTCCTTGGGACGATGCCCCGCACCGCAGAGTCATTAGCGATGAGTTTGTCCATCAATGCGTGCGAACTCTCAAAAAAGGGGCGAAATTTGAGCTTCGCACAGATAGCGATATGTATTTTGAATATGCGCTGGATAAATTTGGCGTAGCGCAAAATGCAGGGCGTGGCGCGATAGAGCATTTTAAAAACAGAGATTTAAGCGTTAGCTCGAAATACGAGGATCGCTGGCGCAAAATGGATAAAAATATCTTTGATTTGATTTTTACTAATAGCGATGAAAACGGCGAAGAACCAGCGATTTTTGATATGAATTTCTCAAATTTTAACCCGCAAAAAATAGAGGCAAATTTCAAAAATTTGACTATCAAAGGCGAGGGATATTTCGTGCATTTTGAGAGAATTTATAAATTTGATGATAGTGATGAGGTTTTGATTTTGACCTCGTTTGGGGCGTTTGACTTCCCGCAACAATGCTTTATTCGCATCGGGGCAAAGACGGAGTATTTTTTAAAAACTCCGCTAGCTACAAGTGAAAATTACAAAGCACACAAAAAAATAATGGAGATTTTTGAGTTATGGCAGGCATAGGAGCTGATAATAACATAATCACCGCCGAGGGGCTTACACTGGGATATGATAGCGGTGAGGTCATAAAAAATGCTAGCTTTGGCATAGGCGCAAGGGATTTTGTCGTAATCACCGGCAAAAGCGGAAGTGGCAAAAGCACGCTTTTGAAGTCGTTTTACGGCGATATGGATATCAAAAGTGGCGAACTTAATGTTTGCCTGTGCGATTTAAACGGCATTAGTCGCAGTGATTTGCGCGCACTGCGCCAAAGAATCGGCATAATTTTTCAAGATTACAGGCTGATTAATGAATGGACGATCGAGCGAAATATCATGTTGCCGCTGATGATTATGGGCTATAATGAGCAAGTTTGCCAAGATCAGGCTAAAAAACTGCTCCGCCATATTGAGCTTGGACACAAAATGGGCAAATATCCACTAGAACTAAGCGGTGGCGAACAGCAACGCGTTGCCCTAGCGCGCGCTATGGCGCACAATCCGCGCTTGTTACTTTGCGACGAGCCTACTGGAAACTTGGACGATTATTCAAGCGATATTATTTGGAATTTATTGCGCTCAGCCTGCGAGGCATGGAACGCTTGCGTGGTTATCGTAACGCACAAAATGCCTAGCACTTTGCGTTTTGCGCATAGACATTTCGAGATAAAGGACTCCCATGTCACTGAGATCGATTAAAACGCATTTTGGGGTTATTTTTTCGCTTGTGGCACTTTTGTTTTCGGTGCAGTTTGGAATTTTTGTAAATAATTTAGCCAAAAGTTATGAAAAATCTATCCAAAACGAATACAACATCGTCCTTGTCTCAAAAAAGGCGCTAAGCTTAGAGGAAGTGCAAGATAAGGTCAGCGATATCAGCCAAATCATCGAAATCCCAGCTGATAATATCACAGATAGATTAAAGGGTAAAATTTCAGAAGCAGCCTTTGGCGAGCTTAGCAAAAATTTGCCTAAATTTTACAGCATTAAGCTCGAAAATTTCCCAGACAGCGCGCGTTTAGAGGACATAGAGAGTGCGCTAAAAAGCATGGGTTCGCTTAGCAGGGTTGAAATTTTCAAAAAAACCCACGATGATATTTTTAAAATTTTGCTACTAATTAAAAGTTTGGTTTATGGATTTGCGCTTTTAATCGTGGTTTTGGGCCTTATGCTAATTCACCGCCAAATGCGAATTTGGGTTTATGAGCACAAAGAGCGGATTGAGATTATGGAGCTATTCGGCGCTAGTTTTATGATAAAAAGTGGCAGGCTATACCGCATGGCATTAGCCGATAGCGTGCTAGCTACGCTAATTGTGGTGGCGTTTTATCTAGCGCTTCCAAACTGGCCGATTTTCATGCAAACCGTGAGCCAAATCACAAATTTAAGTGAGACGATCGTTTTGCCGTATGAACCACTGATTTTGTTTGGTATCGCTGTGGGGCTGACATTTATCGCAGTTACATTTGTAATGCTAGAAGTAAGTGGTAAAAAATCACAATGAAGCGTTTGATGATACTGTGCGCGCTTGCGTTTTTTGCATACGGCGCGCCGACTACGAAGGAAAAAATCGCCCAAAGCAATAAAGAACTAAAAACCTCCAAACAAGAGGAGATGAGGCTGTCTAAAAAAATCGATGAAATCGCAGATTTAATCGTGCAAGAACAAAACGATTTTAAAAAGCGTGAAAACGAGATAAAAGAGCTTAGCCAAAATATCGAGGAGCTAAAAGAAAAATACGCAAACGAAGAGCAAGAGCTAGAAAATCTCAAAAAACAAAATGCAACCTTGCTTAGCGTGCAAAGCGAGCTAGAAAATAAAATCGTCCAAATCATCTCCCAAGAGCTCTCATTTGATCTCATTAGCGACACAAATTCCAGCGTTACGCCTGATTCTATCGTGGCTAGCGAGGTTTTAGGCGGATTAGAGAGTGTGATGAATAGCGAGCTAAATAAGCTAATGAAGGATTATGAAAATAACAAAAATTTCATCGACGAACAAAACAAAAAAATCGCTCAAATCAACGAAAATATGGAAAGTTACAGCCAAAAAAAGATAAATTTGAGCGAAAAGCAAAACGCACAAAAAGAAAAAGTAGCTAGCCTGCAAAAAAACAAAGATAGCTATATCGCCCAGCTCGAAAAGCTAAACGCCGAGCAAGACGCGATTGCCAAGACCTTGGCTGAGCTTAAAATCATTGATGACAAAGAGGAGCGCGAAAAGGCTGAGCGCGAGGAGAGGGAACGCATAGCCAAACTAGAAGCGCAAAAGAAAAAAGAAAAAGAAGCCAAACAAAAAGAGCTTGAAGCCAAGAAAAAAGAGTATGAAAAGCAAAAAGCCGCCGCCAAAAAAGCTGGCAAAGAAGCCCCGCCTGCGCCTAAATTTGAGCCAGAGCCAGAATCTGAGCCTAGCGAGCCAGCCGATGAGAGAGTTAGCAAAATCAACACCAAGGTCAAACAATACGGATCTAGCTATCAATCCTCTCGCGTGAAAAAATACACCGGCGCGAAAACCTCTGCACCGCTTGACGGGGCGTATGTGAAGCGTAAATTTGGTAATTACAGCGATCCTGTGTATAATATCAAGCTTTTTAACGAAAATATCGTGCTAGGCTCGAAAAGTGGCGACACGCAGGTAAAAGCGGTGCTAGCTGGCAAGGTCGTATTCGCCAAAGAAACAGCCGTGCTAGATAAGGTCGTCATCATCGAGCATGCGGGCGGAATCCACACGATTTATGCGCATTTAAATCAGATCCCAAACACTGTGCGCGTGGGCTCTTCGGTCAAAAAGGGCTACACAATCGGCAGAATTAGCTCGGATTTAACCTTTGAAGTAACGCAACAAAACTACCACATAAACCCGCTAGATTTGATTTCGCTGAAATAGATTTTCTTGCAATGTCTAAATTTGGCATTGCAAGAATTTTATAAAAAATCGAAGCTGTAACGAAAAATAAAGCTGTGTTAAAATTTTTTATTAAAAATTAAATTTCTTATACTTATCCGCCATTTTTTACAAAATCAAAATATCTTTTTGCATCTTCTTTTGCCTGTTTTTCTGCGTCGTAATCTATATTTCCACAATTATCAAATTTTATTGGTTTTGGATATATTTGTATCTCTCTGCCAAAATAGTATTGTTTTTTATACATTTCAATATTATCACCAGTTTTAATATGATTAAGCATGATAATATGTTGATGTCTATCGTAAAAAAAGTCATAGTCTAATAATATGCTTGTGTATCTTTTTTTAAATATTATTGGCTTACTAAAACCAGCAGTGTTAGTAATTTCGTCAATAATTAAATATTCTTTCGGATTTACTTTTTGTAATTTAATATTTTTAACAATATCACTAATTCTCTTACCCATTTTAAATTCTTCATAAAATATTTCATACCAATTCTCTAATGTAACATTTTCTATTTCATAATATCCTATTTCATCTTTATAGCAACCTTGACTATCTTGTTCGCAGATTAAATCGTTATATAGTATTTCTTCTTTTAAATTTTCATCTAAAAATTGCCAAATTGCTTTGTGTATATCCGAGATATTTAAATTTCTTAAATATTTTTTTTCACTCAGACAATAACCTTGTTGGTATTTTCTATAATCTTCTTTGCTTACTATTTCAAAGCCGTATTTTTTAGAATAATTCGGCACAGTTCTAATAAAACCAAGACATAAAATAATCGTTATAATTGCAACAAACCAACTTATTTTTTTAAATTTGGTATCGAACAATTTTTTAAATAAATTTTTCATTTTTATTTCCTTTTATAAAAATTTCTTTGCAAATTTAAATTCATGTCGTATCGTTTATCCACGATACGAAGTCTGTTTTTAAATTTATGATTTTGTAAATTTCGTTGTCATTGCGAGAGTTTGAAAAACTCGAAGCAATCCAGAGAAATTCCGATAAATTTTAATCCACAAATGAATTTTGTTGAATTTTAAATTTTCTCTAAATTTTACTGGATTGCCACGCTCGTTGCACTCGCTCGCAATGACAGCAAATTTGCAAAATTTAAATTTTAAAGTCGTAGATTGCCACGAATTTTGCTAACGCAAAATTCTCGCAATGACAAACCCAGTGTAAATTTTGCCTAATAATTTGTCATTGCGAGGAGCGAAGCGACGAAGCAATCTACGAGTAAGAAATTTAAAATTTCTAAATTTGCAAAAATTTCGGCGCAGTGTTTAAAGGGCTAAATTTGCCACATACTCTTTAAATAAATTTCCCCGTTGGGCGTAGCTTTTGAACTGATCTAGGCTAGCGCAGGCTGGGCTTAGAAGCGCGACTTCGCCCGCACCAGAGAAATTTTCATCGATTTTGGCGACTGCGTTTTTCAAAAATTCGCACCTAATGCACGGAATTTTAAATTTTTCGCATAAATTTACGAGTTTATCGGTGTTTGAGCCAATCGCATAAATTTGCAAATCATACGGCGCAAAGCTCGCAAAGAGTGGCTCCAAATCCACGCCCTTATCATCGCCACCCAAGATTAGGTGGATTTTTTTGTCCTTGTAGCGTTTAAGGGCTTGCGCGCAAGCATCGATATTCGTGGCTTTTGTGTCATTTACCCACATGCGATTTTTTATATCAAAAAATTCTTCTAGTTTGTTTGCCTCGATTACAAATTCGTTCAAAACCTCCACGCTAGCGCGATCTGTGAGGATTTTTTCGATACAAAGGGCTAAGATAGCGTCTAGCAAAAACGGCGTTTTAAATGAAATTTTTTCAATCTCAATCTCAAATTTGGCTGCCAAATCATTTTCATCTTCGTAGCAAATCACCCTTGCGCGCGAGTTTTTCACAGCCTCGCTATTCGCATACACGGCTGGAATTAGTGCCACCGAGCCCTCGCTCATAGCAAGAAGTGGCGAGAGTTTGACGCGCTCGTATTCAGCAAAACTGCCATGCCAGCTAAGATGATCTGGGGTGATTGGCAGCAGGGCATAAATGCCAGGGCGGGCGATTTTCGTGTAGTGAATTGTAAATGAGCTAGTCTCTAATATCCAAATTTTGGCGTTTTCATCAAGCAAGGCTAGCGGAGTGCCTACATTTCCGCCCATAAGCGAGCCATGGCGGGCTAGGAGGTGCTGTGTCATCTGCGTAGTTGTGGTTTTGCCGTTTGTCCCGCTAATCCAAATTTTAAAAGGCGCAGTATTTGCGAAATAATCATACTCGCTGATTAAATTCCTAGCGGATTTTATTAGATTATGCTCTTTGGGAAATCCTGGGCTTGGGATTTCTAGCTCGCTTTTTGCGGGGTCAAAAAGGCAAGGAGCCAAAAGCGCATTGCCAAATTCGTCAAATTTGGTCTCGCCTGCTTTGAAATTATCATCGTAAATGTCCCAACCACCGCTTTTTGCTAATGCTTTTGTAGTGGTGCCGTGTCCAAAGAGTGATTTTTTCATTTTTTTTCCTTATCTTAATTTTATCGAAGTTAGCGCGATTAAATTTGCCATTAGCGCGATTATCCAAAAGCGAATTATGATTTTGTTTTCGCTCCAACCTTTTAGCTCGAAATGGTGATGAATAGGCGCCATAAGGAAAATTCGCCTTTTAAACATTTTAAAGCTTCCGACTTGCAAAATCACGCTTAGTGTCTCCATCACAAAGACAAATCCGATTATAATTAGCAAAAATTCATTTTTTGTCACAATCGCGCAGTATCCCAAAAACGCCCCCACGCTCAGGCTTCCGCTATCGCCCATGAAAACTTCGGCTGGGTAGCAATTAAACCACAAAAACCCAAAAAGTGCGCCGATAAGGGCTGTGATGATGATACTTAGCTCGCCCACACCTGCGATTTTTGGCAAAAACAGGTATTGTGCATAAATCGCATGTCCGCACAAATAGGCAAAAATACCAAGGCTAGCTAGCGAAAACACCGAGGGAATCGTGGCTAGCCCGTCAAGGCCGTCGGTTAAATTTACGGCGTTTGAGCTCGCGCTGAAAACTATCATCCAAAATACAATGGCGAAAAATTCTAAATTTATTATGTGGTTTTTCACGAAGGGCAAATACAGCTCGCCACCAAGCGGACTGAAAATATACAGCGTAAATGAAATCCCCAAAGCTAGGGCGTTTTGGAGCAAAAGTTTGGTTTGCGGGCTAAGCCCTGCGTGGTTAGAGGCACTCAAAATTTTAGACAAATCGTCCTTGAATCCTATCGCGCAAAATCCGGCTAGCGTGATTAAACCGCAGATTGTGAAAATGCTAAATTTCACGCACAACGCACTCGCCACAATCGCTGAGAAAACAAAGACAAGTCCGCCCATTGTGGGGGTTTTGGACTTTTTTTGGTGCGTTTGCGGGGCTAGGTCGTAGATAGGCTGGGAGGCGTTTTTGGCTCTGGCCCAAGATATGAATCGTGGCATTAGATACACGCTTAAAATAAAAGCTATGAAAAATGCGATTCCAGCGCGCGCTGTGGTGTATTGAAAGAAATTTATATTTGTGATTTGGTAGATATAATATAACAAAATTTGCCTTTTAAATTTTATTTTAAAACCGATTATTTTAATACTTTCTTTGTAAAATTTAGCTTTTAAATTTTAAATTTTGTGATATTTGCTAAAAAAAAGTATAATGCGAAATTTCAATGTCCGCATTGAATTTAGGAGAAAAATATGAAACAAAAAACAATCCTTGTGATAACTGACGGCATTGGTTGCAACCAAAGTGCCGAATTTAACGCCTTTGCCGCAGCCAAAAAGCCGACTTACGATATGCTTTTCGCTTCTGTGCCAAACACGCTACTTCGCACATCTGGGCTTGCAGTGGGCTTGCCTGAGGGGCAAATGGGAAACTCTGAGGTCGGGCACATGACGATTGGAAGCGGTCGCGTGCTGTATCAAAATCTAGTCAAAATTGATAAAATGATCGAAAATGACACCCTAAAAACTGCGCCCGAAATCGTAAATTTGCTAAAAATTTGCCCTAGGGTGCATGTCATAGGGCTATATAGCGACGGTGGCGTGCATTCGCATTTGCGCCATTTCGACGCGCTTTGCCAGATAGCAAAAGACGCAGGCGCGCAGGTTTTTGCCCACGCTATCACTGATGGACGCGATGTAAGTCCCACAAGCGGGGCAGGGTTTTTGGAAGCTTTGGAGGCGAAATTTAGCGTAGGAAGCGTTTGCGGGCGGTTTTATGCTATGGATAGGGATAATCGCTGGGAAAGGGTGCAAAAGGCCTATGCTGCGCTAATGGGCGAGGGTGAGAAGCAAAAAATCTCCCCAAGCGAGTATGCTCACAAAAGCTATGAGAAGGGCATTACGGACGAATTTATCGAGCCAGCGATTTTTGGGAAATTTGACGGGATTAAAGAAAATGACGGAATTATTTTTGTAAATTTCCGCAACGACCGGGCGCGTGAGATTTGCCAAGCTTTGAGTATGGAGGATTTCACGGGCTTTGAGCGTAAATTTTGCGTGCGAAATTTAATCACCATGACAGAATACGACGCGAAATTTCCATTTCCAATCATTGTCAAAAAGGACATTTTGCAAAATACTCTTGCCGAGGTCATCGCGGATGCGGGACTTAGACAGCTTCACACTGCCGAGACCGAAAAATACGCTCATGTTACATTTTTTTTCAACGGCGGCAGCGAAGAGTGCGTACAGAACGAAACTCGCATTTTAATCGACAGCCCAAAGGTCGCGACTTATGATTTATGCCCTGCTATGAGCGCGCACGCTGTGTGCGAGGCTGTGATAAAAGGTATCGAGGGGGGCGAAGATTTTATCGTGGTAAATTTTGCTAACGGCGATATGGTCGGCCACACGGGCAACTTCGATGCTGCGGTTAAGGCAGTCGAGGCGGTAGATGAGTGTCTGGGTAAAATTTACGCTAAGGCAAAGGAATTTGATTACGCTTATGTGCAAATTTCAGATCACGGCAACTGCGAGCAAATGCGAGGGGCACAGGGCGAGCTACTCACAAACCACACGACTTTTGATGTGTTTTGCTTCGTAAGCGCGCAGGGCGTGAGTGAGTTAAAGAGGGATTTTGGGCTTAGCAATGTCGCGCCAACTATCTTAAAGCTAATGGGGCTTGAAATTCCAGCGCAAATGGACGAGGCTTTGTTTTAAAATTTGAAATTCAAAGAAAGGATAAAAAATGAAATTTAGTGGAAAAAATGTCTTAATCACAGGCGCAAGTAGAGGAATCGGTGCAGATATCGCCAGAGTGCTAGCCAGCATGGGGCTTAAAGTGTGGATTAATTACCGCTCAAAGCCTGAGCTAGCCGACGCGCTTTTAGAAGAAATTCGAGCAAATGGCGGCGAGGGCGCTGTGGTGAAATTTGACGCGACAAACGAGGCTGAGTTTATCGAAGCGATAAATGTGATAATTCAGAGCGACGGCGAGCTAAGCTACCTCGTCAATAACGCAGGTATCACAAACGACAAACTAGCCCTTCGCATGAAGCTAGAAGACTTCACCGGCGTAATCGACGCAAATCTCACTTCGGCTTTCATCGGCTCACGCGAGGCGCTAAAAGTAATGAGCAAAAAACGCTTCGGCGCAGTCGTAAATATCGCCTCAATCGTCGGCGAAATGGGCAATGCAGGGCAGGTAAATTACAGCGCGAGCAAGGGCGGTATGATAGCGATGAGCAAGAGTTTCGCCAAAGAGGGTGCGAGTCGCGGAGTGCGCTTTAACTGCGTGACACCGGGCTTTATCGCTACTGATATGACAGACGCTCTAAGCGATGAGGTCAGAGCGAACTACGAGGCAAATATCCCGCTTAAACGCTTCGGAAGCGCGCAAGATGTGGCGCACGGCGTGGCGTTTTTGCTTAGCGATTATGCTAGCTATATCACCGGCGATGTGCTTAAAATCAACGGCGGACTTTATATGTAACCAAATTTTGCCGAATTTTCGGCAAAATTTTAAATTTTCTTCTTAAAATTCTACATTTTTATTTTTTGACACAATATGACAAAAAATCCATGTAAAATTGCTCCAAATCAAAAACAAGGAGCAAAAAATGGAAATTTCAATCACAAGAGCATTGGCCCAGATTAAGTTGATTGATAAAAAGTTGCAAGGCGGGGATTACAAATTAGCCAAAGTCGCAATAAATGGCGTTTTGGTAAATGGTAGCAACCAAACTCCGCAAGATTTCTTAAAATACGCTAATGGCGTGCTGGATAGCAGGGCGGATTTGCGCAAGAAAAAACGCGCGCTAAAAGGCGCAGTTGCCAAGGCAAATGTGCAAAACACCATTAAAATCGGCAAAGAAGATCTAACTATCATCGAAGCTATCGAATATAAGGGTATTGTAAGCGCATGGATCGATGAATTATCTATGATGATTGCTTGCCTTGATGAGGCGGCGAAAATCAAGGAAAAAGAGGAAACCAAAACCGAGGAAAAGGCGCAAAAAACGCTAGAATCTATCTATGGCACAGTCAAAAACACCTTGCCAAAAGATACTATCGAACAAACTCTAAAAAGCTTCCGCGATGCCTATAAAATCGAGATTATCTCGCCACTTACTTTGGAAAAAGCGATTGCGCAAAAAGACGAGCTAGTCACGCTTTTAAGCGAGATTGATTTGAGCCTGTCTGAAATCAACGCCAAAACGATGATTGAAATCTAACCTCGCGCAGGTTTGCGAAATAGGGCGAAATTTGAGATTTGATACCGCCCTAGCGAGCATATCGAAAACGAGCGAAAAAGGAGACCAAGCAAGCGCCACTTGGCAAAAACGGCGCGCTAACAAACTATAAAGATCTGCTAAATCTTTTAGAGACCGAGTATCTCATCTGGCTCATAACCAGAATCAGGCTTGTTGCCTGAGCCGCTTAAAGTGCAAAATTTATAGTTTAAAATGCAAAGATTAAATTTCAAATTTAGTTTTCGCAAAGTTGAAATTTTATGATGCGTGCTAGTTTCGCGCGCCTTAAAGTTATTTAAAATCCTAGGTAAGGTTTTATAAGTTTTTTTCCTTGATCTTGCTTGTTTGGACTAGGCTGATATGCTCGCTAGGGCGGTAGTTTGGGGGCAGAAATGAAACAGAATTTCGCCTATTTGCGTAGGGAATTTAGCCTGAATTTGCCATTAAATTCGGCTAAAATTTCGCCTTTTGTGGCGGTAAATTTCCGTGTGTATTCTCATAAAATTCCCTAGCTATGCCCTTTACCATACCTTCTAGTTTGCGCGGGGCTAGGACTTTTATGCGCGGAAGCCACTGCTTGATGATATTTAAAATTTCGCCGAAATTTGTCACGCTAAATTCGACATTTATGCTCCCGTCATCGTTTTCGCAAATGATTTCTTGGGTGGGGTAGAATTTTTTGAGCCTGAAATACTTGGCGTGTTCTTGCGGGATTTGCAAAATTACTTTGATTAAATTCGCCCTGAAATTCGGCGAATAGCTCGCCCATGGCGAGTTTATGAAATGCAAAAAATCTAGGTAATTTTGGTCGCGCTTAAATTCGCGCCCGCTAAATTCGACCTCGCTCATCATCGCGATTCGAAAAATCACATGCGCGTGCTTGTGCGGGCGTTTTTGCAGTCCTGCGAGGTAGAAATTTTGCTCCATAAACATTATTTTATACGGCTGGATTGTAAAGTGTGAAATTTTGCCCGCGTTTGTGTATTTAAAGGAAATTTCTTTTTTATAAGTTATCGCGCGCTCTAAAATTTTAAACACTTCCCGCCTAGCAAAAATTTCTTCGTAAGGCTTGTGTTTAAAGATATATGGGCTCTCGTCTAGGTTTTTTAAAATTTTATCTTGCATGGATTTGCTTAAATTTTTCGAAATTTCTAGGCTGGATTTGTGAGAGAGTTTTATGATTTCTTTAAGCATAAAAAATTCGCTCGAATTTAGCATATTTTCAAAAATCGCTTTTTGCGAGCTTTGGTAATTTCCGCCCCCTAAATGCACGAAAATATCGCCAAAAATTTCTTTGATGACCTCCAAATCTCGCCTTAGTGTGCGCTCGCTGACGCTGTATTTATCCGCTAAATTCGCCAGATTTAGCACACTGCCTTTTTGCAAATCATATATGATTTCGATCACGCGTTTGACCGAGCTATCTTTACTCAAAATTTAACTCCAAATTTTATAATGTCAGGGCGCGTATTATAGTAAAAATGTTTAAATTTCGATACTTTAAGCAAACTTATTATAATATAACGAGTTATTTTTTTAAAGGAGTTACAAATGGCAGCATTTGAAGATGTAAGAGATGTAGTTGTGGAGCAACTTAGCGTTGCACCTGATCAAGTAAAACCAGAAGCAAAAATTATCGAAGATTTGGGCGCTGATTCATTAGATGTAGTTGAGCTAGTAATGGCTTTGGAAGAGAAATTTGGCATCGAAATTCCAGATAGCGAATCAGAGAAATTAGTAACAATCGGCGATGTCGTAAGCTATGTAGAAAGCTTAAATAAATAATTTAAATTTTAAATTTTAAGGAATTGATCTTGAAAAGAGTCGTAGTAACCGGAATTGGCATGATTACAGCCCTTGGCCTTGATAAAAAAAGTAGTTTCGAAAACATTTGCAGCGGAAAAACCGGAGTAGGCAAGATTACACTTTTTGATGCGAGCGAATTTCCAGTTAGCATAGCAGCCGAAGTTAAGGATTTCGATCCTAGCGTGGTTGTCGAAGACGGCAAAGAGATCAAGAAAATGGATAGATTTATTCAACTAGGACTAAAAGCTGCCACAGAGGCTATGAGTGATGCTAAATTTAGCGAATTTGACGCCGATGAGTTTGGTATCAGTTCAGCCGCTGGAATCGGTGGTTTGCCGAATATTGAGATCAACTCAAATGTCTGTTTGCAGCGTGGTCCTAGGAGAATTTCTCCATTTTTTATCCCGTCTGCACTAGTAAATATGCTAGGCGGATTTATTTCTATTTATCACAATCTCAAAGGTCCAAATTTAGCCAGTGTTACAGCTTGTGCGGCATCTACTCACGCTATCATCGAGGCAGCGAAAACTATCCAAGTCGGTGAAGCGAAAAAAATGTTAGTCGTTGGCGCTGAGGCTGCGATTTGCCCTGTCGGTATCGGTGGATTTGCCGCTATGAAGGCGCTTTCTACCAGAAATGACGATCCTGAGCATGCAAGCAGACCGTTTGACGGGGAGAGAAATGGCTTTGTTATGGGAGAGGGCGCAGCTGCGCTTGTTTTGGAGACTTACGAGGACGCAGTTGCAAGAGGGGCTAAAATTTATGGTGAGCTTATCGGATATGGTTCTAGCGGTGATGCGTATCATATCACTTCGCCTACGCTTGATGGTCCGCTTCGCGCTATGAAAAAGGCCTATAAAATGGCTGGCGAACCAAAGGTTGATTATATCAACGCTCACGGCACATCTACTGCGGTAAATGACAGAAACGAAACAGCAGCTCTAAAAGAGCTATTTGGCGCAAATGTCCCAGCTGTAAGCTCGACAAAGGGTCAAATCGGGCATTGTCTTGGCGCAGCTGGTGCGATCGAGGCAGCGGTTGCCCTACTAGCTATGGAAAGTGGAATTATCCCTCCTACAATCAATCAAATTTCAAAAGATCCAGAGTGTGATTTGGACTATGTCCCAAATACTGCGCGCAAAGCACAGATTGATTGCGTTATGAGCAACAATTTCGGCTTTGGTGGCACAAACGGATCTGTAATCTTCAAAAGAGTGAAATAATGGCAAGTTATCTTGATTTTGAAAAATCTATTAAACAAATAGATGATGATATCGCCAACGCAAAAATTCGTGGCGATGAGGACGCGGTTGAGATTTTAAACAAAAATTTAGAAAAAGAGGTCGCTAAAATTTACAAAAATCTTAGCGAATACCAACGCTTGCAACTAGCCCGCCACCCAGATCGTCCTTATGCGATTGATTATATCAGAGCACTTTTAAAAGACGCTCACGAAATCCACGGCGATCGCGCGTATCGCGATGACGCGTCGATTGTGTGCTACCTAGGTATCATCGGCACACGCAAAATCGTCGTAATCGCAGAACAAAAGGGTCGTGGCACAAAAAATAAATTAAAGCGAAATTTCGGTATGCCTCACCCAGAAGGTTACCGCAAGGCTCTAAGAGTGGCGAAATTAGCCGAAAAATTTAATCTGCCTATTTTATTTTTAATCGACACTCCGGGTGCATATCCTGGAATCGGCGCCGAAGAGCGCGGACAAAGCGAGGCAATCGCGCGAAATTTATACGAACTTAGTAATCTACGCACTCCAACAATCGCCGTAGTTATCGGCGAGGGCGGAAGCGGTGGCGCGCTAGCTATCGGCGTAGCTGATAAATTAGCAATGCTACAAAACTCAATCTTTTCAGTTATTTCGCCAGAGGGCTGTGCGGCGATTTTGTGGAACGATCCAGAAAAAAGCGAAGCAGCGACAAAAGCGTTAAAGATTACCGCTGAGGAGTTAAAAGAGCTTGATCTAATCGACGATGTCATTGAAGAGCCTAAAATGGGCGCTCATAGGGACAGAGACGGTACAGCAAAATTGCTAGGAAACTATGTTTTAGCCGAGCTTGACAAGCTAGCAAATCTCTCAATCGATGAGATTATCACTCGCAGACAACAAAAAATTCTAAAATTTGGTGCGTTTAAGGAATAAAATTTTATAATTACAGCTACCTTTTACCGCCAAATTTTAAATCTTCAAATTTCAAAGAGGAACAATGGAAAACACTAAGGAAAATTCAACCCAACAAACCCAAACCGCCCCACAAGCACCAAATCACACGAAAAAAGTTCATGCTAAAACTCATGTCCCAGTAGAGGGATATCAAATCGAAGAGCTTCGCGCTATGGATTTAGAAAACCTTGTCGCAATCGCTGATGAGCTAGGTGTGGAAAATTCTCGCGAATTTCGCCGCCAAGAGCTCGTGTTTGAGATACTTCGCATGCAGACAAAACAGGGCGGATTTATTTTATTTACTGGAATTTTAGAGGTTACGCCTGAGGGATACGGCTTTTTGCGAGGAATCGACTCAAACCTTAGCGACAGCGCAAATGACGCCTATGTCAGCCTAAGCCAAATTCGCAAATTTGCCCTTCGTGTAGGCGATATCGTAACTGGTCAAGTAAGAGAGCCAAAAGATCAAGAGAAATATTACGCACTTTTAAAAATCGAAGCGATTAATTACAAATCAATCCAAGAAGCCAGAGAAAGACCGCTTTTTGACAACCTTACTCCGCTTTTTCCGACTGAAAAATTACAGCTCGAATACGATCCGATGAAGCTAACTGGTCGCGTGCTAGACCTTTTTACGCCGATTGGCAAGGGTCAAAGAGCGCTTATCACAGCTCCGCCTCGCACAGGTAAAACCGAGCTTATGAAGGAGCTGGCAAACGGAATTACGAGAAATCACCCAGAGGTCGAGCTTTTGGTGCTTTTGGTAGATGAAAGACCAGAAGAGGTTACCGATATGGAGCGCAGTGTGCGTGGCGAGGTGTTTAGCTCGACTTTCGATCAGCCTGCGTTTAACCATGTGCGCGTGGCTGAGCTCGTGATCGAAAAGGCAAAACGCGCCGTCGAAATCGGCAAAGATGTGGTGATTTTGCTCGATAGCATTACTCGCCTTGCGCGTGCTTACAACACCGTAACCCCAGCTAGTGGTAAGGTGCTAAGCGGTGGTGTCGATGCCAACGCACTTCACAAGCCAAAACGCTTTTTTGGAGCGGCGCGAAATATCGAAAACGGCGGATCGCTTACTATCGTGGCGACTGCGCTAATCGAGACAGGATCTCGTATGGACGATGTGATTTTCGAGGAGTTTAAAGGCACTGGAAATAGCGAGATTATCTTAGATAGAAATATCAGCGATCGCCGAATTTACCCAGCGATTAATATCACAAAATCAGGCACGAGAAAAGAAGAGTTGCTCCAAGGTGCGCAAAATTTGCAGAAAATTTGGGCTATTCGCTCTGTGGTTTCTACGATGGACGATGTCGAGGCACTGAAATTTTTATACCCAAAAATCCTAAAAACCAAAAACAACGCAGAACTTTTATCGATTATGAACGAGCAATAGCTCGTTCATAAGGTTAGTTTGAAATTTTCATTAGTTTATAAGTTTCGCATGCTCTGTAATCTTCTAAATCGCAGGCTTTTCCGTAATATTCGGTAGATTTAGCCCAATTTTTATCTATTCCCAATTTCCCTTGTTTGTAAATTTCGCCTAGATTCTTGCAGTGGTCTGCGTTTCCATTTTTACATAATTCTAGTGAAATGTCGTGGGATTTTTTGTAATATAGAATAGCTAAGTTATAATCTTGCCTTACTATATACCCTTGTTCATATATAGAAGCTAAATAGTCGCACCCTCTTGTGCTATTTAAGTCACAAGATTTTTTAATTAATTCTAGTGCTATTTTTTTATCTGGTTGCTGTATATATGATGGAAATATAGAGTGAACCTCAAAGCCTTTAAAATAAAGTTCTCCGGCCTCAATGCAATCGGCTGAGTTATTACTATCGCAACCTTTAATAGATTTCATCAAATCTGCTTTTTTACCTAATTTTTCACAAGCTTTTTGTATGTTTTCTTCACAAGCTTTGATTAAAGGAGTGAAAACTTTATTTTTGTCATAATTTGTATTGTTGTTTGTATTTTCTCTGTATATGTGGGTTTCATATAAGTAGCAACCATAATTATTTTGCAAATCACAAGCTTTTTTACTAAATTTTTGTCCATTTTCTCTATCTGGTGCTTGTATATAATCATAAACACCACCGTGTAGGCTATCTATTTCAAAGCCTTTATAGTAAAGTTCCGCAGCTCTCACACAATCATCTGAGTTATTGTTATTACAGCTTTGGATGTATTTCATTAAATCTGCTTTTTTGCCTATTTTATGACATGCCTTTTCAATTTTATTATCACATGCCTTAAATATTGGGTTAAATACTTTATCAAAGTTATAGTTATCTCCAAAAGGATATCCTAAATTAAGTTCAGTCAGCCCTTGTAGATAACAACCTTGATAATTGTCTAAGTTACACGCTCTCGTAAATAATTCAAGAGATTCTTGATAGTGCCTATGCATTTGTCCTGCTTTCACGCAAGCATCACTATCGTTTTTATCAAAACATAAAATTTCATTATTTATTAAATCGTAAGTAGAGCCTAAGTTATCACAACTTCTTTTTATGCCTCCATTGCATGCTTTAAAATTTGCTGTATCTTTTAGTTTAGTATCTTGATAGATATTGGACACTTTATAACAACTAGTATTTAGGTCTAAATTACAGGCTTTTTCATACAAATTTAATACGCTGTTTGGTTCCATATTTTCGGAGTTAAAGAAATCGGCTACCATTTCGCAACTAAATGCATTATCGAGGTCATTTTTTGCCTCGCATTTTTTTTGATGTTGATTTACTAGAATATTGATTTTTTTGCGCAAATTATCGGTATTGATTTCTTCGTTTTGATTTTTTAGTTGTTCAAATTTAGAATTTTTATTTTCTATTATTTTTGTGTTGATTTCTTTATTTTTTGTATGTTTTGCCATATTATACAATTGTTTACAACCCATAATCACATTGCCCTCACAAGCTTTTTTAGCATATTCTTTCATTGCTTTCATATTATTTTCATTATTTGGTCGGTTTTGTATATAAACTGCTTTAATTTCTTTATTATCTAATTTATCGTTAGCAAAATAAGCATTTTTAAATCCTAGATAATGAGCGATATGCATAGCAGCCATATTACAACTCAAAGCCATACCACATTTGCAAGATTTTTCAAAAAGAGTAATTATTTCGTATGATTTTTTTTCATCGTAATGAGAATCCAAATAACTCATAGCTTCAAAATATTTTTCTAATCCCTCATTTGGCTCACAATTAACAATCTCTTTTTTAATTATAATTTCTGTGCCTAAACACTTTTCGCTTTTAATCAAATTATCAAATTTATCGCTAGCTGGTTTATATTTTTTATTTTTAAATGTATCTTTATAAATTTCGCTTGCTTTATCACAATCGCCCTCATTTTCAAACATTTCACCATAACTTAAACAACTTTCGTGATGATTTAGCTCACATGATTTTAGGAAAAATTTTTTTGCGTTTTGAGTATCGTCTTTTTGCGCATAGTCTTGTGCTATTTTATCGCAACCTAGCGCGTAATTTAATTCGCATGATTTAGCATAAAATTGTAAAGCTTTCACGCTTTCATTATTATCATCGTAAAATTTTCCACTTACAAAGCATGCTTTTTCATCTCCTTTTTCGCATAATTCATCGTTTGAAATTTTTCCGCATGAATTAAGTGAAAATAGAAGCAAAATATAAAAAAATGATAAAAAAATATTACTCAAATTTTTCATTATCTCTCCTAAATTTTATTTCGCATTTTTTGCTTTTTTATACATTTCGCATGAGTTGTATCGTTCTGAATTATCGCCCAGATCGCAACCCTCGCCATAATACTCGGCAGCTTTTGCCATATTTTTCTCTACGCCTACGCCATCATAATACATAGCACCCAAACTTCTGCAAGCCAAAGCAAATTCGCCATCGCAAGCTTTTTTGTAAAATTCCATTGCTATATCATAATCCTGTCTTGCGACATCGCCTTTGTAATAAATATTTCCAGCGTAATAACAAGCACTCGTATTTTCTAACTCGCAAGCTTTTTTGTAGGTTTTTGTCGCTTTTCTGTTATCAGGTTTAATTCTAGTCATATATGAGTTGCGTCCATATCCATTCCAGTATAAATTAGCAAGTTTCAAACAGTCCTCGACATTATTTTTTTCGCAAGAATTCTCCAAATCTCGAAGCTCAATCCATTTTTCTAAATTTGCGCAGGCTTTTTCGATACCATTATCGCACGCCTTAAAAAGCGCGTTTTTGGCTTCATCGTATTTGTAGCTTTCTTTTTTGTATTCGATTTCTGCTGCGTTCATACCCCAGATATTGCACGCTTCGTAGTTGTTTAGCTCGCAGGCTTTTTTGTAAAATTCCTGCGCTTTGGTTAAATTTGGCGCGATATATTGGAAATATCTCTCGCTCTCGTTTCCTCGCGCGTGCATTTTGCCTGCTTGCAAGCACGCATCAGAGCTGTTTGCGTCGCAGTCTTTCTCAAATTCGCTAAGTGTGTATAGCGCGCCTAAATTTTTGCATGCGATTTTGACATCTGCATCGCAAGCCTTGCGGTAAAAGGCCCTTGCTTTACCAAAATCCACATTTATCGTATCGTCTGGGTTGGTGCGACTGTTGTGGCCGTCTAGGTAGATTTTGCCCACCATGTAGCAGCTGCCGTTGATATCTAGCCCGCACGCTCTATCATATAGCCTTGCGGCTTCGGCTACTTCGTGATCTCTGCCGGTTGAGAGATAAAAATCAGCCAACCAATGGCAATTTAGCGCGTTTTCTAGCCCACTTCCAGCCTTGCAAAGCTTTTCGTGATTTGCGGTTAAAACTACGATTTTTTCTTTTAGCTCGTCGATTTTACGCTCTTTTTCTTGTCTGTCTTTGATATCGAAAATCCCCATAGATCGCTCGGTTGCGACGATTTGTTTTTGGCAGCCTGTTACGATATTTCCGTCGCAGGCGCGTTTGGTAGCATTTAGCGCGATTTCTCTATCTTTGCTCGATAAATTGTTGTAGTTTTTCATATAGATATTTGCCACTTCGTCGCAAGATTTCGCCTCGCCACAATCGCAGGATTTTTGAAATACTTTTAGCATTACAGCTTCGCTTACGGTTTGGTTGTTTTCGTAGTTTATGCCTTGTAGGTAGTATTTCCTGCCGTCCCCTGGCTCGCATGCTTTATCTTCCAAGGCTTCGAGCGGTTTTAGGGCTTTGATTTTAGCGTCGATCTCTTTTTGGGCCTCTTCTTTTTGCCTTTTTATCTCATCGCTCATACATTTTTCGTTGCCAACAAGGGCTTCAAATTTTGCTTGGGCTGGCTTAAATTTTTTGTTTTCAAAGGTATCTTTGTAAATTTCGCTTGCTTTGTTGCAGTTGCCTTCGTTTTCGTAAATTTCGCCCAAATTTACACAACTTTCGTGGTGGTTTAGATCGCAAGCTTTGAGATATAGCGTTTTTGCGTTTTCGTTTTCTTGCTTTGAGGCAAAAATCGCGCCAGCCTTGTTGCAACCCACAGCATAGTTTAGCTCGCAGGCTTTTTGGTAAAATTCCTGCGCCTTTGCGTTATCTCCACTTTGCTCGTAGGCTTTCGCGCTTGCAAAGCACTCTTTGGCGTCCCCGCCTAGGCACTCAGCGTCGTTAGCGTTCGCAAAGCCAAACGCAAAGCCACAAACAAATAAAAATTTGGCAAAATTTTTCATATTTGTCCTTTATTAAATTTCAAATTTGATTTTTTAAATTTCGGTGTGTTTAAAAAGATAAAAATTTTCTGCGCTAAGATGAAGTAAAACGCGCATAAAATCGTTATTAACAGCAGGTCGTATATCCACATACTCACGCCAAATGCGCTTTTGTGTGAGCGGAAAAACCCGGTCTTGTCTTCATCTTCAACGATATATATGTTTTTTAATGTTTTATTCATATTTTGGTAGTTGCCGTTTTCGTCGATTAGCATTTTATAATTTGCCGTTACAAGTGCTTCAAACCCCACAGGTATGGGCATGATGATAGCAGGTGGCGGCATACGCTCATAGTCACTTTGCCACAAAAATATCGCCTTGTGAAGTTTGTCGTAAGGCACAAGCCCGCTTAGCATGATTTGAGGCACGAGCAAAATTGCAAGGCTGATTGATGCCATTTTGTCGTTATGCACGAGGCATGAGGCTACAAGTGCCATAGCATAAGAGCAGATGAAAATAAACGAACAAATCAGCCAGTTTGTGCTAATTAGCACGCCTTCTGGGATTTGGAGCATGGATTTGGCTGAGATTGTGAGCAAATAGCACTGAAAAATGCCAATTATCAGCGCGACGCTAAATTTAGCGACGAAAAATTTATACAAACTAAGCCCGCTACGGCTAAATTTACGCATAAGCTCTTTGTCTCCGTAAATGTCGTAAATACCCTTTAAAATCCCCAAAAACGCCGCTGAAATGGCGATAAAAAAGAGATAATCCACATAATGGTCGTTGTCTATGAAACTATCGCTATGTGAGAAAATCCACGCGATAAAATATCCCAAAAACCACGCCACGCCAACCACGCCAAAGATGAAGTATTTGGCGTTGCGTAGGGTATTTCTAAGAAACTCAATCTGGGTAAAATTTAAAATATCTTTCATCATATACTCTTTAAAAATTCATTGTATTTTTTGTGAAGTTCGAGCGTATCAGCTCCCGCATAATCGCAACCTAAATGCTCGCTAAAAAACTCTGCCAAGCTCATAAATTTCGTCGTTGCTAGGCTAGTTGGTTTTTTGCCATTTTCCTTTTTGATTTCCTCAAAAAGCAAAATTTTATCAAACATCTTTATCATCTCTAAATTTGGCTGGTGAATTATCACCATGACGATTTTTGGGGCGTTCATGCTTTTGCCGTCGGCTATGTCGCGAAGGCTCTGCAAAACCTGAATACTGCCTGCGGTGCTAAGCCCGCTGGTTGGCTCATCGGCAAAGAAAATTTCATTACGCGATAAAAGCATTTCCATTGCGATATTTACTCTTTTGCGCTGACCGCCACTAATCGCCCATTTACCGCCTTTATATACTGGGCTGTTTCGCACCTTGCCCAAATTTAGGCTACTAATCACTTCGTCAATGCGCGAAAATGCCACACCGTGCAATCTGGCGTAGTGTTTGAGATTTTCATAAACGCTAAATTCTTTTATCAAAATATCATCTTGCGTAATCAGCGAGATTATATTTTGGTCTAAATTTGGCGCACCATTTATGCCAAACTCGCCATTTTCGCATTTTGCTTCGCCAAAAAACAGACCCAAAGTCGTGGATTTGCCTACGCCACTTGGCCCCATTACAGCTACCATTTCGCCACTATTAGCGCGAAAGCTTAGTTTTGATACAATAGGATTTTTCCCGTATGAGAGGGTGCAATTATCCGCATAAATTTGCATTTTTCGACCTAAATTTTGAAATTTTAACAAAGTCAGATTATATTCTTAACGCACTTATATTGGGGTTAAATTTGGCTAAATTTAAAAAGAATTTGCAAATTTAGTTTTTTATAAATTTGCAAATTTAAAGTGAAATTTATCTATTCAAAAAGTCCATCGACTAGGGTATCGACAAACTCATCTGGGTTAAATTTGATCAAATCGTCCATACTCTCGCCCACGCCGACATACAAAATCGGGATTTCTAGCTCGCGCGCAATCCCAAAAAGCGCGCCACCTTTTGGCGTGCCGTCAAGTTTGGTGATGATTATGCCATCAAGCTTGGTGATTTCATTAAAAGCTTTGGCTTGGATTACGCTGTTGTTTCCTTGTGTCGCGTCAAGCACGATGATTTTGCGATGTGGCGCGCCCTCACAGGCTCTGGCTGAGATACGCACGATTTTTTCTAGCTCGTTTGCTAGGTTTTTTTGGTTTTGAAGTCTGCCGGCTGTATCGATTAGCACGCGATCTAGCCCTTTGGCGACGGCTGAGTTAATGGTATCGTAAGCCACAGCCGCAGGGTCGTGGCCTTGCGCGGTAGCGATGATAGGGACATTTATGATTTGCGACCAGCGTTTTATCTGCTCGACTGCGCCCGCTCTAAATGTATCGCACGCGCCCAAAATCACGCTATTTCCAGCCTTTTTGTATAAATTTGCCAGCTTTGCGACAGAGGTTGTCTTGCCTGCGCCATTTACGCCAAGGATTAGCTCGACATAAGGCTTAGCAGGGGTGAAATTTTCGTGTTCATACATAAAATATGTCTTCATTACACGCTTCAAATCGGCCTTTTCGACGAATTCGTTAGGTGGGAGATAAAATATAATTTCCTCGATGATTTCATAATCCACATCGGCTTCTAAAAGCATTTCTTCAAGCACATCTTTTGAAATTTTGCTTTTGCCGCGGGCCTCCTTCATAGCCTCGATCGTCTTGCTAAGACCTTTTTTAAAAAAATTAAACATTATAAAATTTTCTCCATTTCGAGTGTTAAAATTTCTTCGGGAATCAAGCCGAAATATTGAGCGCTAAACTCGCCTTTTTTGTCATAAACCACCAAATACGGGATTTCTGAAATCCCTCCAAGCGTGCCCATGAAAAAATCATTTGCCTCGCCGTAGGCTATTTTAAATTTGGCTTTTACCTTTTTTTCATACTCTTTTAGCTCGTCTAATGAAATCTCATCAGCTATCAAAACAGCCACTACATCGAGCTTATCGCCGTATTTTTCCACGAGTGCATTAAGCGCGCTTGCCTGAATCGTGCAGGCATCGCACCACGAGGCAAAAAATGCAAAAAGTGTGGTTTTGCCGCCATTTTCTATGCTAAAACCATTTTTGTTTTTTTGCATATTTAAAATTTGATTATTTGTAAATGTAAGCGAAAACGGCGCAGTGTAATTGGTACCAATACTGCTTTCTGCGGGGATATTTTCGGCGCTTTGGGTTGTCTCTGGCTCGCTATTTGCGCTTTGCTCGTCCTTTTTCTCGCACCCAGCAAGGACGAAAAAACCCATAAGCAGAGCTAGTAAAATTTTAAATTTCATTTGTTACCTTGTAAATTTTGATGTGGAATTATACTTAAACTTGCTAAAATAGCCGTTAAAATTTAATACAAAGTTAAAATCGTGGAAAAAAATGAATTTAGGAAAATTTGCAAATCTAGGCTGAAATTTCGTGCCAAAATTTCAGCCAAATGCACTTCGTATATCATTTCTAGGCGCATTGCGAATTTAATCCGCGCTCTTGGTGCGCGCAAAATTTTGATTTTTTTGCCACTAAAATACGAGCCCGAAATTTTGTTTTTGAAAAATTTAATGGGTAAAAAATGCGAATTTTATCTTCCACTTATAACGGATATTAATTTAAAAATGGTAAAATTGCGACTTCCTTTTGTCAAATCGCATTTTGGGTTGCGTGAAACACTGCCCCAAAACGGCTATTTTGGCAAGGTGGATCTAGCGGTTATTCCAGTGGTTGGAGTAGATGGAAGGCTCGCTAGAATAGGACATGGTAAAGGATATTATGATATGTTTTTTTCAGGTCTAAAACACAAACCTACTGTGGTTTTTGTGAGCTTAGAGGATTGTTTCACAAATGAAATTTTATCTTTGAGCCACGATGTGGTAGGTGATTTTTACATTACTCCGAGCAAAAATTACTTTAAAAGAGGAAAATATGATAGAGATCTTAATCGCCTTGTGCGCTCTTGCGGTGGGCGCTGGCATAGGGTATGGGGTAGCTAGAAAAATCAATAACGCAAATTACGATGTATTGATTGAACAAGCAAAAGCAAAGGCAAAAGCCATAGAATTCGAAGCCGAGGGCGTGCTTAGGGATTCTAAAATTTCAGTCCAAGAGGCTGAATTAGAGGCTAAAAAGAAATACGAGGAAAAGTCAAATCATCTCCAAAAAGATTACAACCAAAAATTCAACGAACTGAACAAAAAAGAACAGGCTCTTTTAACCGAACAAGAGGTGCTTAAAAACAGCAAAGCAGATGTAGAAAATGCGAGAAATGAAGCTAAATTTCTCTACGATGAGGGCGTAAATTTAAAGAAAAATTATGAGGAAAAACTAGCCGAATCGCTGAAAGTTTTAGAGCGTGTGGCTGGATTTACGCAAAGTGAGGCAAGAGATGAAATTTTGCGCAAGGTCGAGGAACAATCACGCATAGATATCGCTCATATCGTGCGCAAACACGAGGAAGAGGCGAAAAAAGAGGCTAGAAAAAAGGCAAATTATATCATCGCTCAGGCGACTTCGCGTTTTGCTGGCGAGTTTGCGGCTGAACGCTTAATAAATGTCGTAAATATCAAAAACGATGAGCTAAAAGGCAGAATTATCGGTAAAGAGGGTCGCAATATCAAAAGCTTGGAAATGACGCTGGGCGTAGATGTCATCATCGATGATACGCCAAATGCGATTATCGTTAGCTCGCACAATCTTTACCGCAGGGCTATCGCTGTGCGCGTAATCGAGCTTTTGATTGAAGATGGCAGAATTCAGCCAGCTAGAATCGAGGATATTTATAAAAGAGTTTGCGATGAGTTCGAATCGAGCATTTTGGAAGAGGGCGAAAATATCGTTATGGATCTAGGCATTGGCAAACTGCACCCAGAAATTTTAAAACTTATTGGAAAGTTAAAATTCCGTGCAAGCTATGGTCAAAACGCCCTTGCGCACTCGCTTGAAGTGGCACATTTAGCAGGAATTATCGCAGCTGAGACAGGTGGCGATCCAAAACTAGCCAAAAGGGCCGGACTTTTGCACGATATCGGCAAGGCTCTTACACACGAATACGAGGGCTCGCATGTGGATTTGGGCGCAGAGGTTTGTCGCAGATACAAAGAGCACCCAGTCGTGATTAATGCGATTTTCGCTCACCACGGACACGAGGAGGCTACAAGCGTAGAAAGTGCCGCTGTGTGCGCAGCTGACGCGCTAAGCGCGGCTAGACCTGGGGCAAGGCGCGAAGTATTGGAGAGCTTCCTAAAAAGAGTTAATGATATAGAGACAATCGCACTTGGTAAAAACGGCGTAAAACAAGCTTATGCAATCAACGCTGGACGCGAAATTCGCGTCATTGCTAATGCAAAATTAATCAACGATGATGAGGCTGTGCTGATCGCAAAAGAGATCGCCGAAGAAATCCAAGACAAGGTGCAATTCCCGGGCGAAATCAAGGTAAATGTCATACGCGAACTGCGCGCAGTCGAAATCGCTAAATAAATTTAACTAAGGATAAAAAATGAAAAAAATCATACTTTCACTTTTGCTTTTTGTGGGCGCACTTTTTGGAGAGGACGAGCTTTTGATAAATAGCGCGGGCGCGTATTCGTCTGTGATGAAAAGCAACTCTGCGTATAAATACCTAGCTAATGAGGCCGAGGCTGTGCTGATTTTCCCAAGTGTGAAAAAGCTAGGCTTTATCATAGGCGGAATGTATGGCGAGGGCGTCATCGTCTATAAGGGCGGTCAGGTAAGCGCTGTGGATATTTCAAACGCTAGTATCGGGCTACAAATAGGCTATGAGGATAATTATTTGGTAATTTTCGTGATGAGTGAGGCTATGATAAATAAAATGCGCAAATCCCAAATCACCCTCTCAGGCGACGCGACAGCCGTGGTTGGCAATTACAGCGCGGATTCTGGCAGACTTGATATGATAAATAAAGATATGTATGTTTTCACTAGCAAGGGTGGATTTTTCGCTGGTGTTAGCCTAGGTGGCTCTGTCATAGAGACCAAAAATAGCGTGGCTTTCGATACTTCCACACAAGAATACAGGCTTTTAATGCAGGTTTTAGGGCGAAATTTTTAGGCTAGATTAAGTGGGTAAATTTCATGGATTCTATGTTTGAAAACCTCCATACTTGGGGATATTTACTGCTTTTTTTATATACTTTGGGCGGTGGATTTATCGCCTTGGTGGCTGCTGGAATTTTAAGCTTTACAGGCGAACTTAATATTTGGGTTTGTATAGCCGTAGCCTGCGTGTCGAATTTCTTGGGCGATACGGGGCTGTTTTGGGTCAGTCGCTACAACAAAAAAGATATCATGCCATACCTAAAAAAACAGCGTCGAAATTTGGCTTTGTCGCAAATTTTATTCAAACGATACGGCGATAGGATAATTTTATTCCAAAAATTCATCTATGGGCTAAAAACCTTAGTTCCAATCGCCATTGGTATCACAAAATACTCGTTTTTGAAATTTAGCATTTTAAACGCGGTTAGTTCGCTTGTGTGGGCACTTATAATCGGACTTTTGAGCTTTTATGCTGGGGATTTCGTCCAAGAAATCTACTCTCATATCAAAGAAAAACCTTATATCGCGCCACTAATCCTCGCTTTGGTTGTAGCAGCGATAATTTGCTATTTTAAATTTGCGACCAAAAAAAGAATCAAAAGTGAGTAAAAAATTTCTAAATTTTGCCCTGATTTTCGGGGTTTTAGCATTAGCTTTATTTTTATTTTATGGCAAAAATTCTATTTCGCAAAGTGCGCAAGATAATGGCGCGCAAACGCCAGCAAGCGAGCTTTGCATTAGCAAAGAGTGCGTGAGCGAGCATATCAAAGCGCACGGAAAACTGCCTTCAAATTTCATTACTAAAAAGCAGGCAAACGCCCTTGGTTGGAGCGGTGGCGATCTGCACGCATACGCGAAGGATAAATCGATCGGCGGCGATAGATTTGGAAATTACGAGCGCGCACTTCCTGCAAAAAAGGGCAGAATTTACACAGAGGCTGATATTGATTACAGGGGTGGTGCTAGGGGTAAAAAACGGCTAGTGTTTTCAAACGACGGCTTGATTTTTTATACAAAAGACCATTACAAGAGCTTTGAGAGGGTGCAATAATGAAAATAATCACAATCGACGCAACCAAAGTAAAAAGCAAAGCCGGGCTTTATAAATTTATTGCCAAACGCCTAAAATTCGAGCCTGATTACATTACAAATCTAGATGCACTTTACGACGCGCTAACCGAGAGAAACGACGCTGAATTTATCATAGAAAACAGCCAAATTTTAAAAGATAAATTTGGCGAATTTTATGAAATTTTGCTAAGCGTTTTTATTGATAGTGGCGTGAAATTTAGCGTCAAAAACAGCTAAAATTTAATCCATTTTACCGTTAATTAACCCAAATTTTTGTAATATTATAAGATTTTTAAAATTTCATTTTAAGGAAAAATTATGGCAACAAAAATTGCAATTAACGGCTTTGGACGCATCGGCAGATGTGCAGCCAGAATCGCGCTAAATCGCGATGATGTAGAGCTAGTGGCTATCAACGATACCGCTAAACGCGACCTTACTAGATACTTGCTTCAATACGACACAGTTCATGGGGAATTTAATAAAAAAGTTGAAATCATAAACGATGATTACATCGCAGTAGATGGCAAAAAAATCAGAGTTTATAGCACCAGAGACGCTAGCGAGCTCGATTTCGCGGGGCTTGGTGCAGAAGTTGTGTTAGAATGCACGGGAGCATTTTTAACCACAGAAAAATGCAAACCATTTTTGGATAACGGCATTAAACTTGTCGTTATGAGTGCCCCTGCTAAGGACGACACTCCGACTTATGTAATCGGCGTAAATCACGAAAGCTACGCGGGCGAGAGCGTGATTTCAAACGCTAGCTGCACCACAAACGGACTTGGCCCTGTTGCTAAAATTTTAGACGATGAGCTAGGTATCGAAAAGGGCTTGATGACTACAATCCACGCTTATACAAACGGCCAAAGCCTAGTCGATGTCAAAAGCCGTGATTTCCGCAGAAGTCGTGCGGCAGCGTGCAATATCATACCGACTACGACAGGCGCAGCCAAGGCGATTAGCCTGATTTTGCCTCATCTTAAAGGCAAAATGCACGGACAAGCTGTGCGCGTGCCAGTAGCAAATGTCTCAATGGTAGATTTAACCGTATCGACCAAAAAAGAGACCACAGCTGATGAGCTAAATGAAATTTTTAGAAAATACGCTAATGGCGCAATGAAGGGAATTTTGGTCGTCGATGATGACAAACGCGTATCAAGCGATTTTTGCACTTCGACATTTTCGACAGCTGTGGCGAGCGATTGCACGCAGGTGATTGGCGGAAATTTAATCAAAGTGCTAAGCTGGTATGATAACGAGTGGGGTTATAGTAACAGATTGGTTGATTTAGCGGTTTTCGCAGCGTCAAAAAGGGGTTAAAATGAGCCAAATTTTAGATATTAAGGATTTGAATTTTACAGACGGCGCGAAAGTTTTTATTAGATGCGATTTTAATGTGCCTATGGACGAGTTTGGCAATATCACAGACGATCGCAGAATCCGCTCATCAATCCCTACGATTCGCTACTGTTTGGATAATGGTGGTTGCGTGATTTTGGCAAGCCACCTTGGCCGCCCAAAAAACGGCTACGAGGAGAAATTTAGTCTTCGCCCTGTGGCAAAAAGACTTGGCAGATTGCTTGATCGCGAGGTTAAATTTGTCGATGATATCGTAGGAGAGCGCGCTAGCAAGGCAGTTAGCGAGCTAAAAAAGGGTGAGCTTTTATTACTAGATAATTTGCGTTTCGAAAAGGGCGAAACCAAAAACGATACTGAATTAGCCAAAAAATTAGCTAGCTATGGTGAATTTTATGTCAATGACGCATTTGGCGTATGCCACAGAGCGCACGCAAGCGTCGAGGCTGTGACGAAGTTTTTCGACAACGAGCACAAAGCGGCTGGATTTTTGCTACAAAAAGAGATTAAATTTGCAGCCGACCTTATCAAACGCCCAGCCCGTCCTTTCGTCGCTGTAACTGGCGGTAGCAAAGTCAGTGGCAAGCTCCAAGCCTTGCATAATCTACTCCCAAAAGTCGATAAACTCATCATCGGTGGCGGTATGGCTTTTACATTTTTAAAGGCCGTCGGATATGATATCGGAAATTCGCTTTTAGAAGAGGATTTGATCGAAGAAGCAAAAAATATCTTGCGCAAAGGCAAGGAATTAGGCGTTAAAATTTATATCCCAGTCGATACTATCGCAGCCCCTGCTTGCTCGCAAGATTCTGTTATGAAGCGCGTAACGGTTCAAGAAATCCCAGCTGGCTGGATGGGGCTAGATATCGGACCTGCGACCGTGGCTCTTTTTAAAGAGGCGCTTGATGATGCGCAAACTATCTGGTGGAACGGACCTATGGGCGTGTTTGAGATCGATAAATTTGCACGCGGAAGTATGCGTATATCGCATTTCATCGCTGATAGCGACGCTACGACCGTCGTGGGCGGTGGCGATACAGCTGATGTGGTCGAAAGAGCCGGAAACGCCGATGATATGACATTTATCTCCACAGGTGGTGGGGCTAGCTTGGAGCTAATCGAGGGTAAAGAGCTTCCTGGCGTAAAAGTCCTAACTATCGAGGATAGCGAGCAATGATACTAGCCGCAAATTTAAAATGCAATCACACTAGGGCTAGTTTCGAGCGTTATTGCGAAATTTTAAATGCAAATTTAGGCGATGAAATTTTATCAAAGCACGAAATTTTGGTATTTCCGCCAAGTGTGGCTTTAAATTTGGGAAATCACAAATTTATCCAAGGCGCACAAAATTTCTATCCATGCCAAAACGGCAGTTTCACAGGCGAAATCGGCAAAGAAATGCTGGGCGAATTTGACATTTCTTGTGTTTTAATCGGTCATAGCGAAAGGCGTGAAATTTTAGGCGAAAGTGATGAGTTAATCGCGCGAAAATTTGAATTCGCAAAATCACAAGGCTGGAAAATCGTATTTTGTATCGGCGAAAACGAGGCTGTGTATAAAGAGGGCAAAACCAAGGATTTTCTAGCCTCTCAGCTTGAAAAAATCGATTTAGATTACCAAAATTTGGTTATCGCTTACGAGCCGATTTGGGCGATTGGCACGGGAAATACAGCCACGAGCGCGATAATTGATGAAATTTTAAGCTTTTTACGCACCAAAACAAAGGCACCTTTGCTTTATGGTGGAAGCGTAAATTTAAAAAATATCGCCGAAATTTCGCAAATTCCAAGTTGCGACGGCGTTTTAGTGGGAACGGCTAGTTGGGAAGCAGAAAATTTCATAAATCTAATCAAGGAAGCAAAATGATACTAAAAGGTAAAAAAGGGCTAATCGTCGGCGTTGCAAATAACAAATCTATCGCTTATGGCATTGCGAAAATTTGCCACGAGCAGGGAGCGGAGCTGGCTTTTACATTTTTAAATGACGCTTTGAAAAAGCGCGTCGAGCCGATTGCAGCGGAGCTTGGAAGCGATAAAATTTACGAGCTAG
The DNA here is from genome assembly GCF_027737875.1 of Campylobacter sp. JMF_08 NE1. Lineage (NCBI taxonomy): Bacteria > Pseudomonadati > Campylobacterota > Epsilonproteobacteria > Campylobacterales > Campylobacteraceae > Campylobacter > Campylobacter sp. JMF_08 NE1. The sequence continues at coordinate 59,761 of NZ_JAOVUC010000006.1, forward strand.
ATATCAACAACGACGAGCATTTGGCGAATTTGCGCGCGAGTTTAGAAAAGGATTTTGGCAAATTTGACTTCGTGCTTCACGCTGTGGCATTTGCCCCACGCGAGGCGCTTGATGGAAAATTTATCGACACTACAAAAGAAGCTTTTAATATCGCTATGCAAACTTCGGTTTATTCGCTGATTGCGCTTACAAACGCAGTCGAACCGCTATTAAATGACGGCGGAGCGATTTTGACATTAAGCTACCTTGGTGGCGTGAAATTCGTGCCACATTACAATGTCATGGGCGTGGCAAAAGCAGCGTTAGAGAGCTCAGTTCGCTACCTAGCGCATGATTTGGGTGAGCGTGGAATTCGCGTAAATGCGATTTCAGCGGGTCCGATTAAAACTCTCGCAGCTAGTGGTATCGGCGATTTCCGCCTAATCCTAAAATACAACGAAAAAAATGCCCCACTCAAACGAAATGTGGATATTTTCGAAGTCGGCAAAAGTGGCGCGTATTTGCTTAGCGACTTTGCCAGTGCAGTTACGGGCGAGATTCACTATGTCGATTGCGGTTACAACATAATGGGCATGGGCGACATCGCCACCGATGACGAGGGCAACACAATCCTAGCGATTGATAAAAACTAATCCTTTTATCCGCCGTTTTGGCGGATAAACTAGCTTGACTTTATGGAAAATTTATGAATAAAAAACAATCTTACATTTGCGTTTTTGACTGCGAAACTGTGCCTGATACTACGGCTTTGCTTCGAATTTTAGACAAAGAAATCATTGATGAGTGCTATGATGAATTTGACAAAAAAAAATATGCCAAAATTTTGCTTGCTGGAATTGATGCGAAAATTCAGAGCAAAAATGATAGCATCTCAAACACTCTGCCTAAAATTTACGGCGATGAGCCGATTTTTAACGATGATAAAAGCAAAATTTTAAACCACAAAAAGCTCTCAATCGCGGCAATGGCGCATTTCAAGGAAAAAACAGGAAGCGAGTTTTTGCCTATAAATTTCCACAAAGTCGTAAGTATCAGCGCGGTTTTGGCTGATGAATTTGGCAAATTTGTGCGTGTAAGCACCCTGCAAGCAGACGATGAAAAGGGCAAAATCAAAAAATTTATCGATTTTATCAACTCTCACAATCCACGCCTTGTAAGCTTCAACGGGCGTGGCTTTGATTTGCCGATGATTATGGTGCGCGCAATGGTGCATAATATCAGTGCCAGCGAGTATTTTTGCACCGATGATAAGCTTGCGAACAAGGATAAATGGACGAATTATCGCTCGCGATATGACGGGGTTTTTCATCTTGATTTGCTCGATCATATTTGCGATTTTGGCTCTGTTAGGGGGCTCAAACTCGACTTTTTGTGCGCGTCTTTGGGGCTGCCTGGCAAATACGATGTGCATGGTGATCAGGTTTTGGAGCTGTTTTATGACGAAAAGGGCGATAAAATCGACGAATATTGCCAGAGCGACACATTAAATACCTATTGGCTTTTCTTAAAATACGAGCTTTTGCGTGGCAAAATTTTGCTAAATGATTATTTGGATAATCTAAATTTGATGAGCGAGTATCTGCAAAAACACTGCGCCGATATGGGGTATAGCGAGATTTTTTGCGAATTTATCGCGCGCGAGATTGAGAAATTTAAAAATGAATAAATTTGCAAAAACGCTTTTTTGTATTTTTTTATTTTTCACAAATTTGGCTTTTGGCGATGAATTTCGCCCAATGCTACTGAAAGAATACAAAAAAGGTATGGATATCTCAGGCTGGGTCGTAAGCGAAAAACTCGACGGAATCCGCGCTATATGGGACGGCAAGACCCTTCGCTCACGCAAGGGCAAAATCATAAATGCTCCCGAATCTTGGACAAAAGGATTTCCAGATTTTATGATTGAAGGTGAGCTTTGGAGCAGGCGAGGCGAGTTTGAAAAAATCGCTTCGATTGTGAGCAAAGCCACGCCAGATGAGCGTTGGAGCGAGATTAAATTTTATATTTTTGATATGCCAAATGAGAGAAAAAATTTGTTTGAAAAGATGAAAATTTTATCAAATTTCATCGAAAAAAACGGCGTGCAAAATTTAGTCGTAATCCCGCAAACTCCGGTTAGTTCGCACGAACAAATCGAAGAAATGCTAAATTTGGTCGTTGATAGTGGCGGTGAGGGGCTGGTGATCCGAAATCCATACGCGCTGTATGAGAGCGGGCGCAGTGCAAATATCCTAAAATACAAAAAAATGCGCGATAGCGAGTGCAAAATTACGCACATAAACCCAGGATATGGCAAAAACAAGGGCAAAATGGGTTCTGTAACTTGCGTGGATATAAAAAGTGGAGTGAAGTTTAAAATAGGGTCTGGTTGGAGCGATGAGTGGCGCGCAAAACCCCCTAAAATCGGCACTATTATCACTTATCAATACCAAAATTTAACAAGTGAAAAAAAGCCTAGATTTCCTACATTTTTGCGCCTTAAACCTGCAATTTAACAAATTAGGGTATAATCAAAAAATTTTTTTAAAAGGAAAATGATATGAAAATTTTAGTTACAGGTGGCGCTGGATACATCGGCTCGCATGTTTTAAAGCAACTTTTAGAATCAAATCGCCATGAAATCGTGGTTGTCGATAATCTTTGCAAAGGCTCAATGAAGGCAATCGACGCGCTTAAAAGCGTGGGCGAGTTTGAATTTATCAAAGAAAATTTGGAAAATTTGCCAGTAATCGAGGAAATTTTTAAAAAAGGAAAATTTGACGCGATTATCCATTTCGCGGCGTTTATCGAGGTTGCCGAGAGTGTGAAAAACCCGATAAAATACTATCTAAACAACACCGCAAACGCGATAAATTTAATCGCGCTTTGCCAAAAATACGGCGTGAAAAACTTCATTTTCAGCTCCACAGCGGCAACTTATGGCGAGCCAGAAAACGGCAAAGTAACCGAGGAAAGCCCGCAAGCTCCGATAAATCCGTATGGCAAAAGCAAGCTTATGGTCGAGTGGATACTAAAAGATACAGCCGCTGCGAATAAGGATTTTAAATTTGGAATTTTGCGCTATTTCAATGTCGCGGGCGCGTCAAGCGACGGACTAATCGGTCAAAACTATCCAAACGCCACTCACCTAATCAAAATCGCAACCCAAACAATCACTGGCAAACGCGATAAAATGTATATTTTCGGCGATGATTACGACACCAAAGACGGCACTTGTATCAGGGACTATATCCATGTCGAGGATCTCGCGAGCGCGCATTTAGCGGTGCTAGAATACTTGCAAACCAACGATAGCAATGTCTTTAATGTGGGTTATGGCACTGGATTTAGCGTCAAAGAGGTCATTAGCGAGGCTAAAAAGGTAAGTGGAGTGGATTTTGCGGTCGAAATCGCGCCGCGTCGCGAGGGCGATCCAGCTTGTCTAATCTCAAATGCTTCAAAAATTCGCTTCCAAACAACATGGGTTCCATGCCACGAGGATTTAGACGAGATAATCCAAAGTGCGCTAAATTGGGAAAGAAAGATTTAAAACTTCAATAAAATTCAGGCAAATTTAAATGCCTGAATTTCTAAATTTAAAATTTATGGTATTTTATGAATCTTGCTAGTATTTTAAATTCAGAGCCGACAGCTCAAAGAAAATTTGGCGTAGTATTATCGTATGTAAATATCTTTATTTCTACAATTTTAATGCTTGTTTATACGCCGTTTTTTTTGCGTATTATGGGACAGAGTGAGTATGGGTTGTATTCACTTGCCAGTAGCGTTATAGGCTATTTAGCGATTTTAGATTTAGGTTTTGGAAATGCGATTGTTGTCTATACTGCAAAATATATAGCCAGTGGCGAGATAGAAAAAGAAAAAAAACTTCATGGCACTATTTTTAGTGTATATTTATGTATGAGTGCAATCAGCCTTATAATCGGGCTTTTGCTTATATTTTTTACTCCGCAAATTTTTGGCGAAAAATTAAGCTTAGATGAAATTTCAAAACTTCAAATAATGTTATCCTTACTTACATTTAATTTTGTTTTAAGTTTCCCTTTTAGTATTTACTCATCAATTTTGACAGCTTATGAAGATTTTGTATTTTTAAAATTAATTGGGATTTTACGAACAATTTTATTACCAATTATCACTATTCCTATTTTATTTTTAGGGTATAGAGCAATTAGTATGGTAATTGTAGCAACTATTATAAATTTGATAGCAATTTTTGTAATTTACTTTTTTTGCAAGAAAAAAATAAATCCAAAAGTAAGCTTTAAAAACTTTGATTTCAGCATACTTAAAGAGATTTTTGCATATTCGTTTTTTATATTTTTAGGCATGGTTGTTGATCAGGTTAATTGGAGTGTGGATAATTTTATTTTAGGCGTAGTTGCAGGGACGACGGCAGTATCGCTGTATGCTGTGGCAAGCGGTGTGAATTCTATGTTTATCACACTTTCTGTAACCATAAGCGGTGTAATGCTTCCAAAAATTTCAAAAATGGTTTCGGCAAATTCAAGCAATGACGAACTTACAAATGAGATGATAAAAATCGGCAGATTGCAATTTTATATCATTTTCTTTATATGTTCGGCTTTTATTTTATTTGGTAGAGATTTTATGATACTTTGGGCTGGGAAAAATTACGAAACAAGCTACTATGTAGCGATGATTTTAACAATTCCAATTAGCATACCTTTAATCCAAAATTTAGGCATTGCGATTTTACAAGCGAAAAATAAATTTAAATTTAAAGCCATTGCAACCTTTATAATGGCGTTTGTAAATATCGCTATTTCTATTCCACTTGCCAAAATTTACGGCAGTATCGGTGCTGCGTGTGGAACTGCGACGGCTTTGGTGGTTTTAAATATAATTGTTATGAATTTATATTATCACTATAAAATTGGCTTAAATATGTTAAAATTCTGGGCTAATATAGCTAAGATGTTTATTATTTCGCTTGGTTGCGTGATGATAATTTTACCGATAATTTATGCGTTAAATTTACACGGAGTTATCTATATTTTGGTTTGTGGTGGAATTTATGCGATAATTTTTGCTATTATTAGTTTTAAATTTATTATGAACGATTACGAAAAAGCGATTTTTAGCAATGCTTTTGCAAAGATAAGGAGCAAATTTTGAATATCATAGGTGAAGTTGTCGCAAAAGATAGATGTATCGGCTGTGGTGCGTGTGCCGGGCTGTGTCCATCAAAAGTGCTAAGTATGGATTTTAATAGCTCTGGTCATTACGAACCAAAAGAAATTCCAGGTTGCAACCCAAAATGCGATATTTGCTTAAAAGTTTGCCCTTTTTATGAAAAAGATTTAGCTGAAAATGAAATCTCAAATGAAATTTTTGATAGCAAAAATTCATATAAAGAAATAGGCAAATATGTTGGGAATTATGAATTTTTTATAAAAGATGAAAATGAACGCATAAATAGTGCCAGCGGTGGGGCTGGATACTATCTGCTAAGCGAACTTTTAAAACGAAAAATGGTCGGTAAAATCATCGCCGTTGCGCCGTGCGAAAATTCAGAAAAATTATTCAAATTTGATATTTTTGATAACGCAGAAAGCCTAAAAAACGCTAGAAAATCGGCATACTATCCAACTAATATGGAAGAAATTTTAAAATTTATATTAGCAAATGACGATACTTATGCAATAACTGCTTTGCCGTGCTTTGCAAAGGCTTTGCGACTTGCAATGAAAACTAACCCAAAACTTCGCAAACGCATAAAATATATAGTCGGACTTGTTTGCGGTCAGGTCAAAAGCAAGAAATTTGCTCAATTGTTGGCAGATTTGAATTTCAGAGAACACAAAGAGCTTAAAAAGGTTGATTTTAGATACAAAATCAAGGATAGACCTAGTTCAAATTTCGCTTTTAAATTCTTGTCTGATGATGATTGCTCATCGATTAGAGATTGGTCGTCTGCTAACGAATACGCAACTTCACCAGTGATATTTTGGACAAGTAGAGCCTTTACGCCACTAGCGTGTAATAACTGCAACGATACTTTTGCGTTATGCGCAGACGCCGTGCTTATGGATGCGTGGCTTCCTAAATTTACACCCGATTGGCGTGGGCATTCGCTTGTGATAACAAGAAATAACGAACTTGATGAAATTTTTAAAAATGCAGATAAAAATACTGTGCATTGCGAGAGTTTCGATATAGAGCAAATTTATACTTCACAGCGAGCCGTCGTGGCACAAAAAGCTGCGTATTTTTATAATAAATTAAACATTTTACAAAAGCAAAAACTAAAATTGCAAAGAAAAATTTATCGTGACGATATGAAGGCGATTAAATATATAAATGATTATGTAAAATTTGAAAAAGTGTTAGAAAAAATCAAATTCCCATTTTTGGTTTGTAAATATATCATTAGAAAAATAAAGGAAAAAATGTGAAAATAGGAATTTTACCATTACTTTTGATAAATAATTACGGTGGAATTTTACAGGCGTATGCTATGCAAAAAACTTTGGAAAGTTATGGTTATGAAGCAAAAATTTTAAGAATAAAATACGATAATAACTATTTTTCTCTTGCTTATTGTAAATTTTTAGCGGCAAAAATTATTAAATTTAGAAAATATAAAGATGCAACATACGGATTTAAATATTTGAGAGATACTGCAAAATTTATTAAAAAAAACATAAATATTACAAAAGATATTTTTGAGATAAGAGATTTTGAAAAAGTTTTAAAAAATGAGAAATTTGGCGGCATAGTGCTAGGTAGCGATCAGGTTTTGCGCCCTAAATTATGGGGTTTTAAAGATTATGAAAAATGTATTTTAGGGCTTAGTGATGATTTGAAAAAAATCATCTACGCAGGAAGTTTTGGTTCAAAACAAGCTGAAAATTTAGAAAAATTAAAAAGCGTTTTTGATAAATTTAAGGTCGTATCTGTGCGTGAAAAAAGTGGCGTGGAGCTTTGCAAAAAGCATTTTGGCGTAGAAGCAAAATGGGTACTAGACCCTACGCTTCTAGCAGACAAAAAAATCTATGAAAAATTTCTTAGCCAAACAGAGGCTGAAAATAAAATTTTTGCCTATATTTTAGATAGTAATGAAAAAACTAGCCAAATTTTACGAGAAGTTTCGGAGCGCGAAAATTTGGGTGTTTGCGAAGTAAATGACACGGCTAATCGCATAAGTATAGAAAAGTGGATAAGCTCTATCGCAAAAGCGAAATTTGTCATCACAGATAGCTTTCATGGGTGCGTTTTTTCGATAATTTTCAATAAACCATTTTTTGCTTTTGTTAATGAAGCGCGTGGAAATGCTAGACTTGAATCGCTTTTTGAAATGTTTGAGTTAAGCGGTAGAATTATAAATTCAAGTGATGATGTAAATTTGAAAAATGAGATAGACTATAAAAAAGTAAATGAAATTTTGACACAAAAAAGAGAATTTTCTAAAAATTTTATAATTAAAAATTTGGAGAAGTAATGAATAAAAATCCATTAGTTTCAATAATAATTCCAGTCTATAATGTCGAAATGTATTTAGGCGAGTGTCTAAATTCTGTTATAAATCAAGATTATAAACATTTAGAAATTATCTTAGTCGATGACGGAAGCACGGACAAAAGCGGGGAAATCTGTGATGAATTCGCAAAAAAAGATAATCGCATAAAAGTAATTCACCAAAAAAACAGCGGCGTAAGTAGTGCTAGAAACAAAGGTCTTGATAGTATAAGTGGAGATTTTGTAACATTTATAGATAGCGATGATGTGGTAGCAAAAGAACATATCCAAAATATGGTAAATTTACTAAAAGACGACACTGATATAGTTTGCACACCAGCTAGAAAAGATTTGCCCGAATTTGAAGTGCGAGAGTTAAGCGGAATTGATGGTTTAAAATATATTTTAGATGAGCGATATTTTATAAATTTTTTTAAAGATGTGAAGTTTGATTGGGGTAATTGTAATAAGCTTTTTAAAGCAGATATTGTAAAAAGTATTAGATTTTTGCCCGACGAAAAGGTCGGAGAAGATTTTAGTTTTTTGTGGAAAGCGTTTTTAAATTCAAATAAATTTATTTTTGGGAATAAAAATACCTATAATTATAGGCGTTCCGAGACTTCGGTTATGGCATCGAAATTTGACGAACGACACCAGACTCTTTTACTTGTCTGCGATAGATTTATCGAGCATGTCGAAAATAACGATATAGATTTATTAGAAGAAGCATATTGGATAAAAGCAAGAAGCCTTTTTGATTTGATTGCCTATGCACAAAATGATAAAAATGAAAAATTTGTTAAAAAATATTCAAGAGAGTTGCAAAAAATACAGATGAAAATTTACAAGAATAAAAATGTAAAATTTTATTTGAAATTTTTATGCTTTTTGCACTCGAATTTTTATATTTTGTTATTTATAAAAAGAAGCATAAAAGAAAGACTTGGGCGATGAAAATTTTATTCGTAATTTCAGCACTTGGTAAAGGTGGAGCAGAACGGGTTTTGCAGGTTTTGGCAAATCATTTTGTAAAAGACCATGAAATTAAAATTTTAAAATTTGATAGCGATGAGCCTTTTTATGAATTTTCGCAAAAAATCGAAATAAAAAATTTAAATCTAGGTGTTGGAAATTTGGGCTTTTTTGGCAACATAAAAAAACGATTTGGCAAAATTTTCGCCCTAAGAAATGAGCTTAAAAACAGCGATGCAGACATCGTAATATCGTTTTTGGATAATACAAATATTTTAACACTACTTGCAAATTTTGGCGTTGGTAAAAAAATCATCATAACAGAACACATAAATTATAATTTTTTGCAAGGGTTTTGGCGAGTGCTAAGACGACTAACTTACCCTTTTGCGGACGGCTTAACGGTGCTTACGAAGTATGATTATGAGCGATACCCTTATGTCAAAAATCGCACCATTATGCCAAATCCTATGTTTGAAATACCAGAAATTTCTGGTTTCAAAAAAGAAAATTTAATTTTAAGTGCAGGGCGTTTGATACCGCATAAAGATTTTAAAACATTTTTAAAAGCCCTAAATTTGGTGGATAGTAAGCTTTTAAAAGGCTGGAAAATCGTCATCGCAGGGGATGGAAGCGAGAGAGAAAATTTACAAAATTTAGCTAATGAGCTAAATTTAAATATCGATTTTGTGGGTTTTGTAAGCAACCTGCACGAATATTACGCCAAAGCAAAGATTATCGCGGTAACTAGCACACAAGAGGGATTTTGCAATATCTTAATGGAGAGCATTTATTTTGATATTGCTAGGATTTCAACTGATTGTATCGCAGGTCCGTCTGAGCTAATAAATAATGGCAAAGACGGCTTTTTATGCGAAGTCGGCGATGAAAAGGGAGTGGCAGAAAAATTAGAAATTTTAATGCGTGATGAAAATTTGCAAGAAGAATTTATAAAAAATGCGAATTTAAGGCGAAATGATTTTTTGGCTGAAAATATTTGTAAAAAATGGGTAGATTTTATTAATTTAACTTTGGAGAAAAATAATTTATGAAAATTCTATTCGTTATTTCTAGATTGGCTAATGGTGGTGCAGAGCGTGTTTTGCAAGTTTTAACAAATTTTCTATGTGTAAAATATGAAATTTGTATCGCTATCTTAGAAGACAACAAACAAAGATATAATTTTGATAAAAGAATTAAATTTTTATATTTAAATGTGTATAAAAATGGTGGTAAATTTGATAAGTATAAAATTTTAAGGCAATGTTTTAAAACGGAAAGCCCCAATTTAATAATCAGCTTTATGGATTGGACTAATGTTGCTTGTGTTATATCGAATTTTGGATTAAGTTATCCGCTGATTGTTACAGAACATAATACGCACTCTTATTTGCAAAATAAATTTTTTGCAAAAATTAGAGATATTTGTTATAAAAGAGCTGATTTTTTGACTGTTTTAAATGAAGACGATAAGAAATATTATTCAAAATTTACAAAAAATTGCGAAGTGATGTATAATCCATATTTTGGCAATTCTTTGAAAGATATTACATTAAAAGAAAATATCATTTTAAGTGTAGGACGATTAGAGACAGTTAAGGGCTATGATATTTATTTTAAAGCTTTAAGTCTAATTGATAAAAAATTACTAAATAAGTATGAAGTTCAAATTGCAGGAGACGGTTCGCAAAGGCAAAATCTTAAAAATTTAGCAAAAGAGTTAAATTTAAAAATTAATTTTTTAGGTCATCAAGAAAATATTTCTAAATTTTACGAAAAAGCTAAAATTTTCGTTATATCATCTGTCGATGAAGGATTTGGAAATGTTTTAGTTGAAGCCGCGTTTAATAAATGCGCTCGGATTTCTAGCGATACTGTTGGCGCAAAAGAGATTATAAAAGATAAATTTGATGGAATTTTATTTAAAATAGGAGATGAAAAAGAGTTGGCGCAAAAACTTTCAAATTTAATGCAAGATGAAAATTTGCAAAAACAACTAATAAAAAACGCAGAAATTGGGCTAGATAAATTTAAAGCAGAAAATATAATTTTAAAATGGGAAAATTTGATAAAAAATATAGCAAAATAAATTTAAAAAGGTTAAACAAATGGTTAAAAATCCGTTGATTTCAGTAATAATCCCTGTTTATAATGTTGAAAATTTTTTGCATGATTGCTTAAATTCTGTAATTTCGCAAACTTATACAAATTTAGAAATTATTTTAGTCGATGACGGAAGCACGGATAAAAGTGGCGAAATTTGCGATGAATTTGCTAAAAATGATACTCGCATAAAAGTGCTTCATCAAAAAAATTCAGGTCAAGCAGTAGCAAGAAATAATGCACTTGATATAATGCAAGGCGAATATTTAAGCTTTGTAGATAGCGATGATATAATCGATGAAAACTATATACAAATTCTTTTTGATTTGATTAAGAAATACAATACAAAAATTTCTATGGCAAATTATAAAGAATTTAGCAAAAACGAGCAAATTCAAAGCTACAAAGCAGAAAATTTACAAAATAATGATGAAAAATTATTAGAGCCAAAAGATATATTTATCGGTAGTTGCATTGGAGAGCCTTATTGCTTAACTGCTGTTTGGCGCTGTCTGTTTCATAGGGATATTTTTGTAAATTTACGATTTCCAGCTGGCGAAATTCACGAAGATGTGGCGATTTGGTTTGAAATTTTTCAAAATTGTAAAAACATAGCAATTAGTAAACAATATATATATTTTTGGCGATTAAATTTGAATTCAACGGTTAGGAAAAAAATCGATGATAAATTTTTTGTAATTATAAAAAATACTGAAAAATTCACGAGCCAGTTTGAAAATAAATACCCAAACTATGCTAAATTTGCAAAATATAAAATGTGTTTTGTATATTTAAATTTAGGTCATAAAATTATAGAAAATAACAGCAAAGAACATTATGATAAGTTACCAAAATATCACGCTTATATTAGGAATAATTTAGACTTAAAACTAGCAATGAAATATTTAAAAATAGGTTTTACAAATAAAATTTTATTTTTATTTTATATTCACCCTAAATTACCAGATTTTTTAGTAAATTTTTATCAAAATTTTATAATGCCGATAAAAAATATAATTCAAAAAGTGATTAAAAAATGAAAAAACTAAGCGTATTTATTTATTCTATGGCTGGTGGTGGGGCTGAGCGGGTTGTGAGCAACCTTTTGCCTGAGCTTTGCAGGGCCTACGAAGTGCATTTGATTTTGATGAACGATAGGATTTTTTATGAAATTCCAAATTCGGTGCAGGTGCATTTCATAGAAAAATCAGCCCCTTTTGAAAACGGCTTAAAAAAGCTAATCAAACTGCCATTTTTAGGGCTAAAATATAAAAATTTATGCAAAAGATTAGACATCGATATTCACTTTGTATGGATGAATCGCCCTTGTTATGTGGCTGGTTTTGCGCGAATTTTTGGAGATAAAAAACCTTTGATAATCAATGAGTGTTCAACGCCAAGTGTGCTTTATAAGGAGCCGAATTTCAAATCGAAAATCAGCAAATTTTTACTTCGCTGGCTCTATCCGAAGGCTGATTTTATCTATCCAAATTCGCTTGGCAATTTGGCCGATTTGCGTGATAATTTTGGTATAAATCCCGCTAAAATGGGTGTTTTATACAATGCGCTAAATTTAGACGAAATCGCGCAAAAAGCCTGTGAGCAGGTAGAACAAAAAAAGCCGTTTTTCCTAAGTGTTGGCAGACTTGATGCTGGAAAAAATCACGAGCTTTTGATTCGTGCTTATGCAAAGCTTAAAAATTGTGATAAAGATTTGCTGATTTTAGGCGATGGCGTGTTGCGTGAGCATTTGCAAAATTTAATAAACGAGCTAAATTTAGCTAGTCGCGTAAAACTGCTCGGTTTTGATAACAATCCTTATAAATATATGTCAAAATGCTATGCTTTCGTTTTCGTTAGCCTTTTTGAGGGCTTTTCAAATGCGCTAATCGAAGCTTTGGCGTGTGGAAAACTCGTCATTTCAAGCGATCATCAAAGTGGTGCAAGAGAGCTTTTGGGTGATGATGAGTGGGGCGTTTTAGTTGGAGTAAATGGCGAAGAGAGCACGATAAAAGCTATGCAAAAAGCGATCGATGAGCCTGAATTTGTAAAAATTTATGAAAAAAAGGCTAAAATAAGAGCCGCTTTTTTTGACAAAAAAAAGATAAGCAAAGATTTAATCTTAAAAATTGAAGAAATCAACAAAGGATATAGGGGTGAATAATAGCGCGCAAAACACGCAAAATGGGGCAAATTTGCCACAACAAAAAGGCGGCGTTTTTAAATTTATTAAAAATTTTGAACTCTCCAAACATTTGTTAATTTTGATTGTTTTAGCTTACGGCGTGAGCGTGATTTTTAGGCTGTATTGGGTGTATTGGGCGAGTGGATACTCTCACATACTTTCATGGAATAATCAAATCATGATCAACACAAACGACGGATATGCGTTTGCTGAGGGAACGAGGGATTATTTGGCTGGATTTCATCAGCAAAATGATTTAAGCTACATTGATTTTCCCCTAGCCAAGCTAACTGCATTATTAGCGCAGATTACGCCATTTTCGCTAGAAAGCCTCTTTTTGTATATGCCAGTCGTTTTTTCATCGCTTATCGTCGTGCCTATTTTGCTCATTTCGGCTGAATTTCGCGCCCTTAGGGCTGGATTTATCGGCGCGCTAGTTGCTTGCGTGGCAAACAGCTACTACAACCGCACAATGGCTGGGTATTATGATACCGATATGCTAAATATCGTCTTGCCGATGTTTATCTTGTGGGCGTTTATCAGGGTTTGCACCAAGGGCGATGCTAGGGCTCTGTTTTTTACAGGCGCATTTGGGATTTTTTATCTGTGGTGGTATCCATCTAGCTTTTCGCTAAATGCGATGATGTTAGGCGCGCTAGTGCTTTACACGCTGATTTTTGCGCGCAAAAATTTGGTGAATTATGAAGCGATAATTATATTTTTGCTAGCGATTTGTATGTTTAATCTATACGCTAAAATTTTGCTTTTTTTAGCGATTTTTTATCTTTTTGCATACAAAAAAGAGATTGTAAATTTTAGAATTTTGCTTGGCGTGGGAATTTTAGTTTTTGCGATTTTTGCGTATTGTGGTGGATTAAATCCGATTATTTTCCAGGCTAAATTTTACATTTTCCGCTCGTTTGCGGACAATCCTGACACGATTTTTCACTTTTTTAATGTCAATCAAACTATCCAAGAAAGCGGTCTTGTGCCAAAAGAGGTCTTCATGCGCCGAATCAGTTCGAGCGTGATTGTCTTCGTGGTGGCGTGCGTAGGGTATGTGGTGCTGTGTTTTAGGCACAAAGAGTTTTTGCTCTCACTGCCACTTTTGCTTTTGGGCTTTGCGGCAAACAAAGCTGGGCTTAGATTTACCATTTATGCTGTGGGCGTAATGGGGCTAAGCTTTGGGTATATTTTGTATTTTTCGGTAAAACGGCTAAATCTGCCAAAATTCGCTGGGCGCATTATCTTGCTAGCCTTAACTATTTTGGCGCTTTATCCAGCGTGGCAACACATCAAAGCATACACCGTCGAGACTGTGTTTTTCAAAAGCGAGGTTGAGGTTTTAGACAAGCTCAAAACTATCGCCGATCGCGAGGATTATGCGCTTGCGTGGTGGGATTATGGCTATGTCATAAGGTATTATTCCGATGTCAAAACCCTAATTGACGGCGGCAAGCACCTAGGAAATGACAACTACCCGGTAAGTTTCGCGCTTTTGGCTGATCAATACAGCTCAGCGCACATGGCGCGCGTAGATGTCGAATACACAGAGCGAAATTTCACCGAGAAATTTCCAAATAAAATAAAGCAAATTTTAGCTGATTACAAACTCGATGATTTCAATGCGTTTTTGCTAAATTTAAGCTTGCCGGATTTCAAAACACCGGCCAAAACTCGCGATATTTATTATGTCTTGCCAGATCGCATGATGAGCATACTCTCGACCGTGTCGCAGTTTTCGAGCATCGACATAACCACAGGCAAAATGAAAAAAGATAAAATTTTCATTGCTAGCGAAAGGTTTTGGCAAGATGAGAGCGGTATAACTATGGATAATGGTATCAAAATCGCAAATAACTTGCTTAGCATAGAGGCTGAGGGCAATAAATTTCCGATAAATACATTTTTCGAAACCAGCCACAACGCTAGTGGCAAACTCGAAGTCAAAGAGATTAAAGTCGATAGTTCGGCGCAATTTTCGATAATTTATATGAAGGATTATGGCAGATTTTTGCTGCTAGACCCTGAAATGCTAAATTCGACCTATATTCAGCTTTTTGTGCTAGAACGCTACAAAAGCGATCTTTTCGAGCCTGTGGTTTTAAGCCCAGCTGTGAAAGTTTATAGATTAAAGAAATAAAATGGCGAAATTTGGTTTCCTTTCACACTCTGATATGAGTATTTATTTTTTTAGAGCGCCCATTATGCGGGAGTTACAGCGTCTTGGTCACGAGGTTTTTGCGATAGCGCCACGCGGAAATTATACGGCGAATTTGGAAAAAGAATTTATTAGCGTAACTTACGATTTAGACAAAGCAAGTCTAAAT
Organism: Campylobacter sp. JMF_08 NE1; assembly: GCF_027737875.1. Classification (NCBI taxonomy): domain Bacteria; kingdom Pseudomonadati; phylum Campylobacterota; class Epsilonproteobacteria; order Campylobacterales; family Campylobacteraceae; genus Campylobacter; species Campylobacter sp. JMF_08 NE1. Next base: position 74,833 of record NZ_JAOVUC010000006.1, read on the forward strand.
CCGCTCAAAGTATCGCAAAATACGGCAAATTTGGCTGGAATTTTAAAAAAGCTAAATTTGGATTTTTTGCAAACTTCGGCGCACAAATCAAATGTTTTTGGCACATTTGCTGCCAAAAAGGCCGGAATTTCGCGTGTGTTAAATTTAGTCGAGGGTCTGGGAAGCTTTTATATCGACACAGATCTTAAATCTCGCATGGTCAAATTTAGCATTGAAATGCTCTACAAAAGGGCGTTTTCGCTAAGCAATGGTTGCATTTTTGTCAATGATAGCGACCCAGATTATATGCTCTCTCGCGGACTTATTAGCGAGAATAAAATTTTTCGCATTAAAAGTGTCGGCGTAAATAGCGAAATTTTCGACGAAAACGCTCACGAGCGCGCGAGCTTGCCTGAGATCACAAAGGGTAAAAAAATCGTGCTAATGAGCGGTCGTGCGCTCTGGCATAAAGGAATAGCCGAATTTTACAAAGCCGCTGAAATTTTAAAAGAGCGAAAAGATACTTGTTTTGTCTTCGCGGGCGATGTTTTTGCAGGGAATAAAAGCTCGGCTGATGAGGCATTTTTGCGCTCGGGAAATGTCGTTTGGCTAGGGTGGAGAGATGATGTGGCGGCGCTTTATAAGGCGTGCGATATTTTCGTGCTTCCAAGCTACAAAGAGGGCTTTCCACGCACTGTTTTGGAGGCTATGAGTATGAGTAGACCTTGCGTGGTAAGCGATGTGAGTGGCTGTATCGAGGCTGTGAGCGATGGCGTAAATGGGCTAATCTGCAAGGTTAGAAACGCGAGCGATTTGGCTAGAAAGATTGAAACGCTACTTGATGATGAGAGTTTGGCGCGCAAAATGGGGCAAGCTGGGCGCAAAATGGTGGTCGAAAACTACGATGAGAAAATCATAGCGAAAAAATATATTGAAATTTACAGGAAATTTATCGATGTATAGGGCATTTTTCAAACGATTTTTGGATTTTTTTGGCGCACTTTTTTTGATAATTTTGACTTCGCCACTTATGATTGTAACATATTGTCTAATCCGCAAAAACATAAGCAAAAGCGCGATTTTTACGCAATCCAGGCCGGGGCTTGACGAAAAAATTTTTAAAATTTACAAATTTAAAACTATGAGTGACGAGCGGGACGAGGGCGGCGAACTTTTAAGCGACGAACTACGGTTAAACGAATACGGCAAAAAAATTCGTGCTTTAAGTTTGGACGAACTACCGCAACTTTTCAATGTCCTAAAAGGCGATATGAGTTTTATCGGACCTAGACCTTTGTTGCCCGAATATTTGCCGCTTTACAGCGAAGAGCAAAAACTTCGCCATAGTGTGCGACCGGGCATAACGGGGTTGGCGCAAGTAAATGGACGAAATGCCATTAGCTGGGCGAAAAAATTTGAATTCGACACGCATTACGCTAAAAATTTAAGCTTTTTACTAGATTTAAAAATCGCATTTTTAACCATAAAAAAAGTTATCAAAAAAGACGGCGTTAATAAAGAAGGCATGGCGACAACGGAGAAATTTAATGGAAAAAACTAAAATTTATATTTACGGCGCAAGCGGTCATGGCAAGGTCGTAGCAGATGTCGCAAAAAGCGCAGGTTATAAAGAAATCGTTTTTTTAGACGATAACGGCGAATTAAAATTTAGCCCTGATTTACCGAAATTTCCCGTTATAATCGCAATCGGCGATAATAAAATCAGAGAAAATTTGCAAAAAAAAGTCAGCGAAGCAGGATTTGAGCTAGCCACGCTTATACACGAAACTGCCGTGATTTCGCCATCGGCTAAAATCGGGCGTGGCGTGGTTATCATGCCAAATGTCGTGGTAAATGCAGATGCGATTATCGGCGACGGGGCGATTTTAAATTCAGCGTGTGTAATCGAGCATGATTGCGTAGTGGGCGAGTTTAGCCACATTTGCCCGCGCGTGAGCGTGGCTGGAAATACTAAAATCGGGCGTGGCGTGTGGCTTGGGATTGGCTCGTGCGCGATCCAGGGCATAAATATCGGCGAGTGCTCATACATAGGGGCTGGAAGCGTTATCATCTCAGATATCGCCCCATTTAGCCTAGCTTACGGCAGCCCAGCGAGAATAATTAAAAGAATTTAATAAATTTAATTTCGTATGAAATTAAGTGAAATTTGCTATTTATTATTTCAAAAAATTTCATAGTGATAGCTTGGATAAATTGTGCGACAAGTTTATTGCGGACGAAATGAGATTAAGTAAGCACCAAAGCTTAATGACCGCAAACACTTTCTATCAAAAAGGACAATTTTAAAAATATAAACGAGTGTAAAATTTTGTGAGATTTTAGTTTTCTTTATCGAATTTTTTCGCTATTTTGCAGAGTTCATCGTGGTTTTGTTTGCTTTTGGCGATAATATCATCAATCGCCAAACCTTGCATTATTACGCGATATAAATTCGGTCTAGTTTTTTTCCAATTTCGCAAAGTTTGCACATTTACACCAAGAAACCCTGCAATATCTCGTTTTGTCATTTTTCACCTACTTTTTTTGCGAAAAAGCTTATAAAAAATGTTTTTAAAATCTAACAGCATAATATTTAGCTATTTTTATTTTAAAAAGCATAAATATTAGGTTTTTTTTATTGCGAGTTAGTATAATATGCGAAAATTTATTTAAGGATATAAAGCATGGGTATTTTTAAATGGCTTTTTGATTTTTTCTTTGGCGATTCTGACGAAAAAAAATGTGATGAAAAAAATAGATCATATTATTGCTATCAACATTCAAAACCTGACTATTATAAACCAAAGCATAGCTCTCAATCTCCAAAATCCTATTGTCATGGTTATGAAAAGATTTGTAAAAATGGTAAATTTGGGCTTGTTGATAAAAATGGAAGTAATGTGCTACCTTGTATTTTTGATGAAATAGACGAAATAGACGAAATAATAGACGAAATAGTTGATAATTTTATTTTATTAAAAAATAAAAAAATAGTTGATAATTTTATTTTATTAAAAATAAATAAAAAATTCGGACTTTATGATAAATTGTCTGGAAAAATAGCTTACATTACAAAAGATAATAAGTTATTTGGAGTTAGTAAGCAATGGTCTCATAAGTATTATACAATCTATGATTTGATAAAAATATTGGGTTATGACATAGATAAAAAATATGTAAAATATATAGAACATATTGATGAAAACGGACAAAAAATTTCACATTGCATTATCGACGAAATAAATGAATTTAGTAGTAATTTTTTGCGTATTAAAATCGATAAAAAATTTGGATTTATTGACAAAAAAAATGAAAATAAAATTATTATATATGATGAGTATGATGAGTTGGAAAAATTCAATGATTGTATTATGGTTAAAAAAGGTAATAAAATTGGCTTATTAAATCAAAATGGCAAAGAAATTATTCCTTGTAAATTTGATGAAATTTATACTTTTGCGGAAATTAAAAATTACTTAAAAATAAGTAAAAACAGTAAAATTGGTATTTATGATAAAGACGGAAATGAGATTGTTCCTTGCATATATGATGAGTTGGAAAAATTCAATGATTGTATTATGGTTAAAAAAGGTAATAAAATTGGCTTATTAAATCAAAATGGCAAAGAAATTATTCCTTGTATTTTTGACGAAATAGATGAAATAGACGAAATAGACGAAATAGTTGATAATTTTATTTTATTAAAAATAAATAAAAAATTCGGACTTTATGATAAATTGTCTGGAAAAATAGCTTACATTACAAAAGATAATAAGTTATTTGGAGTTAGTAAGCAATGGTCTCATAAGTATTATACAATCTATGATTTGATAAAAATATTGGGTTATGATATAGATAAAAAATATGTAAAATACATAGAACATATTGATGAAAACGGACAAAAAATTTCACATTGCATTATCGACGAAATAAATGAATTTAGTAGTAATTTTTTGCGTATTAAAATCGATAAAAAATTTGGATTTATTGACAAAAAAAATGAAAATAAAATTATTATATATGATGAGTATGATGAGTTGGAAAAATTCAATGATTGTATTATGGTTAAAAAAGGTAATAAAATTGGCTTATTAAATCAAAATGGCAAAGAAATTATTCCTTGTAAATTTGATGGAATTTATACTTTTGCGGAAATTAAAAATTACTTAAAAATAAGTAAAAACAGTAAAATTGGTATTTATGATAAAGACGGAAATGAGATTATTCCTTGCATATATGATAAAATATCTTACATTGGTGATAAGTGTTTTGCCGCAAAAAGGAACAATTATGCATATCTGATAAATGAAAATAATAAAGCCATACGATGTGATTGCGATGAAATATGTTCTTTATTAAATGATTTTTTATTCAAAACTAGCAAAAATGGGAAATTTGGAATAATTGATAGAAATGGAAATACAATTTGTTATTGGCTTTATGATGACATTATTGCATTACATGATTTTTATATAATTAAAAGGGATAATAAATTGGGTTTAATTGATAAAAATGGCGATAAAATATTTCCTTGTATATATGATGAAATTGATTATAAACCTGAAACAGAAAATTTTTTAATTAAAAAAAATGAAAAATTTGATATTATCGATAAAAATGGAAAAAAAGTAAGACCTATAATAGATAAACACAACGAAAAAAATAATGAAGAAAAGTATGAATTTACATCAGAAGTAATACATAGTGATACATGGGATTAAAGATATTTATTGTTGTGAAAGATATATTTGTAAAGCCTTAGAACGGGTATCCTTGCCTACCAAATTTTTTAAATTTGCAAATTTTATAAAACAGCAAAAATAAAAATCATAAATTTATTTAAAAGTGGTAAAATAACGGCTTTTAAATTTTTAAATTTGCAATTTTTTGGTTGCAAATCGCCTAAAAATTAGGCTAAATTTATAAATTTCATCGAAAGAGAGAAAATGGCAAGAATATTTTTAAGCCCCCCAAATATGGGCGGAAACGAACTAGAATACATAAAAAAAGTTTTTGAAAGCAACTATATCGCGCCACTTGGCGAGTATGTTAATAGATTTGAAAAATCAGTTTGCGATTACACTGGCGCGAAATCAGCCCTCGCGCTAAATGCCGGTTCAGCCGCACTTCATCTAGCATTGCGAACGCTAGGCATAAAAGACGGCGATGTGGTGCTTGGTTCTACTTTTACCTTTATGGCGAGCCTTAATCCGATCTTTTATGAGCGTTGCATACCTGTGCTAATCGACAGCGACGAAAGCTGGAATCTAAGCCCAGAACTTCTAAAAAAAGCAATCAAACTAGCGCCCAAAAAACCAAAAGCCCTAATCCCGACCCACCTTTATGGACAGGCTGCGAAAATGGACGAGATAATGGAGATTTGCGAAAATGAAAATATCGCCGTTATCGAGGACGCAGCCGAGGCACTTGGTGGATTTTACAAAGGCAAAGCCCTTGGCACGATTGGCGCGTGTGGTGCGCTAAGCTTTAATGGCAACAAAATCATCACCACAAGTGGCGGTGGAATGCTAATTTCGGACGACGAAGCCTTAATCGCCAAAGCAAGGTATTACAGCACGCAAGCCAGAGAGCCGCTTTTGCATTATGAGCATTTGGATTATGGCTATAACTACCGATTAAGCAATGTTTTGGGCGCGATTGGCGTGGGACAAATGGAAGTTTTGGAAAAACGCGTCGAGCGAAAAAGAGAAATTTTCGCACTTTATAGTGAGCTTTTAAAAGACTGCGCCGAATTTATGCCAGAAATTCCAAATTCACGCGGAAACAGATGGCTTACAACCTTGGTTTTCAAAGAAAAAAATGCTCACTTACGCGTAATCGACGCACTCAATAAAGCCGATATCGAAAGCCGTCCGCTGTGGAAACCAATGCACTTGCAGCCAGTTTTCAAAGGCGCATTAAGTGTGGTTAATGGCACGAGCGAGGATCTATTTAGTCGCGGAATTTGTCTGCCAAGCGGAAGCGATATGAGCGACGAGCAGGTCGTAAAAGTCGCCGAAATTGTAAAGAAAAGCTTATGATTTTTAGACCGACCAAGCTCAAACGCTTCGCATTTTTTCTGATTTTAGATATTTTAATTTCGATTTTTAGCGTCGCAATCGCTTTTGTGCTTCGTTTCAGTGGCGATATTCCAAACGAATTTTACAAAGGCTTACTACTAAGCGCGACCCTAATTACCGCTATTCGCATTGCGTATTTGTGGTTTATGAAAATTTACCTTGTGCCGTGGCGATTTTTCGGGCTTTATGAAGCGCGCAAAATTTTCTACACGCACATTTTCACAGCTTTGACATTTTTGGCGATTTTCTTTTTAATGGAAAAGATTTTCAATCCCTTCCCGCGCTCTGTGATTGCCATAGACGCGGCGATTTGCTTTATTTTAATCAGTGGCGTAAGAATCTCAAAACGCATGTTTTTACTCCACGAAAAGTCAAATTCTAGCGCCAACGAACCCTGCGTCGTCGTGGGAGCGACTAGCAAAACCGTGCATGTGCTAAAAGGTATGCGCCAACACCACATAAACTACTATCCTGTGGGCGTCGTCGATGGCAGAAAAGAGCTAGTGGGCACATACTGCGAAAATTTCGTCGTGCGCGCAAAAAGCACGATTCCAGAAATGATAAAAGAAAGTGGCGCCAAAACCGCTATCGTGGCACTTTCTCTGCACCCAGAAGATCTCAAAGAGCTCTACGACGAGCTAATCGCGTATGGGCTAAAAGATATCAAGCTATTTTCGCTACTAGAAAACGAGCAGAAAAAAATCCGCGACATTTCGATCGAAGACCTACTTGCGCGCAAACCAAAGGATTTGGATAAAGAGGCGATTAAAAATTTCATCGACGGCAAGGTTGTTTTAGTAACTGGCGCAGGTGGCACGATAGGAAGCGAGATTTGCAAACAATGCTTGAATTTCGGTGCAAAACGGCTGATTATGGTCGAGCATAGCGAATTTAACCTTTATCAAATCAACGAAGCCACGAACGCAGATCCTCGCAACGAATTAAAAATGATAAATATCGTTTATCGCGATGAATTCGATGAAATTTTTGCTGAATTTAAGCCTGATGTCGTGGTGCATGCAGCAGCGTATAAACATGTGCCGCTTTGTGAATTTAACCCGCATTTAGCGGTGAAAAACAATGTCCTTGGCACAAAAAATGTCGTGGATTTATCCAAAAAACATGGCGTTAAAAAGGTCGTTTTAATCTCCACTGACAAGGCTGTGCGCCCTACAAATATCATGGGCACAACAAAGCGAATTTGCGAACTTTATAGCCTAAATTCGAGCGATGAAGCCACTCAAATCGTGGCTGTGAGATTTGGAAATGTGCTAGGAAGTAGCGGAAGCGTAATCCCGAAATTTAAACGCCAAATCGAAGCAAACGAGCCACTTACGGTTACACACCCTGATATTGTAAGGTATTTTATGCTAGTGAGTGAAGCTTGTCAGTTAGTGCTTCAAGCGGCCTCAATCGCCAAAGGTGGGGAACTTTTCGTGCTTGATATGGGCGAACCTGTCAAAATCGCAGACCTTGCCAAACGCATGTTGCAGTTAGCTGGAAAAGAGGAGCTTGGGATTAAATTTGTAGGACTTCGTCCCGGCGAGAAGCTTTACGAAGAGCTTTTGATCAACGAAAACGACAAAAGCACAAAGTATCAATCGATCTTTGTTTCAAGCTTTACAAAATACGATTTAGAAAAGCTAAATTTGCAAATTTCAGAGCTTGTAAATGCGCAAAACTGCGAAGTTGCCGCAAAACTCAAAGAGATTGTGCCGGAATTCGACCATAAATTAAATAAGGATTGATTTTGATAGGAATTGTTGATTATGGTGCTGGAAATATACGAAGCGTGAAAAACGCGCTTAGCTTTTGTGGGGCGAAATTTGAGCTAGTGAGCGAGCCAGAAAACCTTTTAAGAAGCGACAAAATTTTACTTCCTGGCGTGGGGGCATTTGGCGAAGCAATGGCTAAACTAAAAAGCGCGAATTTAGACGAAGCGATAAGAGAATTTGTCGCAAGTGGGCGGTATTTTTTGGGAATTTGCCTTGGCATGCAACTTCTCTTTGATAAAAGTGCGGAATTTGGTTCAAGCGAGGGGCTTGGGATAATTAGTGGCGAAGTGGTGAAATTTGATGAGAGCAAATTTAGCGAGAGTTTAAAAGTCCCGCACATGGGCTGGAATACACTAGAATTTACGCGCGAGGCGCCCATAAATTCGGGGCTTGAAAGTTCGGTTTATGCGTATTTTGTGCATTCTTATCACGCGCTTTGCGATGAAGAATTTATCCTAGCAAAGACGGCGTATGGGTATGAATTTGTAAGTGCGGTTTGCAAAGAAAATGTCTTTGGCTTTCAGCCACACCCCGAAAAAAGCCACGAAAATGGCATAAAAATAATTAAAAATTTCACGGAGTTATAATGGAAATTTTACCTGCGATTGATTTAAAAGAGGGTCTTGCTGTGCGCCTTAGCAAGGGCGAAATGGAGAGTGCTAAAATTTATTCAAAGACCCCTTGGGAATTAGCTAAAAAATTTGAAGACATGGGGGCGAAATACCTGCATTTGGTAGATTTAGACGGAGCGTTTGCGGGAGAGCCTGTGAATTTCAAAACGATTGAGAAAATCGTAAATTCGACAAATTTAAAGGTCGAAGTAGGTGGTGGAATCCGCGATGAAAAGCGCATAAAAGACTACCAAAATTTGGGCGTTTATAGATTTATTTTAGGCTCAGTTGCGCTAAAAAATCCAAATTTTGTCAAAGAAATGTCGCCAAAATACAATATCGTCGTAGGAATCGACGCGCTTGGTGGTATGGTCGCAACCGAGGGCTGGGCAGATGTGAGTAGCATTAAAGCAACTGATTTGGCTAGGCTTTACGCAGGAGCGGGAGTTAGCGCGATAATCTGCACGGATATCGGCAAAGATGGCATGCTATGTGGCGTAAATGTGGGATTTACCGAAGCAATCGCCGAAGCTAGCGGGATTGATACAATCGCAAGTGGCGGAGTGAAGGACATTAGCGACATTTTGGCGTGCAAAAACAGCGGTAAAATCGCAGGCGTAATTGTCGGCAAGGCATATTACGAGGGCAGTATAGATTTAGAAAAAGCGTTTAAAATTTTGTGATATCGTAATGGCTTTTAAGGTTTTGAGATGAAAGAATTTTATAATGAAATGAGTGTAAAGAGCCAAAACGGCTTGGAATTTTTCAAAGATTTTGTCTTTGAGCTTGGGATTTCGTGCATAGAAGAGCGCGAGGGCGAGTTTATCGTGCGCGATGAGGATAGCCTAGAAATGGTGAAATTCGCGCTAATCGAATTTAAAGAAGCCTTGCAAAAATCCACAGGGGCGCAAATTTTGCTAGAAATCGAAATTTCGCAAAAGAAAAATCAAGATTGGATAAACGAGTATAAAAAGGGCGTCGAGCCGATTGAGGTGGGTAAATTTTATGTCCGCCCTAGCTGGTGCGAGAGCAGAGCAGGGCTAATCGATATTTTAATCGATCCAGCACTCGCCTTTGGCTCAGGGCACCACGAGAGCACAAATATGTGTTTGCAAATTTTAAGCGAGATTACCAAAGAGGGCACAAAAGCCCTTGATGTGGGCTGTGGAAGCGGAATTTTAAGTATCGCGATGAAAAAGCTTGGCGCAAATGTCAGCGCGTGCGATACTGATGAGCAAGCCACTGATGCTAGCGTGCAAAATGCGCAAAAAAACGGCGTGAGCTTGGATAAAATTTGGACAGGAAGTATCGCAGGAGCGGGCGAAAAATACGATTTAGTCGTAGCAAACATAATCGCTGATGTGATTTTGATACTAGCCAGCGATTTGAAAAACGCGCTAAACCCAGGCGCACACCTCGTGCTTTCTGGAATTTTAGAAAATTACAAAGATAGAATAAAATCTGCATTTTCGGATTTGCGCTTCGTGAAAATGGAGCAAAAAAACGAGTGGTGTAGCTTTGTTTATGAGAAAGGTGAAAATGAATAATCAAAATAACAAAAATCAACAAAATGGCGGAGGAAATTTTTTCAACAAAAATCCTATTGGTATGTTTGTGGTTTTTGCGCTGATTTTAATTGTGATTTTTAGGGCAATTAGCCCAAATGGTGGCGGTTTTGGCGAGGGCGCGACCCTTGGAAATTTAGGCGTGGGACAGACTAGAAATGTCAGCTACTCGGAGCTAAAATCACAGCTTAAAACAGCTCAAATTTCAATGGTTTCTATCGGCAAAACCACGATAAAAGCCCAAAGTGGCGATATTATGTATGTAGCCCAAAGGGTCGATGATAACGAGCTTGTGAGTATTTTAGAGAGTAGAAATATCCCTTATGGCGCATATAACGAAACAAATTTACTCACAGATTTGCTTTTTAGCTGGGTTTTACCGCTTGTGATTTTTTTTGGAATTTGGATGTTTTTGGCCAATCGTATGCAAAAAAATATGGGTAGCGGTATGCTAGGAATCGGCAGTTCGAAAAATTTAATGAGCGCAGAGAAGCCAAATGTCAAATTTAGCGATGTCGCCGGTGTCGAAGAGGCCAAAGAAGAGGTCAAAGAGATAGTTGATTTCCTCAAAAACCCTGAGCGATACATAAGCTTAGGAGCGAAAATCCCAAAAGGCGTCTTGCTTGTAGGCCCTCCTGGCACGGGTAAGACACTGCTTGCAAAGGCTGTCGCAGGAGAAGCAGATGTGCCGTTTTTTTCTATTTCGGCTTCTAGCTTTATAGAGATGTTTGTAGGCGTGGGCGCAAGTAGGGTTAGAGATTTGTTTGAAACAGCCAAAAAACAAGCACCCGCGATTGTTTTTATCGATGAGATTGACGCGATTGGAAAAAGTAGAAATTCAGGCGGAATCGGCGGTGGAAACGACGAGAGGGAGCAAACCCTAAATCAGCTTTTGGCAGAAATGGACGGCTTTGGCACAGAGTCTAGCCCAGTCATCGTCCTAGCAGCGACAAACCGCCCAGAGACGCTTGATGCTGCGCTTTTGCGTCCGGGTAGATTTGATAGGCAGGTTTTGGTCGATAGACCTGATTATGACGGCAGAATCGCGATTTTAAAGGTGCATATGAGAGATGTCAAATTTGCTCGCGATATTGATATTGAAGAGATTGCTAGGCTAACTGTGGGCTTTGCTGGGGCTGATTTGGCAAATATAATAAATGAAGCCGCGCTTTTGGCGGGTCGAGAGGCGAAAAAAGAGGTCGAGCAAAAAGATCTGCTCGAAGCAATAGAGCGCGTGGCGATAGGATTAGAAAAAAAATCGCGTCGCGTAAATCCTGTGGAGAAAAAAATCGTCGCTTACCACGAGAGCGGTCATGCGCTCATCGCCGAGCTTACCAAAGGCGCAATGCCAGTTAGCAAGGTTACGATTGTTCCGCGTGGGCTTGGTGCGGCTGGATATACGCTAAATTCGCCGTTTGAAAATAGATTTTTGCACCAAAGATATGAAATTTTCGCTGAAATTGATGTTTTACTCTCTGGGCGAGCTGCTGAGGAGGTATTTTTGGGCGAGATTACAGACGGGGCTAGCAACGATTTACAGCGCGCGACTGATTGGCTAAAATTTATGGCGGCCAAGGTCGGTATGACGGACGAGCTAGGCTTAATCGTGCTTGAAAAACAGCAATATTCGTTTTTAAACGGCGGTCAGAGCATTAAGGATTACAGCGAGGAAACGGCTGTAAAAATCGATAATTATGTCAGAAAAACTCTCGATGAGCGTTATAAAGCTGTAAAAGATACCCTAAAAACATATTCTGGCGCAATTGAGGAAATGGTAAAAACTCTGTATGAAAAAGAGACCGTCGCTGGCGAGGTTATCGTGGATATTATCGATAAATTTGAAAAAGAAAACAATTTGCCGACGCGTTTGGTGCGAAATTTAGCCAAAGAAAATCCAGAAGAAGAGGCGTAAAATGGAAGAAGAAAGAGGAAAATTAGTATATATTTTGCCAAATCTTTTCACCGCGGCTAGTATATTTTTGGCAATGCTAAGCATTTTTGCCTCGATAAATGGGCATTATGCTAGCGCGATTGCGTATATAATTTTTTCTTTAATTTTTGACGGACTTGACGGGCGCGTGGCAAGGCTCACGCACACAACGAGCAAATTTGGCGTAGAATTTGACAGCCTTGCTGATATAGTGGCGTTTGGCGTGGCACCAGCGGTGTTGTTTTATTTTGTCATCGGCAAGGATTATGGGCAGGTCGGCACGCTAATTAGCGCGCTGTATGTGATTTTCGGCGCTGTGAGATTAGCGAGATTTAATGTCACTGTGGGCACCTACGAGCCAAATGTTTTCATCGGTCTGCCAATCCCAACTGCGGCTATTACGATTGCTGTGTGGATTGGGATTTACCTCAAATACGAGGTTTCGTCAGTGTGGGGTGGCGTATTTATCATCGGCATGGCAATTTTGTCGTTTTTAATGGTCAGCAATATCCGCTTTCCAAGCTTTAAAAAGATAAATTTAAAACGGCCAAATGCGATTAAAATTTTGGTTTTGCTCATTGTGGTGTTTTTTTCGTGTCTGTATCTTTTCAAGCTCGAATTCCCTGCATTTATCATTTTGCTATACATAGGATATGGGCTCGTGCGCGCGGGGCTAACGCTTATCGGGGTTAAATTTAACAAACAAAGCAAAGAGAACTAAATAATAAAATTTATCAATTCCAACTAAATTTAAGCCTAAAATTGCTATAATCGCCAAATTTTATCAAATGAAAGGGTAGGTTATGGATAAAAATAAAATTATTATTTTTGATACGACATTGCGCGACGGCGAGCAAAGCCCTGGCGCTTCGATGAATACAGAAGAAAAAATCCGCCTTGCACTCCAATTAGAAAAACTCGGCGTCGATGTTATAGAGGCTGGGTTTGCGGCGGCTAGTCCGGGGGATTTCGACGCGATTAATCAAATCGCAAAGGCTACTAGCAAGATTAGGGTTTGTTCGCTCTCTCGCGCGCTCGAAAACGATATCAAGGCCGCGGCGCAGGCTATCGCGCCAGCGAAATTTCAGCGCATACACACATTTATCGCCACTAGCCCGATTCACATGGAATTTAAGCTAAAAATGAAGCCTGATGAGGTCATCAAACGCGCAGTTGCGGCTGTGCAATATGCGAAGACTTTCACAGATGATGTGGAGTTTAGTTGCGAGGATGCGTGTAGAAGCGATGTAGGCTTTATGAAGGAAATTTGCGAGGCAGTTATCGGCGTGGGCGCAACTACGATAAATTTACCAGATACCGTGGGATATCGCTTGCCAAATGAAATTTACGCTATTTTTAAACAAATGGTCGAATTTATAGATGGTAGAGCGATAGTATCGGCTCACAATCACAACGATTTAGGGCTTGCCACGGCAAACACACTAGCGTGCATTGAAGCTGGCGCGCGCCAAGTCGAATGCACCATAAATGGTCTTGGCGAGAGAGCTGGAAATACTGCGCTCGAAGAGATTGCAATGGTCGTAAAAACTAGAAATGACCATTTCTCGCCACTTTATACGGATATAAATTTCAAAGAAATTTATCCATCAAGCCGTCTAGTCGCAAGTATCACAGGTATCGAACCACAGCCAAATAAGGCAATCGTGGGCAAAAATGCCTTTGCGCACGAAAGCGGAATCCACCAAGACGGCGTTTTAAAACACCGCGAAACTTACGAGATTATGAAGGCTGATGATATCGGGCTGGATAAAAACTCTCTCGTGCTTGGCAAACACAGCGGACGCCACGCTTTCAAGGACAAATTAATCTCCCTTGGCTACGAGTTAGACGAGGCGCAGTTGCAAGTGGCGTTTGAGAAATTTAAAATTTTAGCCGATAGCAAAAAAGATGTCTATGACGAGGATTTAAGAGAGCTTGTAAATGACGAATTTATGGGCGCGAAAACCAAGGCTTACGAGATTGCGCTTCTTAGCTCAAATGGCTGCAACAAAGGCCACGCAAGCGCAGCTGTCACGCTAAATCACGATGAAATTTTGCTAAGCGATAGCGCGCTTGGAAATGGTGGGGTTGATGCGATTTTTAAAGCGATTGATCGCATAAGCAAGGTTAGTGGCGAGCTTAAAGATTATCAAGTCAAGGCCGTATCCAAAGGCAAAGATGCTCTGGCAAAAGTAACCGTTAAGGTCGAATTTGAGGGCACTGGCGCGATTATGGGGCATGGGCTTGATGTCGATACGATGCTGGCCTCAGCCAAGGCTTATGTCGGCGCACTAAATACATATTTAGCTTCGAAAAAATAAAATTCATAAAGTGGCGAAATTTAGGCGAATTTTGCCACTTTTTTAAACTAATTAAAAGCAAAATTTCACTAGAATACCGCACTCAAAATGTTCTTAGTAGGGGACAGATCCGAAAGGCGTTTTGAAATTTTATTTTGGAGACTTTTATGAAAAAAGTTTTGGTTTTACTTTTCGCGCTTTGTGGCGCAGCATTCGCAGGTGAGGAGCTTAGCGCTTATACTCAAATCGTATCATACTCAGCAATCGCTGTTGGTATCGTTCTTGGTTTTGCCGCTCTTGGTGGCGCTGTTGGTATGGGTAATGCAGCTAATGCAACAATCCTTGGTATCGCTCGCAACCCAAGCGTAGCTAGCAAACTATCAACTACAATGTATATTTCGCTAGCGATGATCGAAGCACAAGTTATTTATGCGCTTGTTATCGCATTTATCTTGCTTTTCGCTAATCCTTTTGTTACAGACGCTCTTACAAAAGCAGCTGCGTAATCACTCGCCCGCACTTTCGCGGGCTCTTTCATGCGACCATGGTGGAATTGGTAGACACGCTATCTTGAGGGGGTAGTGCGCTTCGCGTGTGCGAGTTCAAATCTCGCTGGTCGCACCATAAGTTTTATCCAAATTTACTATTTCAAATTCACCTATTAACAAAATTAAACAAAAATCACGCAAAAATAACATTTTTTCCAAATTTTAAGCAATATTATTTGTAAATGCTAGATAAATTCAAATTAAATTTATGTAACATTATATACAATTTTACAAACAATTTTTTTTGTTTTAAATTCTTTTTCGAGGAGGCAAAAATGCTTTGGTTTTTCTTTTGTGTAGCGCTTCTGATTGGAGCGTTTTTTACATACGGAAAATTCGTAGAAAGTGTTTTTGGTGCCAGTGCTGAGCGCAAAACTCCTGTGCATGACATGGCCGATGGCGTGGATTATGTCAAAATGTCAGATTGGAAAATCTATCTGATCCAAATCCTAAACATCGCCGGTCTTGGACCTGTATTTGGTCCGATTATGGGTGCGCTTTATGGTCCTGTGGCTATGCTATGGATCGTCATCGGAACGATTGTAGCAGGTGCTGTGCATGACTACTTTTCTGGTATGCTAAGCGTGCGCGCAAACGGTGCTTCTATCCCTACCGTCGTAGGTGTGCAGTTAGGAAACTGGGCGAAACACTTCATGAATATTTTCGCTCTTGTATTGCTCGTGCTCGTTGGTGTTGTTTTCACAACTGGTCCTGCTGGCCTTCTTAAAGGCATTACAGGTATGGAAGCTGGTATTTGGGTAATCATCATTTTTGCTTACTACTTTATCGCGACACTATTTTCAATCGATAAAATCATCGGTAGATTTTATCCGATATTCGGTGCTTTGCTGATTTTCATGTCAGTTGGTCTTACTGTCGGATTTATCGTTAGTGGCAGAAGCTTCTATCCAGAGGGTCTAAATTTCTTCGTAAATATGGATCCAAAAGACCTTCCGCTATGGCCATTGCTTTTCGTTACTATTAGTTGTGGTGCGCTTTCAGGCTTCCACGCTACACAATCACCGCTTATGGCTAGATGTATCCAAAACGAAAAATCAGGTAGAATGGTTTTCTACGGCGCAATGATTGGCGAGGGTATTATTGGTCTTATTTGGTGCACACTTGGTCTAAGCTTCTATGAGACCAGAGAGGCTCTTGCAGCAGCTGGTAACCCAGCACAAGTAGTCCATGAGATCTCAAAAACACTTCTTGGACCTGTTGGTGGTATCATTGCGGTTCTTGGTGTCGTTATTTTGCCTATCACATCTGGTGATACTGCGTTCCGTGCGGCTCGTTTGATTATCGCTGATTTTTTCAAAATGCCACAAAGAGATATCGTAAAACGACTTTTCATTGCCGTTCCGCTATTTGCTATCGGTATTGGTCTATCTCAAATCGACTTTGGTATCATTTGGAGATATTTTGGTTGGGCGAACCAAACAACTGCGACTATCATGCTATGGGCAGCGTCAGCCTACCTATACCGTAGAGGTAAATTCTTCTGGGTTACTTTGATCCCAGCAATCTTTATGTCAAATGTCGTAATCGCTTACCTTGTAAATGCGAAAATCGGCTTTAACATGCCTATGACTATCGCGACAGCGGCTGGTATCATCGGCACTATCGTTATCTTGCTACTATTTTTCAGACTTAAAAAAGTTAGCGAAGAATAATTCACAAGGGGCAAATTTTGCCCCTTTTTTAAATTTTATCCATTTTTTAAAATTTGTTCCACTGCGCGAGTGAAATCTGCCAAATCGAAGCTTTGCATTAAAATTTGAGCGTTTTTGTAGCTAAATAGTATCCTATTATACCACCTACTGTCGAATACACTCTCGCGAGTCGTGGTAAAACGCTAATCCCGGCACTTTAATCGCTCTATCTCTGGGCGCAAATGCAAATGAAGAGCGAGTGAAATTTAGGCTAAATTTGCAAATTTAGCCTATCTAAATTTTTCCCAAATTTTAGATAATCCATAATTAATTTATCAAATTTATTCCTTGTTGATTTCGGCGAAAGTATTACAAAATCAGGAAACCAACGCCTTGCTAGTGGCATTAGCATATCATCGCTACTTATGGTAAATTCGACCACTTGCCATAAATTTTCTAAAATTTCATCGGTGATTTTTTGCGAAGCGAAAAATGTCTTTTTCTCGAAAAATTTAACCACTTTTGGCGAGATAGCCACTCGCACCACAAAGGGCTCGGCTCTGTATCCGTCAAAAAATGTTTCTAAATTTTGTATAAAATTTTCTGTGTATTTGTCGGTATAAAAAGTGTTTTTAAGCAACCTAATCTCATCTATAAAATTTACTCTTAAAACCTCGAAACCGCTGTTTTTATCGCAATCCCTGAGCGTTGCGACAGACCAATTTCCCTTTGAATAAATAAGCTTTAAAATTTTTACATTTTTTAAAATTTCATTATCGTATTTTAAATTTGTATATTTTTTAAATTTAATCGCTTGTTGAAGTTTGGCAAAAATATCTAAATTCGGCGTTTTTTCGTGCGGTGAGCCTTTTATTAAAAAAATTTCGCTTAGCTCTTTTTCTAGTTTTTCATCGACTTTTTTGTGCGCTTGTGGCAAAAATTTACTAAATCCGGGATTTATGATATGGAGCAAATCGATGAGTTTTTCGCTTTCGTTTTGGTATTTGTTGGGGCTGATAAAGGTTTTGAAAAATTCTGTATTTTTGCAGATATAGCTTCCTTTGGCGAGTTTTGCGATAAATTCTTCGCCAAAAATCTCTCGCAGATCTTTTACATATCTTCTGGCTGTGCGGGTTGAAATGCCTGTTTGTAGGGCATAATCCTCGATGATTATCTCTTTTCCGCTAACGAAATCTTTAAGCAATTCCAAAATTTCAAAAACTTTTTTATTTGCCATGAAAAATCCAAATTTAAAAATTAAAAAGAGCGGAAAAATCCGCTCTTTTATTTTACCATAAACCTAGAACTTTCCACCAAATTCCGCCTATAATCGTCCAAATAAACAGATTTATCAGCGTTGTGATAAAGCCTAGTCTCCACCACTCGTTTTGGGTGTTGTAACCTGCACCAAAGATTATCGGTCCAGGAGCACCGCCGTAGTGGGTGATTGGCATCATAAGGTTACTTGCATAAGCAAACACGAGTGCTACGAAAACGCTAGGAGCTCCCGCTGCGATAGCAACTGCACCAAAAGCCGCATACATCGCAGTAATGTGCGCAGTTAAACTAGCAAATAAATAGTGCGAATAAACATAGATTAAAAGCAAAATTCCCATTATCAAAATCCAGTTTATATCGCCCATACCGCCTGCGACGGTGTCTGAAAACCACTTGATAAAGCCAAGTTTATTTAAACCGCCTGCAAGTGCGATTAGCGCACCCATCCACATTAGCGTATCCCATGCGCCTTTTTCGCCGATTACATCGTTCCACTCTAAAATTTTTAGAGCAACCATAACACAAACCGCTATCATGCCGACATTGGTCGCATTTATGCCTGTTAGGGTGCCAGTTGCCCATAAAAGCAATGAGCCGATAAAAACGCCTAGCATACATTTTTCACTTTTTTGCATAGGTCCGATTTTTGCAAGTTCGGCTTTTGCGATTTCTTTGCCTTGTGGAAACGCCTTTATCTCAGGCGGATAAATTTTATAAAGCACAAAGGGGATTATTATAAGCGAACAAATCGCAGGAACTATCGCACCAAGCGCCCACAATGTCCAGCTAATTTCCACACCAAATGAGCTTAACGCTAAGCTTGCAATTAGCGGGTTTCCTGCCATAGAGGTTAGAAACATACCATTTGTAATGGTGTTTCCTTGCCAAAGCGTTTGCATAAAATATGCTCCTGCCTTTTTTCTGCTTCCCTCATCAGGCTCAGAACCTAACGCCTTAGCTAACGAATTTACGATAGGGAATAAAATTCCACCAGCCCTAGCACCACTACTTGGCATAGCAGGGCTGATAACCGCATCACTTATGACGATGGAGTAACCTAGCTTTAAGGTGCTATCTCCCAAAAGCGAGATGATTTTATAAGCAATGCGCCTACCAAGCCCTGTTTTGATAAATCCGCGCGCTATCATATACGCGCTTACGATCAACCAAATAGTCAAATTTCCAAAACCAGCTAATGCTTCTGCTGGTTTCATCGTTTTAGTTAAAATCGTAATCGTAACACCGATAAAGGCAACCGCTCCGATTGGAAGCGGTTGGAGAATAAGACCTAAAATTGTGGCAAAAACTATGGCAAAAAGATGCCATGCTTGATCACTCACAGCCTCAGGGTGCGGACAAAACCATATAAGTATTCCGACGACAATGACTAGAATTCCTTTTGTAAGCTTATTCATAGCTTATCCTTTTTAAGTTTATCCGAAGTATTTTTTACTATCTTCGATAACTCTATCTACAAAAGTAGCACTCAATCCGACATATTTTTCAGGTTGCATGATTTCTTCTAAATCTGCTCTTGTGAAATATTTACTAACCTCTTCGCGCTCTAAAAGATCATCAATTACTGGTTTGCCGTCTGTGAAGGCTTTCATACAAACTTCATAAACGATTTCGTGCGCAGTTAAACGACCAAGCTTTTCGCCTAAGTGTAGCATTACGGCTTCGCTTAGCATTGCGCCTTTTAGTGCATTAAGATTTCTTTTCATATTTTGTGGATAAACAAGTAAATTTTCTAAAATATCGTTGATTTTTTCAAGCGCACCTGCGATTAAAATAGAGCTTTTTGGAATTGCGTCCCACTCGACCGCCTCGCAACCCCAGTCGCGCTCGTTTTCGCACTCCATAGCCTCTACCATTAAAGGTGCTTGTGCGCGGACAATTTTAGTTAGAGCGATTACGCCTTCGCAAACTTGCGGATTTCGTTTATGTGGCATAGTAGAGCTTCCTACTTTTCCCATGAAAAACGGCTCTTCAACCTCGCAAATTTCAGTTCTTTGAAGACTTAAAATTTCTCTTGCGATGCGTCCGATTGTCCCTGCGATTATCGCTAGCGTAGATACATACTCAGCCATGTGATCTCTGCTTGGGTGCCATGAAATCACAGGGATATTTAAGCCCAAATCCTCCATCATAAGTTTTTGCATTTCTAAGCCTTTGCCCTCTTGGCTTGCCATAGTGCCGACCGCACCGCTTAATTGACCAACTAAAACTCTTGGAGTAATCTCTTTTAATCTATCAAGGCTTCTGCGAATTTCTTGCGCCCACATTGCAGTTTTAAAACCAAATGTAATAGGCAAAGCGTGTATTACATGCGTTCTACCAGCCATAACGGTGTTTTTGTGCTCGGCTGAAATTCTCAATGCTTCTTTGTAGGTTTTTTCCAAAAGTTTTTTGATGAGCGGCAAAGCTTCTTTGATCTGCAAAACCATACCATTATCCATAATATCTTGGCTTGTCGCACCCCAATGCACAAATTCGCCACTATCATCATCAAAGACCTTTTTAAATTCTTTTAGCAAAGGAACGATTGTGATAGAGCTTTTGTAGTTTTCACCTATCGCGTCTAAATCTAAAAGCTCGGCTTTGGCAAATTTTGTGATTTGCTCGGCGCGTCTTGGCTCGATAATGCCTAGTTTTGCTTGCGCTCTTGCAAGAGCAGCTTCGGTATCTAGCCATTTTTGCGCTTTGTTTTCGTCGCTGAAAATCTTTCTCATCTCTTCGCTGACGAACATAACTCTAAAAACTCTACTATCTACTACACCTGATGCCATTTTGCACTCCTTAAAAAGAAATTTATTTTTCTAATTTTCTTGGCAAAATTTTACTGAATAAAAATGTCAGAAATTGTCCGTTTGGATTTTAAAAAATTTGGATTGTCGAAATTTTAATTAAAAAAAGTGCGCTGTTTTGGGAATTTGTTGAAATTTGGCTAAATTTGATTTATTTAAATTTAAGCCCAAATTTAGGGAATAATTTTAAAAATAGTGTCAAAATTCGTCCGTTTAAATTTAAAAAAAGCCAAATTTTGATTTGGCTAAATTTTAGCGAATTTTACCAGCTTTGGATTTGCGATTTTTTGGTAATCTTTCGCGTCTAAAATCACCGAGTGATCGAGCAAGCCTGCGTTAAATGCAATTTCGTCATATCGCTCAAAAAGCGCAGGATCGCAGACTAAAACTAGCTTTTCGTGGAAGCTAAACGGTGGCACAGAGCCAAAAACGCAATCACTTAGCTCCAAACCCTCGGCCGGAGAGACTAGGCTGGCGCGGTTTCGCTCAAACGCCCTTGCTAGTGCGCTCAAATCCGCTTGCATATCGGCTGGAAGCACGGCTAGGGCATAGATTTTTTCTCCGCCACCTTTTAGGGTGCAAATTAGAGCTTTTGCGCCCTGTCCAAGCTCGGTGCCTCTTGCTTTGGCAACCTCTGCGCTAGTGCCTACGCTATCGTGAGTTACGACGCGAAATTTTGCTCCATTAGCCTCTAAAATTTCAACGATTTTATTAAAAATTTTCTCGCTCATTTTCAATCCTTTTTAAATTTTAAAAGTTCAATTTTACCAAAATTTCATAGAGTTTTTGATACTATCGCACGCAAAATTTTAAAGGAAAAATATGAATTATGATGTGATAGTTATAGGCGGCGGACACGCTGGAATCGAGGCTGCGCTAGCAAGCGCGAAAATGGGCGTGCGCACACTTTTGATTACGATTTTAATCGAGCAATTAGGCGCTGCAAGCTGTAATCCGGCAATCGGAGGGCTAGCTAAGGGGCATTTGGTCAAAGAACTCGACGCTCTTGGCGGTCAAATGGGGCGCACCACCGATGAGTGCGGGATCCAATTTCGCATACTAAACGAGAGCAAAGGCCCGGCTGTGCGTGGTTCGCGCGCGCAAATCGATATGGATAAATACCGCATTTATATGCGAAATTTGCTTTTAAACACGCCAAATTTGGAGCTCACGCAAGAGATTGCAACCGAAATTTTAAGCGAAAATCGTGGTGATGAAATCATCGTGCGAGGCGTGAAAACCCACCTTGGCAACGAATACACCGCCAAAAAGGTCGTCATCACCACTGGCACATTTTTAAACGGCCTTGTGCATGTGGGCGAAAGCACCATAGAAGCGGGGCGCGTTGGCGAATTGCCCTCAAAAAATCTCTCAAATTCGCTCAAATCTTTCGGGCTAAAAATGGGCAGGCTCAAAACCGGCACCTGCCCTAGAATTGACGCAAAAACAATTGATTTTAGCGTCTTGGAGCGTCAAGACGGCGACGAAAATCCAAAGCCATTTAGCTTCCGCACCGAAAATTTCGCGCCAAATCAGCTTCCATGCTACATCGCCTACACAAACGAAAAAACCCACGAGATAATCAGCTCAAATTTCGCCCGTGCGCCGATGTTTACTGGGCAAATTTCAAGCACAGGACCAAGGTATTGCCCTAGCATAGAAACCAAAATTTACGAATTCCCAGATCGCGAGCGCCACCATGTTTTCGTCGAGCCCCAGACTGCGCAGGCTAGCGAGTATTATGTAAATGGACTTTCGACTTCGCTTCCTTACGATGTGCAAGTTAGCTTTATTCGCTCGATTAAGGGCTTTGAAAACGCCAAAATCGTGCGCCCAGGATACGCTATCGAATACGATTATGTTGATCCTACCGAGCTCAAACACTCTTTGGAGTGCAAAAAGGTCTCGGGGCTGTATCTTGGCGGGCAGATTAATGGTACCACAGGCTACGAAGAGGCTGGGGCGCAGGGGCTTATGGCGGGTATTAATGCTGGTCTTGCCGTACGCGCCAAAGAGCCGCTAATCTTGCGCCGTGATGAGGCTTATATCGGCGTGCTAATCGATGATTTGGTCACCAAGGGCACGAAAGAGCCATACAGGATGTTCACTTCGCGCGCCGAGTTTAGGCTACTTTTGCGCGAGGATAACGCGATTTTGCGCCTTGGCAAATACGGGCATGAAATAGGGCTGATTGATGATGAAATTTATAGCAAAATTTGCAAGATTGAGGGCGAGACGAGGGCTGGCGTGGAGCTTTTAGAAGCCAAAGAACTCACGCCAAACAAGGCAAATTTGGCGTTTTTAGCAGAACTTGGCGAGGAGGCGATAAGCCAAAATGTAAGCTTGCAAAAAATCGTAGCCAGAAAGAGCTTTACAAAAGAGAAATTAAAGTCGCTTGATCCGATTTTTGCGGGATTTTGCGATGAGAGTTTGGAGCAAATTTTAGTCGAGTGCAAATACAAACACTACATCGCCGAACAGCGCGCCAGCATTGATAAAATGAAGGATATGCTAAGCGTGAAAATCCCTGAGGACTTCGATTTTCGCGCGGTTAGCGGCCTTAGCAATGAAGTGGTCGAAAAGCTAGAAAAATTCGCCCCGCCGACGCTGTTTGCTGCAAGTGAGATTTCAGGTGTAACACCTGCCGCGATTGATATTTTGCACATTTATATCAAAATGCGTGGGAAAAAATAAGGAAATGTAAAGCATTTCCGTAAAAATAAAACCAGCTAAATTTAGAAAAACGCAGTTTTTCTAAATTTAGCCACCTTGTAAAGCGTCGTCGGGGGTTGGGGGTTTGTAAGGGGGAAGGGGCGCGACCTCGCAATTGGGGCCCCCTTCCCCCTTACAGAGAATTTCACGGCGCAGGTTAAATTCAAAAAATCGTTCAATACAAAATTTAGGTTGAATTTTGAATTTAAATTTTACTGGATTGCCACGCCGTGCAAGCACGGCTCGCAATGACAGCAAATTTAGCGTAAGGAATTTTAAAGTCGTAGATTGCTTCACTTTCTGCGAAAGCTCGCAATGACAGATTTAACAAATTTGCCTGCCATTGTCATTGCGAGTAAATTTCGGGGCAGTGTTTGGGGGGTTGCGCTAGCGAAATGCGAAATTTTAAAATTTCAAATTTTCCAAATTTAAAATTTATAAAATTTTTTGTGCTTAAATTCTGCGATTAAACAAATTTAAGGACAAAATTTTGAAACATTACAAAGGTTTTGGCAAGCAAATTTTGCTAATGATTATCTTTAATGCCGTTTATAGTGGCGCTGGAATCGCGATTTTGGCGTTTATCAACAAATATTTGCTAGGCGAGGGCGAGAAAACGACCTCGCTAATTTTCATGTTTTTTGGGCTTTTGGTGCTGTTTTTGGCTCTCTCGGTCGCTTCACGCGCCGTGCTTTGCGTGATTGAGAATAACTTCGTCTTCAACCTGCGCTCAAAGGTCATCAAACAGATAATCGATACGAAATTCGAGTGCATTGAGGCCGCGTCAAAGGCGAATTTGCTGGCCTCTCTAAGCTCTGATATTTCGCGCCTGACTGACGGATTTATGCGCATTAGCGAGCTAATTCAGGGCGGTATGACGGTCGTGTTCGCTGGAATTTATACGATTTACATTTCGCCGAAAATGTTTTTGTTTTTGTTCGTGTGGATCGGCGCGCTGATGATTTTAAACCAGCTAATCATGCGCAAAGTAATGCAAAATTTCGACGCTTACCGCAAAAACGAGGACGAGCTTTACAAGAACTATTCTAAGGCAATCGAGGGGCATAAGGAGCTTTCGCTAAACATAAAAAAAGCGCGCTATCTTTATGAAAATGAGTTTATCCCAAACGCAAACAATCTGCGCCAAACCTCGCTAAAAGCGCAGGTTTATCAGGCGTTTGCGGGGAATTTTATGAGCGTGATGATGCTAGGAGCTGTGGGTGTGGTGCTGTTTTGGGGGCTAAATGGTGGCGCACAGGCCCTCGCAAATGCCGTAACAATCGCACTTACGATACTATTTTTGCGCGCGCCATTAATGATGCTTGTTTTCTCTTTCCCGAGCATTTTGCGCGCCAAAATCGCTTACCAAAAAATCGAGGAATTAGGGCTAGATCCGCATGTGGCGGGATTTGAAATAAAAAATTTAGCCCCATGGCAAAAACTCGAATTAAAAAATGTAAGCTTTACCTATAAAAACGGCAAATTTGGCGTGAAAAACCTAAATTTAGCCATAAATTCGGGCGAGGTCGTGTTTTTAGTAGGCGAAAACGGCAGCGGCAAATCGACGCTTTTTATGATTTTATCTGGGCTTTATGGCGCACAAGCTGGCGAAATACGAGCTGATGAGCGCGCTATATGCGCCGATGAGCTTCGCGCGTATAGCAACAACATAAGTGCGGTTTTTAGCGATTTTTATCTGTTTGATTATATCGTGGGCGATGAAAATACTGCGCGCGAGTGGCTCGAAATCATGGAAATTTCGCAAAAGGTCAGTATCGAAGGGGGCAAATTTAGCACCACAAATCTCTCCGCAGGTCAGCGCAAACGCCTAGCACTCGCGGCTGCGCTAAGCGAGGGGCGCAAATTTATCATGCTTGATGAGTGGGCAGCAGATCAAGACCCGCACTTTCGCGCGCACTTTTACGAGTGCATAATCCCAAGGCTCAAAGAGCGCGGATACACGATATTTGCGATAAGCCACGATGATAAATATTTCGGCGTGGCGGATAAAATTTATAAAATGAGCGGGGGCGAAATTTCGCAAATTCGCTGAAATTTCGCTATAAATTTTGTCGGATTAATTTTTCTTTGATAAAAATTTAATTTTAATTTACAAAATTTAGATTATACTTCACACGCAATTTAACTGAAAGGATCGAAAATGAAAAAAGTTTTCATCGCATGTGCTGCATTAGCGGCAATTAGTTCAAGTGCTTTTGCTGCTGACGGAGAGGCGCTATTCAAAAAATGCGCAGCATGCCACGGCGCAAACGCTGACAAACCTTACCTAGGTGGTAAAGTTCCAGCGCTAAACACACTTGCAAAAGACGATATTATCGCTAGCGTCAAAGGCTATAAAGAAGGCACTGTCGGCGACGGCGGTAAGGGCAAATACGGCATGGCTGGCGTAATGAAAGGCCAAGTCGCAACACTAGATGACGAGTCAATCGCAGCATTGGCTGATTTCATCGAAAGCAAAAAATAATCCCCCTTTTTAATCAATTCTAGCCTGGCGCGTCCCCCTCGCGTCAGGCTTTTTTAATTTAATCAAATTTATAATCCTTGAAATTTCGAAATTTGGAGCTTTTATGAGCGATTTAAATTTTATAAACGAAATGAAAGACAAGGCTATCGCCGGTGAGTGTTTAAGCAAAAATGAAGCGTTAAATTTAGCCAAAACTAGCGATTTGGACGCACTTTTGAGCGCAGCAAATGAGATTAGACAAATTTGCTGTGGCGATGAGTTTAATTTTTGCTCGATTATAAATGCGCGTTCTGGCAAATGCTCGGAAGATTGCAAATACTGCGCCCAGTCTGCGCATTTTAAAACAGGTTGCGAAACTTACTCGCTTTTGGACATGGCGCCTGTTTTGCAAATGGCAGGGCAAAACGAAAAGGCAAAAGTTCATCGTTTTTCGCTCGTTGCCAGTGGTCGCGGGATAAGCGAAAATGACAAAGATATGCCAAAAATCGAGCAAATTTATCGTGCGCTAAGAGAGCAGACGAATTTGCACCTTTGCGCTTCGTTTGGACTTGCGAGCGTGCAAGCCTTGCAAAAGCTTAAAGATAGTGGCGTGAAAACCTATCATCACAATTTAGAGACTTCGCGCAGGTTTTATCCGCGAATTTGCACCACGCACACCTATGATGATAGAGTGCAAACTATCAAAAACTGCCACGCTGTCGGGCTTGATGTGTGTAGCGGCGGGATTTTTGGACTTGGCGAGAGCGTGGAAGACCGCATAGATATGGCGTTTGAGTTGCGAGAACTTGGCGTAAGCTCCGTGCCGATAAACATTTTAATGCCGATTTCAGGCACTCCGCTTCAAAACTGCGCGCCGCTTAGCGAAGAAGAAATTTTACGCTCAATCGCCGTGTATAGATTTATTTTACCACGCGTTTATCTGCGTTTTGCGGGCGGACGCGTAAAGCTTGGCAAAAGTATCGAAAAAGCGTTAAATTCCGGCGTAAATTCGGCGATTACAGGGGATTTTCTCACCACCACAGGGGACAGCATAAGTGGCGATATGGCGCTTGTTTCTTCGCTTGGATTTAGGATATAAATTTGCGAATTTAAGCTGTTTTTTGTAAAATTTCGCAAAAATTTTGGAGAAAAAATGTTTAACGGACTAATCAGAGAAATCGCGGAAGTCGTTAGTTTTAGCGGAAATTCGCTTCGAATTCGCGCTAAATTTCGCCCCGAGCATATCGGCGATAGTATCGCTATAAACGGCGCGTGTCTTAGCGTAACGCAAATTTTAGCTGACGGCTTTGTCGTGGAGATTTCGAGCGAAACGGCAGGGCTGATAGCCACGCAAAATTTCAGAGACAGAGTGCATATCGAACCTGCTATGCGACTTGGGGATCGCATTGACGGGCATTTGGTGCAAGGGCACATCGACGGCGTGGGCGAAATCACAAAAATTACAAAGCTAAAAAGCGGATATGATTTTTTTATAAATTTGCCAAAAAATTTAATGCCATTTGTTGCAAATAAAGGCTCGGTCGCAATCGACGGCGTTAGCCTTACCATAAACGAAGTCTTGCCTAACGCAATTCGCCTAACCATAATCCCACAAACTATGAAAGATACGCTATTTGGCGAGTTTAAAACGGGGCGAAAGGTAAATGTCGAAACCGATCTGCTCGCAAGATACGCAGCGCGAATTTTGGGCTTTGTGGGCGAGAAAAAAGAGAGTTTGTCGTGGGATCAGGTGAATTTGATTTCAAGCCTTTATTAAATGCCTTTAAATTCGGCTTTACCGATAAATTTGGTTTAGCTAACGCAATTTTTAAGGATACTGCGCTGAAAAATTTGAACGGCGAAAATTTGGGAAAATTTGGCAAATTTAACCTTGCTTTTCATGTGGGCGATGAATTTGAAAATGTGCTAAAAAATCGTTTTAAATTGGCAAATTTGCTAGGTTTGCCTTTGCGAAATTTGATTTTTATGAACCAAATTCACAGCGATAAAATTTGCGTTGTAGATGAAAAATTTATGGCTGAATTTGGGGTGAAATTTGATAAATTCTTTGAATTTGGCAAATTTAAAAGTGAAAATTTGCAAAGCGAATTTGTGAAAATTTTACCCGAGTGCGACGCAATGATTACAAATTTGCATGGCGTGGGGCTGTGTGTCATGGTGGCGGATTGTTCGCCTGTTTTGCTGCTCGATGAAAAAAGCGGCGCAGTGGGCGTAGCTCACGCTGGCAGAGCTGGGGTTACGCAAAAAATCGTAACCAAAACAGCCATTAAAATGAGTGAAATTTACGGCACGAAAATTTGCGATTTAAGCGTGATTGTGGGGGCAAATATTGGAGGCAGTTGCTACGAAGTTGGGGATTTAGATCTTGGCGAATTTAATGCCTTTAAGCGTGGCGATAAATTTGATATGAATTTGGCTTTAAAAGCCGAATTAAAGGGGCTTGGCATAAAGAAATTCAAATTTAGCAAATTTTGCACTCATTGCGAAAATCATCTTTACTCATACCGCCGAGAGAAGCAAACAGGGCGTTTTTGCGGGTTTGTAGTGAAAAATAGAAATTAGGACTTTAAAATGGAATTAAAAGAATTTATAAAATTATCGGTAAATGTGCTAAAAGATAAAACGCCATACATAGAACAAAAAAATTTAATAAGCGATATTTTTGAAAAAACAGAAAATATTCTTGTTAGACTTACCATAATCGATTCGTTGTATTCTACGCAAATGAATAAAAGATTGTATGGCTTAAATGACTTAGCCAATGAAATTGGTAAAATTAAAGATTTGGATAAAGAAATTCAAAATTTCAAAGATAACAAACCAAATAAAATTAGTAAATTATTGGATGAAAAATATGGAATAAAGAAAAGTGGTAGAGAATTCGGACAGGCTAGGTCGTTGATTTCAAAATATATTTATTTTGCAACAAATTATAACTTTCCAATCGAAGATAGATTAGTAAAAAAAGTATTAAATGCGGTTTTAAAATATTTTGGATATAGCGAAATTGATATGGATAAAAACGATATATTAAGGGAGTTGATTATTTTTTGTGATAATTGTGAAATAAAATATTCAGATTTCGATAATTTATTATGGTTATTAGGCAAA
This sequence comes from Campylobacter sp. JMF_08 NE1, assembly GCF_027737875.1. Lineage (NCBI taxonomy): Bacteria > Pseudomonadati > Campylobacterota > Epsilonproteobacteria > Campylobacterales > Campylobacteraceae > Campylobacter > Campylobacter sp. JMF_08 NE1. The sequence goes on from NZ_JAOVUC010000006.1 coordinate 103,666, forward strand.
ATCAAAGAAGGCTCTTTGGCTTCAATTGTCGATAAAGAAAAATATGAAAAAATAATTGAAAAATTAGAATTATCAGATATAGCTGAAAGTAAGGTTTTTGATAAGAAAATGGCTGAAAAATTAAAAAATATAAATGAAATAGATAAAATCAAGAATTTAATATCTAATGACTTCTATGAATTTTTAGAATTTGCCAAAAATATTAAAATAGAAAAATAAAAATATCCATTGTTTTAAGGGGAAAATTTGACTTTTGCTTGTCATTGCGAGCGAGTGTAACGAGCGAAGCAATCCAGAAAAATTTAAATTCAAAATTCAACCTAAATTTTGCATTGAACGATTTTTTAAATTTAACCTGCGCTATGCTTTTCTCGTAAGGGGGAGGGCGCGCTTTTTAGGAGACGCTACCCTCCCCCTTACCAACCCCCACCCCTGTAAAACCTTAGAAGTGGCTAAATTTTAAAAAGC
>NZ_JAOVUC010000007.1:0-103855 GCF_027737875.1 Campylobacter sp. JMF_08 NE1
AGTTTTTGACAATAATAAATAAAATAACACGCATTGGAAAATAACAGAAGTTAGATTTCAAAAACGGAAAGTGGATTATATTCAAGGGTTGCTTAAAAATAGATTAAAACTAGAAAAAATTTTTGAAATTTTAAAATTTAATCTTTAATCAAAATTTTATTTTCTGCCCGTTTTACGACGCGACCCACGATAGTGGCACTTTCGTATCCTGCATTTTTTAAATTTCGCACCGCCCTAGTGACATCTTTTTCACTTATAGCAAGCAAAAGCCCGCCACTAGTTTGTGCATCGGCTAAAATCACTTGCGCTTCTTTATCGCAAAACGGAGCGATAAATTTCAAATTTCTATAACTTCCGCCAGGGATCAGCCCCTCATCTAGGCACTTTTGCACGCTTGCAAAAAGTGGAATTTCGCACACGGAAATTTCAAAGCTAATATTTTCATTTATCATTTCTAGCGCGTGTCCTAAAAGCCCAAAGCCCGTGATATCGGTCGCAGCGTGTATTTCTAGCCCACTAAGCGCACCCAGAGCGTATGAATTTAGCCTAATCATACTCTCGATTGCATCGCGAAATTCAGCGAATTTTAAAAATTTCGCCTTTATCGCCGTCGAAATTACACCAGTGCCAATAGATTTTGTCAGCACGAGCAAATCCCCTTCACGCGCAGTGTTATTCGACCAAAATTTCCCCGGCTCAACCACGCCAGTAGCGCTTAATCCATAATAAATTTCTTTCGTTTTTATCGTGTGCCCGCCCACTAGCACGCCACCGCACTCGCTGATTTTGCTCTTGCCCCCAGCTAAAATTTCTTGCAAAATTTCATCACCAAAATGGCAATCATCAAATCCAACGATATTTAGAGCGTTTATCGCTTTTGCGCCCATTGCGAAGATGTCGCTAAGCGAATTTGCCGCGGCGATTTGGCCGAAAATGTATGGATCATCGACAATCGGCGTGATGAAATCGAGCGTCTGCACGAGCGCCAAGCTCTCGCTTATGCGAAATACACTCGCGTCCTCGTTGCTATCGATCGACGATAATAAATTTGCATCGGGCGTGATTAAGCTTCCAAGATTTTTCGTTAGACCCGCCGGGTCCAGCTTGGCTGCTCAACCCGCTGCGCTGATAAATTTCGTAAGGTTAAAATCACGATAAATCATAGTTTTATAGCTTCGTATTTTGATAAAATTTCCATAATCTCATAAGCGTTTGAAATTTCGCCAATAGCTAACTTATCGACTAATTTATAGCTTTCCAAACAGCTTCCGCAGCTTAGTATTTCCACGCCCGCCTCGCTTAAATTTTTTAACGCTTCAAAGCTTGGGTGAGCGCGATTCGTGGTGATAAATACGGCGTTATTTACGCAAATGATTTTGGCTGGTTTTTGCTCTAAATTTAATAACGCACCCAAAAATTTAGCCAAAAGCGCCTTGCCGACTGCGCCAGAACCGCAACTTTCTTCGTTTAAAAACACCACCTTTGGCTTAGCGAAATTTGGCGTATCGCAAAAAATATCGTCCAAACTCTCATCTTTTAGCTCATCGGTTTTGGTAAGCGAAATCGTGGCTTCACCGCCATTTTCGCTGATTTGCGCGTCAAATCCGTTTTTTTGCAAAAATCGTTTTATGTTTTCTTTGGGCGCGATATCATTAACCAAAATTTCCAAATTTTCGCCGATTTTTAGCGAATTTATGGCTTTTTTGGTAAGCAAAAGTGGCTCGGGGCACGATAAATTTCGACAATCTAGTTGCAAATTAAATCCTTAAAAAAATATCTTTGACACGCAAAGCTAGCGAGGAAAAATCCTCGCTTAAATTTTATAAACGAGGATATTTTTCCTCAAACTGCGATTTCGCCACGCTTCCTTTATCCAAAAGCTCGCGATACCAGTAGTGATGAAGCACATAAACTTCCTCTTCTGGTTTGTGTCCATCTATCATAGAGTGAATCGCTCCGCTGATCGCAAACACAGCCATATAAATATGCACGCACAAAAACACAGCACAAACTGCACCAAGCACATTATGCACGATTACACTCGCACGCAAAACTTCGATTTGGCTCACGCCACCCATTGCGCCATTTATAACAGGGGCATTAAAATCCAGAAAATACATAGCTGCGCCAGTAGCTATCATAACCATACCACCAAGTGTAGCGACCCAAAACCACGATTTTTGTCCAGCGTTAAATTTGCCAGCAGGGATTGTGCGTTTGTTTTTGCTCAAATATCCACCTACAATAAGCATCCATTTGATATCATAAAATCTAGGAAGCATACGCCAAAACCATGATAAAAACATCGGAATTACAGCAATTGCAAAAGCTATGGTAGCAATACCATGAGCGTTTTTACATAGCCTCACAAAAGTTCCACCACCAAAACTCTCACCAAACATCATAATCAGTCCAGTTGGAACCAAAATCACCCACGAACTAGCCGCGACGAAGTGAAAACATCGCTCAAAAAGGGTAAATGCAAGCACAGGCTTGCCAGCGTGGTGGTCGAAGTGTTTCGCCCCCACAATCAAATAATGTCCCAAAAACGAGAGTATCACCGCAAGGCTAGCCCCCAAGGCCAACCACGCAAAAAATCCTGAACTTTGAAGTTGCACAAAAAGTGGCGCTAGTCCGTCTTCGTATAAATTTATGTTTTCTAGTCGGGCTTTCCCCCACACATTATTCCCACTAGTTTGCACAACCTGTGCATATGGTCGGTCCTCGGCATACGCGCCCAAACAGGCGCAAAGCACACAAAAGAACTTCTTCATATATTTCCTTGACACAAAAATTTATGGATTATAGCGTTTTAAGCCAAATTATGGCTTAGAAAATTTTATTAGTTTCTTCGCCTAAATTCCTCATAACCAAACTCTATCATATCCTCGACATTTCCGCTCTCATCTACCATTACCAAATTTGGCAATTTTATGCCATTAAAGGTCGTGTTTTTGACTATCGTGTAGTGGATTTGATCTTCGAAAATCACCCTATCGCCGATTTTAAGCGGGGTGTCAAATTTATACTCTGGCTCACCTGCTTCCAAGCCTACAATATCGCCAGCTAGGCAGGTATTTCCACCGAAACGATAGACAAATTTACCCTCTTTGCTCTCGCCACGCACCGTAGGGCGATATGGCATAAGCACGGTATCTGGCATGTGTGCCTCAGCCGAAGTGTCTAAAATCGCGATGTTTGCGTCGTTTTCGACGATATCAAGCACACTAGCGACTAGATATCCGCACTCCCAACCCACAGCCTCGCCCGGCTCTAAAAACACCTCCACGCCGTATTTTTCGCGGAATTTTTTGATTAAGCTAATTAGCAATTCGACATTATATCCCTCGCGCGTGATATGGTGTCCGCCACCGAAATTTAGCCATTTAATCACACCAAAATATTTGCTAAATTTCGCCTCAAACGCCTCTAAAACACGCTCTAAATTCTCCGCACCCTCCTCGCAAAGTGCATGAAAATGAAACCCACTAATGCCCTCTAAAAACCCGCTCTCCTCGCTAATAGCGCGCTCTAACGCCCCTAGCGTCATACCAAGGCGGCTAAATTTACCGCACGGATTGTAAGCATCTTTGGGCGCAAAAGAAGTTTGCGGATTTAGGCGAAGTCCGCATTGCACGCCAGCGCTCATCGCCTGCGCGCGGTATTTTCGCCACTGGGAGGCGCTATTGAAAACCACATGATCGCTAAGGGATAAAATTTCAGCCATATCGCACTCTTTAAAAGCTGGCGAGTATGTATGCACCTGCGCGCCCGCTCCAAGCATTTGCCTAGCGAATTTCGCCTCGTGCAGGCCACTACAAGTCGCCCCAGATAGATATTTTTTCACTAGTGGCATACCAAGAGAAAATGCAAAGCCTTTTAATGCACACAAAACCACCGCCCCGCTTCGCTCGCCCACGCTTTGCAAAAGGGCTAAATTTGCCCGCAATTTCGATTTTTCGCACACATACGCTGGGGTTTGAATTTCATCAATTTTCATAAAAATCCTTTTGTAAAATTTTTTAATTATATAAAATTTTATAAAATTTTGGCTAAAATCGCCGAATTTTAAATCAAAGGAAAGATATGGTAGAAGTGGAATTTTTAGGTCCAATCGGCAAAGAGCCGATGAAATTTGACGCCAAAACACTAAGCGAAGTAAAAGAGATTTTAAGCAAAGATAGCTCGCTAAAAGAGTGGCTATCTAGCTGCGCTGTGGCGGTAAATGACAAAATGGTCTATGAGCTAAATACCGCGCTTAAAGACGGCGATAAAATCAGCCTTTTGCCACCGGTTTGTGGGGGTTGAGATGAAATTTGCTGGCAATTTTTCTTTGCACGATGGTGCGCTTGATATCCCTGCGATTTCAAATTCATGGTATGAGCGTTACAAAGGCGCAAACTGCGGTGCGCTGATTACTTTCGTAGGAATTGTGCGCGATGAAGACGGTATTAGCGGACTTAGTTTTGATATATACGAGCCGATTTTGCGCTCGTGGTTTCAATCGTGGCAAACAAAGGCGCAACAATCTGGCGCGCAGGTCTTTTTCGCGCACTCAAAAGGCGATGTGAGAGTGCATGAAAGCTCATATATCGCGGGCGTGCTAAGCCCACAACGCAAGCTAGCTCTTGCTTTAATAAACGATTTTGTCGAGGATTTTAAGGCAAATGCGCCGATTTGGAAATACGATTTGATAAAAGGTGAGCGAATTTACGCTGCTTCTCGCTCGCAAAAACTACGCGGCGCAGGTATTTTGGGGTGAAATTTGCAAATTTCACTCTTTGACATAACGCAAATTTACCTACTATTGACTACACTCCAATACGCAAGCAACAAAAACAACACAAATAAAACATAAGCGAAATAATTCACACCACCTTTTTTTATCAGAATTTCATCATCTTGCATTTGCAAAAATTTCAAAAATCTATTACAAACTAAATATCTACCAAACATACCACACACCACTGATATAGCCAAGCCAATCGCTCTATCTATACTTGGATTTAAATTTGGAAAAATAATACTGCTTAAAGTTGTAAAAGCAAAAATCAATCCAGCTAACCAATAAATTTTTCTATAAAACAAAAAGAAAATCGTTCCAAAAAATCCCCACCAGCTAAAAACATTAGCAAATTCCAATTTTTCGCCCTTCCCTGCTACGAAAAAATTTTCACAATCTTTTGCATAAAGTTCTACTTTTTTTGGTGTTTGTATATACAATGCTAATTTTTCTCTGAGTAATTTTGGGTCGTTAAATACTTCTTTTGCATAATCCGTCATAAATTTCCTTTTAAAAATTTGATAAAATTTTCGCCGAATTTATAATAAATTCGGCGAGAGTGTAAGTTAAAATTTAAACACATCTTTTGCAGATGAAATTTGTTTTGCCATACCAATATCGATTTTTTGATAACCGCATTTAAAAATCGGCTCCAAAACCTCGGTAAAAAAGGCGTTTAAGCCCTCTTGGGTGATTTGCTCGTTGCTAGCATACCTTGCTAGCCCCATGAAAATACCATGTCCGATTTCGTTGCCAAAACGCGCTTCCTTGCCCATGAAATCGTTTAGCGCGTGGCACACAGCCACTGTGGCTTTGGCGTTAGCGACATGGTTGTCGTTTAAAAAGTCTTCGAGCACACCATAATCGCACTCGCATTTGATCCAGCGAAATGCTTTCGCGCTGGACGGGGAAATTTGAGTGTCATTGACATTTGCTGCGCAGATGATAAAGAGGTTTTTTGGCACGGCGAAATAGGATTTATTTTCTCTCACGATTACGCTGAATTTTTCCATTTCCGCCTCATCGAGGGTGTCGATAAAGTGCGAGTTTTTGGTGCGGATGATAGAGAGCGGGTCGTTTTCGTCGTATCTGCGCTCCAAAAGCGCAATGCTCTCGCCAAAAATTTCATCGAAATTTCCACTATCAATGGAATCAATTATCAAATAATACTCGCCTTTTGGATCTTTTAGCGCCTTTTTGCAAAGTGCCTTAAATTCGCCATTTACTAGCCTATCACCCACAAAACCATCGATAAAATCGCTATATGAGAAGCTCTCGTGGAAGCTAAGGTAGCAAAAATGGCTTGGGGTAAGCTTTTTATCCTTGATTAATGCGCGAATTCTTCTAGTTTTTCCTGAGCCAATTGCACCGAAAAATATCGTATTTTTGGCGACTTCTTCGCTTTTGTAATTTTGCAAATACTCGAAAAATAGCGAAGCATAGACCGGTTTGGCGTTATATGGAGCTTGGGCAGGGTATGGTTCGAACTCGCTCATAAATTTCGCGCTAGCCTCGTAAAAATCGGAGAAATTCTCGATTTGCATGGTGTAGAGCGAATTTAGCAAATTCACGCTTTCATTTGTGTATAAAAATGTCGGAAGCTCATCATTAGCCTGCGTGAAAATACTAGCTAGCAAGTAGAGTTTTTCCGAGCTAGCCTGCTCCAAGTCCGCGCCCACGCCCACGCCTAAATTCAGCGAACCCTCGTCGCCTAAATAATGCTCTAATAAGAAAAAATTATCCGCCTTCATCGTGGCTTTTAAAAACTCAATTACGACAAAAGGCTGATTATGCAAGCAAATATCAAAAAATTCGCTGGCTAAATTCGCGTCAATGCTGATAAATAGCCTATACATAGTGTCGTAAAAATTTATGATTTTTTGCTTAAATTCGTTTCGTTGAAGGCGTTCTTGCGTCGCCATATTGAAATTTTTGATTATATTTTCTATAAAAATGTAGAGTGAGACGACATCTTTATCCTCGCCGCTAAGCACGCTCTCGACGCTAGTGGCGGCTGTTTTTGGGAAAAGATCTTTTTTGGCTGCGATACGGTCTTTGAAAACAAAATCGTAATAAAACGCACCGATATTCGCGTCAAAAAACTGCTCCATAAAAAAATACTCAGCATGCGGAAATTTCTCGCCGAAGCTTAAAATTTTGTCGCTTCTTAAATTTCCGTCGCTGAAATTTATGTATAAATTCGACAAAAAATCGCTCTCAAAATCATCGAAACTATTTAAATTGTGCTTTAAAGTTTGCAAATGTTTTGAAATGGCTAGGTGTTTTTTGACCCAATACTGGTTTTTGCTGTGATTTTTCCAATCGCTAGCAAGCGCGGTAATTTGCTCTTTTGTAAAATCTTGCATGGACTTTTCCTTTTAAGATAAATAAAATCTCGCAAGATACCTAAATTTAAATAAATAATAAATAAAACTTATTGTATGCCCGAGATTAACGGAACAAATTCGCACGCACCCAAATTTTCTTGGCTTATCTCGCTAGGCGAAATTTTATGAAATTTAATGATATATTGCGCTCCGCCCTCACTCATGGGAGCCACCAAAATACCGCCGATTTTAAGCTGAGCGAAGAGCCTGTCGCTAATTTTGGACGCGCAGGCTGAGAGCAATATCCTATCATAAGGCGCAAACTCGCGCCAGCCCACATTGCCGTCATCATGGCGGAGATTTATGTTGCGAATACCCAAATTTGCGAAGTGTTTTTTCGCCTCGCCCACTAGCCTCTCCACGCGCTCCACGGCAAAAACCCTACGCACCATATATGCCAAAATCGCAGACTGATACCCGCTCCCGCAGCCGATTTCTAGGACATTTTCTACGCTCTCATCAATGTCAAGCGCCATACTCATTCTAGCCACAGTTAGCGGAGAGCTAATCCACTGAGACGCCAAAATCGGTTGCGCATTTAAGCTAAACGCATGCGCGCTAAATGGGGCAAACTCGCTACGAGATACGCTTTTTAATGCGTCATAAAGCGCTGGTGAAATCGCGATTTTATCAGCGATTTCCTCTGCCATTTTTTCGCAACGAAGTTTTTCTAAACTATCCAAAATTTTCTCCATTATTTTAAAATGAACTACGAATGCCGACGATTTTTTGCGGGGCGGACGAAGGGCTAGACTAAGTCGTCTGCCCGAGTTCGCAACGCAAAAAAGCTAGGCTGGGTTCAACCGCCAAACTCACTAGAAATCGTCGAAACTCAAACTTCCTTTTGAGTAATTCGTAACCTTACTTTCGAAGAAATTTGACTTTTGATCGTTAAATTTAGAGAAATCATCGACCCATTTTATCGGGTGAGAGGCGCCGTATTTTTTATCCAGCCCAATCGCCATTAGGCGTTGATCGACCAGGTAGTGTATGTATTCTTCGATGATATCGTCTGTAAAGCCCATGATTTGGTTATCTGTGATATATTTGCCCCATTTGATTTCCAAATTTCCAGCCGTTTCGAACATCTCGTAAATTTTACTGATATTTTTCTCGTGGAAAAGGTCAGGGCGCTCTTTGCGCACGGAGTTTATCATGTTTTGGAAAAGCAATAGGTGCGTGATTTCATCGCGTTGGATAAATCTAATCATCTGCGCAGATCCAAGCATCTTGCCAGCGCGTGCCAAGGCATAAATCGAAGTAAATCCGCTGTAAAAATAAATGCCCTCTAAAATTTGATTTGCAACCATGGCTAAAAGCAGTTTATCGTCCGTAACCTCGCCTGCTAATTCCTCATACACGCTCGAAATATAGGCGTTTTTCTCGCGCAAAACATCATCGTGTTTTTCCATTTCATAAATCAAATCAGTATTTTCGCAAATCGCCTCGACCATTACCGCGTAACTTTTGCTGTGATTTGCCTCTTCGTAAGCTTGGCGAGCTAGCACAGCGTTGATTTCAGGGGCTGTTATATAAGGATTTATGTTATCAGCTAGATTGTTTGTCTGGAAGCTATCCATGGAGATTAGCTGGCTCCATACCAAATCATACATGCGTTTTTCGGCGGTTGTGAGATTGAAGTTATAGTCCCTCACATCATCAGTCGTATCGACCTCTTTGGGAAACCAGGTGTTTGCCTCCATAATGTCCCAGAGTTTGAGCGCCCATTGGTATTTTGCCTTGGTGAAATTTAGTATTCCGTGCGGATTGCCGTTAAAGACCTTGCGATTAGTGAGAGTTTCGTCTGAAAAGGGGTTGTAGATTTTTTTTCTATCCATAATTTTGCCTTTTTTTGAAATTTAACTCGCAATTCTAGCAAAATACAAATTAGAAATTTCTAAGAGAGATTTTTAGAGGCGAGATTATCTTAGAGGGGTCGAAATTTTGCTTTGGCGCGCCAAGATCGCCCAAATTTTCGCCAGTATCAAGGAAATTTTGCAAAAAATACTCGCCCGTGTATCCTTGCTCGCACAAAATTTGCGCCATTTGCGAAATGTCGCTTTCGCTTAAAAGATCGCTATGCACGGTCGTGCGCACCTCAAAGGCGAAATTTATGGATAATAAAAATTTCAAAGTTTGAAGGAAATTTTCGTAGAAATTTGATTTTGTGATAAAGCTAAATTTAGCCTCATGCGCCTTAAAATCGAGCGAAATGAAATCGACTAAGCCCAAATTTACGGCGTTTTGTATGATTTGTGGATTTGAGCCGTTTGTGTCGATTTTGACCTCAAAACCCAAATTTTTCGTTTTTTGCAAAATTTGCATAAATCCCCTAGCGCAGGTGCATTCGCCCCCACTAAACACCACGGCTTCTAGCTTACCCACGCGCGAGCGCAAAAACGCAAATAGCTCATCTTCGCTAATTTTGCCCTCGCCACGCACGACGCTAGGGTTGTAGCAATACCGGCATCGCATATTACACCCCGCAAACCACACAATAGCCGAGAGCCGCTCAGGGAAATCTGTCATCGTAAATGGCGTGATATGGTAAATTTCAAAATTTTGCATAATTGTGAATTTTAAAATTTCGCCAAATTTAAACACGCTAAATTTGGCGAAATTTGACTATTTTTCTTCGAATTTTACCTTATTTTCGTCGAAAAACACTCTCTCTTTGTGTTCGCCCTTTTTGCCTACATTGAAGCTCTCCACAGGGCGCAAATACCCCATTACGCGGGTATAAACTACACATTTTGTGCGTTTTTTTTCTAACTCTTTTGGGAATTCCATTTTCTCTCCTTATTTAAATTTCAAAATTTCAAATTTCAAGCACCCTTGCTCTCATACTCCGCCATTAACTCAGCGTCGCATTTCGGGCAGTATTCGTGCTCGCCTGCGATATATCCATGTTTCGTGCAGACGCTAAATACAGGCGAAATCGTAATGTATGGGAGTTTGTAATTGCTAATGACATTTTTGATAAATTTCTTGCACGCTGTTCCTGAACTAATGCGCTCCTTCATATACAAATGAAGCACCGTGCCCCCTGTGTAGCTACTTTGTAGCTCGTCTTGCATATCCAGTGCCGCGAACGGATCGTCGCTAAAACTTGCTGGGACTTGGGTAGAGTTTGTGTAGTAGATATTTTCACCAAAGCCCGCTTGTATGATATCTGGGTAGCGTTTTTTATCCTCTTTGGCGAAGCGATATGTGGTTCCTTCCGCTGGCGTTGCTTCGAGGTTGTATAGATTTCCTGTGTTTTCTTGGAAAAGGCGAATTTTATGGCGCAAATACTCGATCAATTCTAGCGCAAATTCACGGCCAAATTTGGTCGTAATGTCCTCTTTATCATCTGTGAAATTTCTAATCATTTCGTTTGCGCCGTTAATGCCAATGGTGCTAAAATGGTTGTTAAAGCCCGGCAAATAGCGCTTGGTGTATGGATACAACCCGCGTTCGAACATCTCTTTTACAAACACACGCTTTTTCTCCAAAGTGCTTTTTGCTAACTGCAAAAGCGTTTCAAGCCTAGCGTAAAGCGCCTCTTTATCGCCTTTGTAAAGGTATCCAAGGCGGGCTAAATTTATCGTTACCACGCCGATACTTCCAGTCATCTCAGCACTGCCAAAAAGCCCGCCACCGCGCTTTAAAAGCTCTCTAAGATCTAGTTGCAGTCTGCAACACATCGAGCGAACTGCGCCTGGTTTGTAGGCTTTGGGGTTTTCGACTTTGTTGCCGTTTTCGTCCGTGATATACTGGCTTCCGACGAAATTTTGAAAATAGCTTGATCCGATTTTGGCCGTGTTTTCAAACACTGCATTTGCCGCGTCGCTGTCCCAGTCGAAATCCTGAGTGATATTTACGGTAGGAATCGGGAAGGTAAATGGCTGACCGCATTTATCGCCTGCTGTCAAAACCTCGTAAAATGCGATAACAATGCGCCTCATCTCAGGCTCAAAATCGCCATAAGTAAGCTCTATTAGGGAGTTTTTGCCACGCTCTTTTGCCCTTTGCAACAGTTCCTCATCATCGATTCCCTCAAAAAGGTGGTGTTGGTTTGAGGTAGGGATTTGCGCCTTTAAATCCTCTGGGCAGGTCATATCAATCGTAACATTTGTAAATGGGCTCTGACCCCAGCGCGCTGGGACATTTAGGTTATAAACGAAGCTTGTGATTGCCTTTTTAATCTCTTTGTCGCTTAATTTATCCTTAAAAACATAAGGGGCAAGATAGGTATCAAAGCTAGAAAACGCCTGCGCTCCCGCCCACTCGCTTTGCAAAATTCCTAAGAAATTCGCCATTTGATGAAGCGCCTCTCTAAAATGCTTCGGAGCCTTGCTCTCTACGCGACCACGCACACCGTTAAATCCCTCGTCCAAAAGCACTCTTAGGCTCCAACCAGCGCAGTATGCGGTTAGGCAGTCTAAATCATGGATATGATAATCGCCGTTTCTGTGCGCAGCGCCTTCTTCGCGCGAATACACCTTGTCTAGCCAGTAGTTTGCAATGACCTTACCGGCGGTGTTGTTGATAAGTCCTGCATTTGAATAGCTTGTGTTTGAGTTGGCTAAAATTCGCCAATCTGATTTGCCGATATATTCATTGACGGTTTGGGTACAGTTTATGTAGGTGGTATCTTCTTCTAGCCCATAGACATGCTCTCTTTGCATTTTGTGCGTGTGGCGATAGATCATAAAGCTTTTTAAAACATCGAAATTTCCGCTTTCAAACAGCTTTTTTTCTATTATGTCTTGGACATCTTCGACGCTTAGGCTATCTTTGAAAACAATCGTTTTTAGGACATTTTCGAAGACTTTTTCATCAAAATTTGCGCCCACACTCTCATAGGCTTTTTTAATAGCGTCTTTTATTTTATAATCTTTGAATTCTTGAAAACTACCATCTCTTTTAATAATTTTTATCATTAATTCCCCCTAAAAAAGAAACGCGAAAGTATAGCAAGATATAGTTAAAAATAGTTAAAAATAGTTAAAATTTATTGAATTTTGTAGTTTGAAAAACAAAGTTAAATTTAACCAAGGCTTAGTATAATTTCGGATAAAATTTATTTTTTAGGACGAATTTATGAAGGGTTTGAAATTTGCGATTTTAGCTGTTTTTATAGCTATGTTTTTGGGTGGCTGTATCGCCAAAAAGTCCCCAACTAGCGAGCAAAGTAGCAGTAGCGAGCAAAATTTAAAAAGTGCTAAAATTTCAGAAGCTACGCTTAAAAAGCTAGCGAGCGATAGCACAAAAAAACTCCTTGCTTCCAAAAAAATTTCAAAGCAAAAAAACCGCTTCGCAATCGTGGGAATTAGCGAAATTTCATGCGAAAAAAAATGCGATTTCAACACCGATTTTTTGAGAAAAAAACTCAAAGTTGGCCTGATACACTCGGGTAAAGTCGTAGTCATCGACGCGCCTAGCTCTGATGAGCTAGTTTTTAGCAACGACGGACTTAAAAAATCCAACGCCTCGCACGCAAATTCGATTTATTCGCCAGATTTCATTCTGCTTCCTAGCGTCAAATTTAGTGGCGATAAAAATGGTATTTTCGAGGTTTCACTAAAAGACGCGGAGAAAAAAAGCGAAATTTGGAGTTATAAAAACAAATTTTAATGCCAAATTTAAGCTTATTTTGGCTAAAATCACGGCTTAATTTTTTTCGAAAGGTGGTGAGGAGCGTGCCAGGAGTTAAGGTACATCCGAACGAATCATTTGATGAAGCTTACAGACGCTTCAAAAAACAGACAGATCGTAACCTTATCGTTACCGAAGTCCGTGCTAGAAAGTATTTCGAGCCTATGACCGAGATCCGCAAAAAACAAAAAATTGCGGCTCGCAAAAAAATGCTTAAAAGACTTTACACACTTCGCAGATACGAATCTCGTTTGTAATTCTCGGGCGAATTTCGCCCGAATTTCTCTCTTAAATTTTCGCTTAACCGAATTTTAAATCTTAATCAAAATTTAAATTAATTAAATTTTAAATTTGCTATAATCCCTGAATTTTTTCGCAAAAAGGAAACCATAATGAGCAAAAATAAAATTTTTTCATCTCGTTGGGCTTTTATTTTAGCCTGTGTCGGCTCGGCTGTGGGCATGGCCAATGTCTGGGGCTTCCCATATAAACTCGGCGCCAACGGCGGTGGCGCGTTTTTACTCATTTACATTTTTTTCATCGCACTTTTTGCCTATGTCGCACTCTCAGCCGAATACGCTATCGGCAGACGGGCTAAAACCGGCACTCTTGGCTCTTATGAGCTTGCGTGGAAATCACGAAATTTAGGCTTCATTGGCAAAATTTTAGGCTGGCTTCCACTAGCGGGGTCGATGTGTATCGCTATCGGATACGCCGTCATCATTGCTTATGTGCTAAAAGCCCTATTTCAGGCACTTAATGGCTCGCTAATGAGCGTGGATACATCGACTTGGTTCGGCTCGTTTGCCTTCACGCCATATTCTGTGGTGCCATTTCACTTCATCATCGTTGCTGGCACGCTTTTTAGCATATTTTTGGGCGCGAAAAGTATCGAGCGCACAAATAAAATCATGATGCCACTATTTTTCGTGCTTTTTGCCATTTTAGCGGTGCGCGTGGCACTTTTAGACGGAGCTGGGGCTGGGTATAAATTTATGTTTAGCGCGGATTGGAGCAAGCTGGGCGATGCCAATGTCTGGATCACAGCCATGGGACAAGCGCTCTTTTCGCTCTCTATCACAGGCTCAGGAATGCTCGTATATGGCGCGTATTTGCACAAAGACGAGGATATCGTCGATGCGGCGAAAAAAACCGCATTTTTCGACACAATCGCCGCTTTTGTGGCGGCCTTGGTGATGATACCTGCGCTTTTTGCGTATGGCGAGGACCAAACAGCGGGCCCTGGACTGCTTTTCGTAACACTGCCAAAAATTTTGCAAGACATGCCAGGTGGCGGAATTTTTGCGATTATTTTATTTACGGCGGTGATTTTTGGCGGAATTTCATCTTTGCAAAATATGTTCGAGGCCGTAACTGAGTCGCTTTTGCATAAATTTCCAAGCTTAAATAGGGCTTTGGTTTTGGTGATTTTGTGCGTGGTCTGCTTCGGAATCGGCGTAAATATGGAGACAATCGCACCAAGCGACACAAACCCAGCGACCACATTTTACGAAGTTCATCTACACAACTGGGGTCCATGGATGGATCTAGTATCTATCTATATAATCCCGATCGGCGCGGTTTTGGGCGCGATTTCGTGGTTTTGGATTTTGCGCAAGGACGAGCTTTTGGACGAAATCAACACAGGCTCGGCTAAAACATACTCAAACGCCTGGTATTATATCGGCAAATTTATCTATGTGCCGATCGTGCTTGTTTTGTGCGGTATCGCATTGATAAATAAAGTCGCGTTTTAGGGGCTAAATTTTACAAATTCACTACGCTCTCGCAATGAAAAATTTTGCATATTTTATCATTGCGAGAAATGCGAAGCATTTCCTTAAAAATAAAATCAGCTAAATTTAGAGCGAAGCTCTAAATTTAGCCACTTCTAAGGTTTTACAGGGGTGGGGTTGGTAAGGGGGAGGGTAGCGTCTCCTAAAAAGCGCGCCCTCCCCCTTACGGAGAATTTCAAAATTTTGCCTAAAATTTAAAAAATCGTTCAATGCTAAATTTTAGGTTGAATTTTAAATTTAAATTTTTCTGGATTGCTTCGCTCGTTACACTCGCTCGCAATGACAGATTAAGCAAAATTTACGCAAAATCAAAAAGCGAAATTTGAAAAAATTTCGGCGCAGTATTTTGGAGCTTGCGGCAGCAAAATTTTAAAATTTCAAACCATTAGCAAAATTTCGCCAAATTTTAAAATTCCTAAATTTTACAAAATCCCAAAATCAATTCCTAGCGTCTTTTTAAGGGCTAACAAAAACATCACCACATACATCACCAATAGGCATTTTTTCTGCGTGCTTTTAGCGACTTTGTGCGAAATCTTCGTGCCAAAATACACGCCCACAAGGCCGCCAAGCCCCATTAATACGCCCTCTAAATACTGCACATTGCCATTATACGCCATGCTTAAAAATCCGCTAAACGAGCTAAAAATCACGAAAAATAGCCCCATAGAAACGGCTTTTTTGATATCCACGCCCAGAAATCCCACTAAAATCGGCGTCAAAAAAATCGCCCCGCCAACGCCCATGCTAATGGCGATTGCGCCGATTGCAAAGCCCACAGCAAAAAGCAAAATTTTGGCTGGTTCTTTGGGCGTAGTGTTTTCGACATTTGTCATCAAAACCCTGCAAAACGCGATTGTCAAAGTCAGCAAAAGTCCGATTTCTAGGACGATTGAAGCCACATTTGCGACGATGAAGCCAGAAAGCGACGCGCCACAAAGTCCGCCAAGCCCCACAATCACGCCACTATCGAGGCGGAGTTTTCCTGCTTTGTAGTTTAGATACGACCCAAAAATCGCGCTAAAAAGCATTTGCAAAATCGAAATCCCCACGGCCTCTTTGATATCGTATCCTAGCGCCATCATTATCGGCACGACGATTGTGCCGCCGCCAATGCCGAAAAACCCAGAAATACAACCTACCAAAATCCCTAAAAATGGTATTATGAAAAGCATTTTCTCCCCTTAGTTTTCGCAAATTTCCAAAACTATCTCTTTTTTGAGCGAAATTTCTCTGATTTCGGCTAATTTTACACCACTAAAATTTAAATTTAAAATTTCGCGTTCGGTTTTGGCTAAATTTCGTGCGATTTCGCGCAACACTTTCCCGCGATACGCCTTAGCATAGTGGCTGAGCACCTTGCCATTTTTGATAAATTTAAAGCTTAGATGCGGGACTTTTAACTCGTAAAATTTCTCATAAAACCCAGCGCGCAGATCCACCACGCACTCGCCGTTCCCCACTTCGCACTCTAAAATTTCATCGATTTTCGCACTAAAATTTTCTCTGTAAATTTTTGGCAAATCAAGCCCAGAAAATTTCTCGCCTTGTTTAAGCTTATATTCAGGGAGCTGGTCGCGCCCCAAAATCGGCCCAAAAAGATTTGAAAAAATTATCACATTAACGCCCAAAAATTCGCGCGCAGTATTTTCAAGCTTAGCGTAAGCTAACGCCTCATACGCCACGCCAGTGTAACGCTCCAATGCGCTCACACAGCCTTTTTTAAAGATACTCTCCCGCAAACTCTCATCAATTTGTTTTAGCCCAAAAAGCTTAGCCAACTCCGCTTCACTAGCATTTGCGACAAATTTTGCATACTCTTTGACAGCGTTTTCTCGCACCCCACTCTCATCGCAAAATTCGAAATTTGACAAATCCAAAATTTTATCCGAACCGATTTTCGACTTCATCTCGCTTGGCGAAAACAAAACTTTCATCATAATCCTTATACAAAATTTAAGCCCATTTTACTATAATTTAAGTTACAAAAAAATACAAAGAGGTTTTATGTTTTTAAAAGATCCGATTTTTTATTTCAAAAATATTTTATCTAGGTTTCCAAACTCCTATCTCGCCGAAGACGGAGGGCAGATCATCATCGGCATTGACTGCGAATATTTACAAGGTGATGACCTTGATAAGCTCAAATTTGCTTTGCAAAACACCACGCAAATTTGCGAATTTGCAGGGCTTTTTGGAGTGCTAAGCTACGAAGCAGTTTATAAATTTGAACGCTTGGGCGATATTAAACCCCGCCTTTACGATTTTCCGACATATTTTTACGCAAACGCAAGGGCGTATTTGCACTACGACAAGCAAAGCAAAATTTACAGCTTTTATGGCGAGGGAAAATATTTTGAAAATTTGGAAAATTCCAGCGATACTGCGTCAAATTCGCAAAAATTCTATAAAATCAAAACCGATTTAAACGCCGAAAAAAGCGACGCCGAGCGTATTTTCGATAAGGCAAAAGAGTATATTAAAAGCGGCGATATTTTTCAGGTCGTGCCGTCTCAAACACTGCAAATTTACTCAAATTTAGACCCTTTGGAGTTTTATGAAATTTTAAAACGCCAAAATCCAAGCCACTATATGTATTTTTTCCCGACACCTTACGGCGTGGTGGCTGGAAGCTCCCCTGAACTCGTGCTTCAAATCAGAAATAACGAAATTTTTGTCGCTCCCATAGCTGGAACTAGACCACGCGGCAAGGACGCAAACGAAGATGAAGCCCTAAAAAACGACCTTTTAAGCGATGAAAAAGAGATGAGCGAACACAAAATGCTAGTTGATTTGGCGCGAAACGACATTGGCAAATTTGCCAAAAAAGGAAGCGTGAAAGTGCGAAATTTAGCCCATGTGCAGTTTTTTGAAAGCGTTATGCACATTGTCAGCGATGTGCGTGGCATAAAAGACGAAAGCAAAGATAATTTTGATGTTTTGGGTGTGGTTTTTCCTGCTGGCACACTTAGCGGAAGCCCAAAAATTCGCGCTATGCAAATCATAAATGAGCTTGAAAGCCACGCGCGTGGTATTTACGGCGGCGGGATTGGCTTTTGGCATTTTAACGGCGATTTGCAAATGGCGATTTTAATTCGTTCGGCGATTTTCGTGCGTGATAAAGAAAATCCCGAATTTAGCGATGTTTTCGTGGGCGCGGGATACGGGCAGGTGTTTGATAGTGTGTTTGAAAACGAATACGCCGAAATCTGCAACAAACGCAAATCTTGCCTAAAAATTTTTGAAAAAACCTGCAAGGAAATGCAATGATTTTAATGATTGATAACTACGATAGTTTCGTATTTAACATATATCAATATGTGTTAGAGACTACCGATGAAGAGATAGTTTGCAAACGAAATGACGAAATCACGCTTGAAGCGATTAAATTTTTATCGCCAAGCAAGATTATTTTAAGCCCGGGTCCAAAGCACCCAAAAGACAGCGGAATTTGCCTAGAAATTTTAAAGGCAAATTTAGGCATTCCGATTCTTGGCGTGTGTTTGGGGCACCAAGCCATAGGATTAAGCTTTGGCGCGAAAATCAAAACGCTAGAAGTGCCAAAACACGGCAAAACTAGCGAAATTAGCGTAGTGGGCGAAAACGCCGTTTTGGCAGGCTTGCCTAGCAAATTTGAAGTTATGCGTTATCACTCGCTTTATGTAGATGAGTTGCCCCCGTGTTTGGAGATTTCAGCCGTGAGCGAAGATGGCGTCATAATGGCGATGAAGCACAAAGAGCGCGAAATTTACGGCATTCAGTTTCACCCTGAGAGCTATTTCACGCAGTATGGCAAAAAAATCATTGAAAATTTTGTAAATTTAAACAAACCCCAAATCAAGGAGAAAAAAGTGAGCAATTTCGCCCCGTTTATGATAAAGCTACAAAAGGGCTATCCGCTTGAAAGTGGCGATTATGAAGAGATTTTTAGTGCCGTTATGGCAAAAGACTATGACATTGTCCAACTAGCTGGTTTGCTCGTGCTAATTAGCGAAAAATCGCTCTACCCAGATAGCCTAAGTGCGCTCGTGCGAAGCGTTTTGAAATACTCCAAAACTTACAGCGACGATAAGCCAATGCTAGACATCGTAGGCACCGGCGGAGACGCACTAAAAACGATAAATATCTCCACAACCTGCGCGTTTATACTCGCTTCTCTTGGCGTCAGGGTCGGCAAACACGGCAACAGCGCAGTATCAAGCAAGAGTGGATCTAGCAATATCTTTGAAGCTTTGGGAGTGCCGTTAAATAGCGATTTGGGCGAACTTATAGCGCTTATGGATAAGACAAATTTGGCGTTTTTCCATGCGCCGTTTTTTCACAAGGTTACAGCCGAAGTCAAAGAAGCGCGAACTCGCCTTAAAATCGGCACTTTCTTTAATATTTTAGGACCTTTGCTAAATCCAAATTTGACCCTTTCGAACCAAGTCGTAGGCAACTACCACGAAGAAGTAAATGAGCTAATAGCACAAACTCTGCAAAAACTAGGTCGAAAGCACGCCCTAGTCGTGCATGGCATGGACGGCATGGACGAGATCACGCTGTGCGACGAGACGCTCGTGCATGAAGTGCGGGGCGAGAAAATCATCGAGTATAAAATCACGCCTGAGCAATTTGGCTTTAATCGCGCCTTTCACACCGATATCGAGGGCGGAGATAGCAAATTTAATGCTGAAATTTTTAAAAGCACGATTAAAGGCGAGTTAAAAGGACCTAAACGCGATATAGTCGTGCTAAATGCGATGTTTGCTTTGTATGCGGCTGACTTTGCCAAAAGCCCAACCGAGGCCAAAGAAATAATCGAAAACGCCATTGATAGTGGCAAGGTGTGGGGATTTTATCAAAATTATATTAAGAATTTTGGGTAAATTTCCAAAAAATAAATTTAAATTCTCGGATTAAATTTATAAAATCCGAGAATTTTATACACTATTTTAAACTTCCAGTAATCAGTGAACAAGTTCTTTCTAAGAAATTTTCGTAATCATTTAAAATTATACCATTATCAAAATTATCTGATATTTTATTGCTATATTGCATTAAATTTTTATCATTAATTATACTTTTGTAAAATTCGATATACTCATTTTTATCTTTGAATTTATAATTTTCTTCTTTTTCTTTTAATTTTACGACAACAAAAAGCATTTTATTTGGCGTATGAAAATAAATATCGGCATTATCTTGCGATAGTTTTATATATTTGTCTAAATTATGTTGTGAAATAATATCATAGTTTTTAAAGGCTTTCTTATCATCATAATGCGGAACTTTCTCAAAAATAATAAAAATTTGAAAATATGGAATTTTATTTGTCCTTATGTTTGCTGTTTCACCAAGCATATTTTCAAAGTAATTATTGCTATTTTGAGAATAATTTTGCATTACAAATTTTATACCATAACTTGCCACATCTTTTTTATTTTTTGTTATTGAAATATCAACGGTTTTTTCATAATATCTACCAAATATTTTACTCTCTTTTCCATTGCCATATCCGAGAGATTTTATTTTGAAAGTTTTGCCCAAATATTCTTGCAAATCTTTTGCTATTTGCCCATGTAATGGTTTTAATTTTTCATTACTCCTAGAACCTTTCCCAAACTTTTCACTTTCTAAATTTAAAAAAATTTTAAAAGAATTTTTTATAATTTCCAAAAATTCCACATTATTCACCTAAAACTCCTAATTTGCAAATTTGTAATCCAAATAAACTTTTACATCTTTTGATGAAAAAGTATAATAACCGCCACTTTTATATTTCCCAAGCAATTCCACAAAATTTATAAAATCATTACTTGATAGCGTGTTTTGAATATCATCAAAATTTATTTTTTCGCTGGTTATATAAAGTCCGCCATATACACCATATCCGCTAGGTGCAAAAGTAAATTTTATATCGTTTTTATTTCGTATCAACGAATTTATGGTTAATTTATCTTTGTAAGTATCATTTATCGCTTGGCTACGCCCAAAAGCAAACCAAAAATTTTCACTCTTTTTTTCGTTTGCTCTTTTTAACAATCTCTCTTTTTGTTCGGATAAATATCGATATATCTTATTATCTGATGAAAGTTCTTGTTCTGATATAAGTTTTCCTTTTTTATTATACGGATAAAAAATATACTGCATAATGCCTTTTGAAGCCTTGATAACTGGTATTATAAATTTATCAAATTTAGGACTATCGAAAATAAATACGCTATCGCATAGCGTTGCATAGCCATTTTTTATACTAATATCACTCTGTTTTTTATTTGATAAAATTTGTTTGAAATTTTTCAATTTTTCTTTTTTTGAAAAATAAAAATTTTCAGATAAATAGCAGTCTTGCAATGTGATATTATCTACAAATTTTGGTTGCAATTTTTTTTCATCATATTCATAATATTCTATTTTTTCGTTTTGATTTTTTTTATCCAAAATCATTATGGCTGTATAAGTCGTAGCATTAAAAGCCTGAAAATGCTTTAAATCAACTACTTTTGATATTAGTTTGTTTGAAGCTAAAAAACTGCGAATTTCCACACCAGCTGAGCTATTAAAAATAGAGCTTGGGGTAATATAGCCCAATATCCCGTTATTATTTAGCATTTTAATACCAATTTCGTAAAATACGATAAATAAATCCGTCATACCTTTTTTTGCAAATTTAAATTCTTTGATTTCATTTGAGTTATTTAAATTATGTATTCTGACATAAGGCGGGTTGCCGACAACAAAATCCATTTTATTATCAAATTTTTCTATTTGCAAGGTATCGGCACAGACTATGTCCCATTTGACATTTGATATACCGAATTTTTCCACTATATTATCAAGGTTACAGATACAAAATTTATAGTTATTGTTGTCTATTTCGATACCGTGAATATATTGTTCCAAGTCATCTTTTATTTTTTTTGTATTTGTTTGATTTTTTATCGCTTCGTTGCAATATCTAAGAACTATTTCACATAAAAAAGCACCTTGTCCGCAACTATTATCTATAATATGCTTTTTTAAAATATCTTTGCCGTAATAATTACACAAATCTAATATATTTCTTACTATAAATTCTGGCGTGTATATTTGTCCGGTAGATTTTTCAATTTGTTTCATAAAGGCTCACTTTAATTACTTTGCAACTATAAAATAGACTTTAATTATACCTTAAATAGTCTGTAAAAATCTTTATATTTAAGCGATTTGCGTGTATAATACGATTTTAATATAGAAATGAGTTTATTAAATGCAAAAAGAAAACGAAAGCTATCTAGGCGAACAACTTATTAGCTATTTAGGAAACAAACGCTCACTTTTGGGGGCGATAAATGGCGTTATAACGGACATTAAGGCAAATTTGGGTGCTGAAAAAATCGCTTTTGCCGATGTTTTCAGCGGCAGTGGCGTGGTGGCGAGATTTGCCAAAGCTCACTCAAATTTGGTTTTGGCAAATGATTTGGAAAAGTATTCTTTCATCATAAATTCGTGTTATTTGGAGAATTTAACACCCCAGTTAAGAGCAAATTTAGCTAAATTTCATGCCGAAATTTTAGCGAATTTTAAGCCTTGCGAGAGCTTTATCAGCGAACTTTACGCCCCAAAAGATGATGAAAAAATCAAAAAAGGCGAAAGGGTTTTTTACTCACGCCAAAACGCCCTTATTTTGGGTGGTTTGCGCACTGCAATCAGCCAAATTCCAAGTGAGTTTCAAAAATACTTCATCGCTCCGCTGTTAAGCGAAGCCAGTATTCACTCAAACACGGGCGGCGTTTTTAAGGGCTTTTACAAGGACAAAAACGGCGTTGGGAAATTCGGCGGTAGTGGCGAAAACGCGCTATCTCGCATTTTGGGCGAGATAAGTTTGCCGTTTCCGGTTTTTTCAAATTTCACAAGCGATTTTCAGGTTTTCCAAAGCGATGCTTACGAGTTTAGCAAACTCGCTCCAAGTGTCGATATAGCGTATTTTGACCCGCCTTACAACCAGCACCCTTACGGCTCGAATTATTTTATGCTAAATTTAATCGCTGATTTTAAAGCACCAAATTTAGGGGATTTAAGCGAAGTTAGCGGTATCCCAAACGGCTGGAACCGCTCAAACTACAACAAAAAATCTCGTGCCGCAGATGAATTTTTCACGCTTTTGGCTGAATTTAGGGCAAAATATTTGATAATCTCGTTCAATTCAGAAGGCTTCATCAGCGAAGATGAGTTTTTAAAAAATCTTGCTCTCATCGGCGAAGTAGAAAAAATCGAGATAAAATACCCTGCGTATCGTGCTTCTAGGAACTTGCGAAACCGAAATTTGCATGTAACAGAGTATCTTTATATCGTCAAAAAGGCGTGAAAATGGGCGCCATAAAACCAAAAATCAAAATTTGCGGGATTAAAAATTTAGCCGAAGCAAAAAGCGTTTTAGAGTGCGATTTTAACGGCGTTAGAGTGGATTTTTTGGGTTTAATTTTTGCCAAAAGTCCGCGAAAAGTAACGCCCGAATTAGCAAAAGAAATTTCAAATTTGGTGCGTGAATTTGGTCGCAAAAGCGTCGGCGTTTTTACCGATACGGGCGATGATGAAATTTTAGAAATTTGCAAATTTGCAAATTTAAGCGTGGCGCAAATTTATAAAGAAATTTCGCTAAATTTAAAGCAAAATCTTGCAAATTTGGGCGTAGAAGCGTGGCAGGTAGTGCGCGTAAAAAATGAAATTCCAAGCCTAAAAAATCTAAATTATGATAAAATTTTGTTTGATTACAAGGGCGAAAAAATGGGTGGAAACGGCGAGAGTTTTGAGTGGGAAATGCTAAAAAATCTGCGAATTTCATTTATCCTAGCAGGCGGTATCGGCGTGCAAAACCTCGCAAACGCCCTAAAAATAAAGCCATTTTGCCTCGATATCAATAGCAAAGTAGAAAACGAAAATGGCATAAAAAACCCAGCAAAAATAATGGAAATTTTAAAGTTTTGCGCGCAGTAAATCCACGCGCAAAATAAGAAGCGAAATCAAAATCAGTCGTTGCCGTGAAGCTCATCTATGTAGAATTTCACCGAGCCCATACCCTCTTTCAGAGCCCACTCGTAGGCACTTGATACAAACTCCCAGTTGATTCCAGCATAAAATTTCTCCAAATACGCTGGGCGCGCGTTGCAAACATCGATATAGTATGCGTGCTCCCACACATCGACTACTAGAAGCGGCACAAGCCCGTCGCGCGCAGGTGTGTCGGCGTTTTTCGTAGCGACAATCGAAAGCTTTTTAGTAGATGGATCGCACACTAGCCACACCCAGCCAGAGCCAAAGTGAGCCGTCGCTGCCGCGATAAACTCAGCTTTAAAATCAGCGAAATTTTCAGCCAAAGCGGTTTTAAGCGCCTCGCTTGGCTCGCTAACTTTTGCGATACAATCCCAATAAAAGTCGTGGTTATACACCTGCGCCGCGTTGTTAAAAACCCCGCCAGTAGCGTTCATTACGATATCATAAAGCCCCTTGCCCGCAAACTCGCCACTTTCGGTCATTTTATTCAAATTTGCCACATAAGTTGCGTGGTGTTTGCCGTGGTGATACTCACAGGTTTTTGCGCTTACTACGGCGTTTTTTTCTGCCTCGAAAGGTAAATTTCTAAGTTTAAACATATTCTCTCCTTTAAAAAAATTATCCCCTATGATACAAAAACTCTCTTAAACAAAAGATAAATTTTATCCTTTAATTGAAATTTATAAATTTATTAAAAATTTTGCCTAATTTGGCTAAACTTAGCGAATTTTGAAATTTAAAGGATATAAAATGAACATTATCGAAGGAAATTTGACCCTAAACGGCGATGAAAAAATCCTAATCATCAACGCCAGATTTAACCACATCATCACAGATCGCCTAGTCGAAGGCGCTCACGACGCATTTTTGCGACATGGCGGCAAAGAGGAAAATTTAAGCCTAATGCTAGTCCCTGGCGCATTTGAAATCCCGCTCGCCCTAGAAAAGGCACTTTTATCGAAAAAATACGACGCCGTCGTCTGCGTGGGCGCAGTCATCAGAGGTAGCACACCGCATTTTGACTATGTCAGCGCAGAGGTCAGCAAGGGTATCGCAAACACCATGCTTCGCCACGGCGCGCCAGTTACCTTTGGCGTGCTCACCACAGATACTATCGAGCAAGCGATCGAGCGCGCAGGCTCAAAAGCCGGCAATAAGGGCTTCGAAGCGATGACAGGCGTAATCGAAATGCTAAGCTTATTTCGCGAAATAAAGGCGTAATCATGGCGACAAGACACCAAGCGCGATTAGCGGTGATTTCGCTACTTTACGCAAAAGATATGAACGAAGAAAAGCCTGAGTTTGAAAACGAGTATTTAGAAGAAAAAAAGATTAGAAACGAGCAGAGAAACTGGACGCTAGGCCTGCTTCACAGCGTGCGCGATAATACAGAGACGATTGACGCGCTTTTAAACGAGTATTTGAAGGAATTTAAACTGCATGAAATTTCAGCGGTTGAGCGCGCTATTTTGCGACTTGGCGCGTATGAGTTGCGTTTCAGTGATACAGACGCTGGTATCATCATAAACGAAGCCGTAACCGCAGCCAAGGAGCTTGGCGCGTCCTCGAAGCTAATAAATGGCGTTTTAGACGCTATTAAGGTCGTAAAATGAAGCTTTGCGTAGCCTTAGACATGGCTAGCAAAGAGCAAAATTTAGCTTTGAGTGCGAATTTAGCGCAATTTGGGGATCAAATTTGGCTCAAAGTCGGCCTGCGCTCGTATCTGCGAGACGGGGCAAAATTTATCGAAGAACTCAAAAAAATCGCAAATTTTAAAATTTTCTTAGATCTTAAATTTTACGATATTCCAAACACCATGGCTGACGCCGCGCAGGTCGTCGCAGGTCTTGGCGTAGATATGATAAACCTGCACGCAAGTGCTGGAAAGCGGGCTATGAGCGAGGTTATGAACCGCTTAGGCGCACTAAATTCCCGCCCGCTCGTGCTTGGCGTATCGGCATTGACAAGCTTTAACGAGAGCGAATTTAGCGAAATTTACAACGATGAAATTGCGCCAAGCGTGGTGAAATTTTCGCGTTTTGCGCATGAGTGCGGGCTAGATGGCATGGTCTGCTCGGTTTTTGAATCAAGCGCGATTAAAAATGCCACAAGCGATAAATTTATCACACTTTGCCCCGGCGTGCGACCTTTTGGCGAGAGTGCAAACGATCAAGCGCGCGTGGCAAATTTAAACGACGCTAAAAGCGCAAACGCCGATTTTATCGTGGTTGGTCGCCCGATTTATCAAGCGCAAAATCCAGAACAAATCGTAAATCAAATTTTGGCTAGCTTATGAGAGTTTTAGCATTTCTTTTTTTCTTTTTCGGCGCAGTATTTGGCGAGACTATCGAGGCGCACTACGATATTTCTTACGGCGTTTTTGGCGTCGTAGGGCATGCTGATGCTAAATTAGTCAAAACCGCCAAAACCTACGAAATCACGCTAAATGCGAGGGCTTATGGGATTGCTGGCTCGCTAAGCGGGGATAGAAGGGAGAAATTTTACTCCAAAGGAAGCGTTGTGGGCGAGATTTTAAAACCCAAATTTTACCGCCACGAAGTCGAGCGCAAAAAAGGCAAAAAAACCATAAACACGCGCCAAATTTTCACATTTGATTACAACAACAAACGCATTAGAGAGCAGAAATTTAAGGGCGAAAACGGCGATTTGCGTCCTAGTAGCGACAAAATTTTGCCGTATTTTGCGACAAATGACCTGCTAAGCGTGTTTTTTAATTTCGGCAAAATTCCGCACAAAGGCGATATGTTTTTCCTAACCGCAGCCGGAGCCAAAAACGAAACCGGGCGCATAGATGTGCAAATCCCGCGTGGCAAACACGCCAAAGCTATCCAAAACGCCTTGCAGACGAGCTCGAACCCATTTATCGTTTTTATAAATCAAAAGATTTTTTCTAGCAAAAAGGGCGAACTCTACCTCTCGCTAAATCGCCAAGAAATCGCAGAAAAAGTGATTTTAAAAGATGTTTTGTTTTTCGGCGATATCCATGCTAAGCTAACTGAGGCCAAATTTTAGCCTAAAATTCATATCCGAAAATTTTAATGCCCTCTTCTAGCTTTTCGTAGCGAATTTGCGGAAATTTTGCTAGCAAATCTAGCACCATTTCTAAATCATTTTTTTTCGTTTTATCATACCTTTGCGGTATGAAAATCCACGCTATCTCATCGTATGCAAAAACCCCGATTTTAAAAGCAATTTGTGCGTTTTGTATTTGCCATTTGGAGCTATTTTTGATAGCGTAAAAATTCGGAAAAAGGATTTTTTTTATGATAAAACATTTACAAAAGCTAAATTCGCCAAAAAAGCCCGCCCAAAGCTCATCTGGCACGAAATAGCCCTTGGCTTTGAGCCGTTTTTTCTCCCTGCTTAGGCGAATCGGAGTGATAAATCGCTCGAATTTAGCGTAAATTTTGCGCTTAAAGCTCGTATAATACGAAAAATATAGCTTAAACAGCGCCTCGTAAGCCTGCAACGCTCGCCCTTATTTCTCTTCGATTTGCGATTTTAGCGAGCTTGCGATAGAAATATCGCTTGGATTGATATCGATTGTCTCTAATGCCTTATCTTGGAAGACAAAGCCGATTTCTTTGGCGCCAAAACTTTTCGCTATGGTTTCGAGTGTGTCGGTTGCGGATTTGTGGATTTTGCCCCCTAAATCGTTTATGATTTTAAGCGAGAGTGCCTTAACCTCGTTTTTCGCGTCGTCGATTAGGCGGTTTTTATCGCTCTCATCAAAGCTTGACCCAAAAATACCATTTAGCGAATCAGGCAGCAAAAACGGTAAAAGTTTGGAATTTTGCTCGTCGTAAATTTTCATATCTTTAATCGAATATTTGTATTTGCAAGGTGGCATTTTGATCTCGTATTTGTCCTCGCCACGCGGAATTATGCTAAATTCAGGGCTTAGCAGGTCATAGACGAAATCTATCTCAAACTCGAAAATAATCGCAATCTGTTTTTTCGTCATCAGTGGCGAAACTAGCGAGCCAAGGAAGCCGTCAGCGACATTTTCTTTGCGCGTAACAATCTCTTTGGAATAAATTTTAAACACGCTTAACTCGCCTATGCTTTTAAGCCGCGTAATATCCGTGCTAATCTCCGTTTTAGGGGCATTTGCGCCAGATTTTTTCATACGCAAAAACATATAAACCAAAATCACAAAAATTAAAAAATTTAAGATAAAAGCCAAATTTTCCAAATTTTATCCTTTCAAATTTCGCCTAAAACAGCTCTTTGAAATCATATCCTGCGCTTTTTAACGCCCACGCAATCTCCTCTTGGTGCGCCTTGCCCTTGGTTTCTAGCGTGATTGTAATTTGCGCATCGCCGTATTCGATCTCGGTCGAGAAGCGATCGTAGTCGATTTTGACGATGTTTGCGTTGGCATCACGCAAAACATTTGTAAGCTTGGTTAGCGAGCCTGGTTTATCCACGAGCGTAACATTTATCGTCATTTTGCGGTGAGATTTGATAAGACCTTTTTCGATGATGATGTTTAGCATCTGCACATCGATATTTCCGCCACTTAAAATAATGCCGATTTTAGCGCCCTCTTCAAAGCTAAATTTATGATTGATGAGAGCTGCCACGCCCACAGCTCCTGCGCCCTCGACGATGATTTTTTGATTTTCTAGCAGATACAAAATCGCGCTTGCGACCTCCTCATCATCGACTTGGACGAACTCATCGACGCTTTCTAAAATATGTTTTAGCGTGATTTCGCTAGTATCACGCACCGCGATACCATCGGCGATAGTGCGCACGCTTTTGGAATTTATCGCCTTTTTGGCTACGAAGCTATCGTGCATAGCAGGCGCGCCCTTTGCGCCAACAGCGATGATTTTTATATCAGGGTTAATCTGTTTAGCGCAGCTTGCCACGCCACTGATTAGTCCGCCACCGCCCACAGGCGCTATGATATAGTCGAGATCTGCGACATCTTCTAGCATTTCAAGCGCGATTGTGCCCTGTCCTGCTTGGACTAGCTCATCATCGAAAGGATGGACAAAAGTAAGGTTGTTTTCCTTGGCGTATTCGAGCGCGTAAGCATAAGCCTCGTCGAAATTATCGCCTTTTAGGATAATCTCAGCCCCCAAAGCCTTGGTGCCACTGACCTTTAAAAGCGGTGTCGCCTCTGGCATGACGATTATGGCGCGCACGCCAAATTTTTGCGCACTCATCGCCACGCCTTGCGCGTGGTTGCCCGCACTCGCTGCGATTACGCCACGGCTCTTTTCATCTTCGCTAAGATGAGCGATTTTGTTGTATGCGCCACGAATTTTATACGCGCCCGTGCGTTGTAAATTCTCGTTTTTTAGATAAATTTGCGCCCCGTAAATTTCGCTTAACTTTGGCGCGAAAGCGAAGGGTGTCTTATGCACAAAAGCCGCTATTGTGCGCTTTGCTTGAACTATTTTATTTAAATCTACCATTTTTAGCCTTTCAAATTTTTATGCTCTATCATTATGCACTTATTTTGGATAAAATTTACTCCATTTTTTTGCGCGAGAAAAGCCACGCTGTCGTTAAAAATGCCAAGTTGCAACCAAAGCGTTTTGGCTTTACACGCCAAAACATCGCTAAAAAGCGCATTTGCGAACTCGCCTTTTCGAAACATAACGACAATGTCGATTTTATCATTTATTTCTTTTAAATTTCTATAAACCTTCCTGCCTAAAATTTCATCAAATTTAGGATAAATCGGAAAAATTTTAAAATTTTGCGCGGCTAAATACTGCCCCACGCGGTTGCTTGGCTTGCTCTCATCTGGGCTAAGCCCCACGATAGCGATGTTTTTGGCATTTCTTAAAATTTCACTTATCACGCTAACGCCTTTAAAATCACGCCGCACTCGACATGATTAGTGTGTGCGAACTGATCGAAAATCGCAAATTTCTCCACCTTGTGCGTTTTGCAAAGATAGCTTAAATTTTGCTTTAAACTTTGCGGATTGCACGAAATATAGATTATGTTTTTGTAATCTTTGATGAAATTTAGCACGCTTGCTTCAAGCCCTGCGCGTGGCGGATCTACCAAAATATGCGAAATTTCATAGCCTTGCAAATCTACCCCCTCTAAACGGGTAAATTCGCGCTCTCCCCCAAATGCGCTCATTAGCTCGTCTGCGCTTAGGCGCACGAATTTTATATTTTTGGCGCCGTTTTTTTGCGCGTTTAAAAGTGCGTTTTTTATGCTGTTTTTGCTAATCTCGTTTGCCAAAATTTGGCGAAATTTAGCACTTAGCGGGATTGTGAAATTCCCATGTCCGCAATACATTTCAAGCAGATCTTTTTTAGGCGTTTTCTCATCGCCCACTGCGCCTAGCACCCACGAAATCATCTTTTCATTAACGCCTCTGTTTGGCTGCGAAAACGCCGTAGCTTCGAAAGTGTAGCGATAAACTTGCCCCTTTATTTCAAACTCGTCTTCTAAATTTTCCCTGCCAAAAACGAGCTTTTTCCCGCGCGATCTAGCGATTAAATTTAGCCCTAAATTTCTGGCTAAATTTGCCAAATTCGGCTCTATTTCTACGACATTTCGGTGATATAAAAGCACGCATAAAAAATCATTTTTCGTAGCGATAAACTCGCACCCAAAAAGCCTAAATTTCAAAACCTCATCGCCCTGCAAAATCGGCAAAACTCTATCCATAAAGCTTTGGATTTTTTCATCTACGATAGGGCAGTTTTGCACGAAAACACGCTCTTTATCTCTGCCTCGCATGCTAAAATGAAGCTTCTCGCCCTCGTGAAAAATCCCAAATTCAGCCCGCGAGCGAAATGCGCTTTCTTTGGAGGCAAAAACCTCGATTTCGCCAGTATAAAACGGCGCAAACTCCGCGCTTATGCGCTCTTTTTTTAAATTTAACTGCTCTTTGTAAGGCAAATCATAAACGCAACTTCCACAAATGCCAAATTTATCGCACTTCACCGCTTACCTTTTTGCCTAAAATTCGTATCGCAAGCACGGTTACGCCAAGCCCAAAGACTAGGCAGACCCAGACATTTACCCCAAAGCTAGCTGGCAAAAACCCGCAAAGTGCGCTGATGATACCCACAACGATAGCGTAAGGTAGCTGAGTGCTGACATGCTCGATATGATCGCAACCTGCGCCCATTGAGGAGAGGATTGTGGTATCTGAAATCGGCGAGCAGTGATCGCCAAAAATCGCCCCTGTAAAAACCGAGCTGATGTTTAAACACATAAAAGCATGAAATTCATCGCCGCTAAGGCCATATTTCGCCCCCACAGAGGCAGCTAGTGGCACAGCGAGCGGGGTTACGATACCCATAGTGCCAAAGCTAGTGCCGGTTGAAAAGGAAATTATCGAGCTTAACACAAAAATCACGAGCGCAAGTAGCGCCATAGGGGTGCTCTCGCCTAGCAAATCCACAAGGTATTTTGAGGTGCCAAGCTCTTTTATCGTAGAGCTTAGCGACCACGCAAAAAGCAGGATTAAAACGGTTGTGAGCATGGTTTTCCAGCCCCCAATCCAAATTTCAATTCCCTCTTTGATACCATAAATTTTTTGCCACAGCCCCAAAACTATGCCTATTATTGACGAAAACATAGCCGCTTGAAACAGCACCACAGAAGCGTCAGCCCCGCTAAATGCCGTTCTGATAGAAACGAAGGAAAATGGATCTGCTTGCACAGCCTTTAATTCCTCTTCGCCAAGCGCGCCAAGTCCGTTTGCATAAAACCCAATCACGCTTAGCACAATCATCGCTCCAAGCGGAATTAAAGCATTAATCTTGCGTGGTTCGATACCCTCTTTTGGGCTAAATGCTTGATCTTCTAAATTTGCGATTTTAAAGTCCCGTCCGCCGTTTTTGCCAGCGCGAGACGCCATTTCGGCGCGATACATAGGACCAAATTCCCTCATCATCACAGCACCTGCCACGACAAAGAAAAGCATGTAAATATTATAAAATCTATACGGGATTGTCTCCACAAAAATCGTAAATGCGTTGATATCCTCGACACCGATTTGCGCATACGCTTCCTTAATCGCCGAAATCTCAACCCCGACCCAAGTCGAAATCAGCGCAATTCCAGTTATCGGCGCAGCTGTCGCGTCGATGATAAAGGCAAATTTCGCACGCGAAATTTTAAATCTATCCATCAAAGGACGCATGATAGGCCCCAAAATAAGGGCGTTTGCGTAATCGTCAAAGAAAATGATAATTCCCATAAACCAAGTGTAAATTTGCGCCCTAACCCCAGTATGCGCCCTAGCCCCAAGCCACATAGCAAGGGCTTTGGTGCCGCCACTTTTGGTAACTAGCGCGATAAGGCCTCCGATACACATAACTTGAAGCAAAATTCCCGCATTCCACGCATCAGCCATAGAAGCTACCACGCGCGAGCACAAATCCGTAAAAGCTACGACAAAGGCTGAAAGCACGCCATTATCGTTCATACCGATGAGAAATGTCCCGCTTAACACGCCCAAAAATAGCGACAAAATGACATCTTTGGTGATAAATGCAAGAGCGATCGCCACAAGTGGCGGAATCAGCGTCAGTGCGCCGTAAATGCTTGCATTTTTTTCAGCTGGGCTAAGCTCCGCGCCAAAGACAAAAAACGGAAGCAAAAAAATAAATAAAATCCTAAACATAAATTTCCCTTTTGTATTAGATTAGTTCGCTATATCTTCGAAATTTTCCTCTGCCATGCTTCCCATGAAATCCCCATTATTCGCGCTTACACTAGGTTTAAGTCCGATAGATTTAAGGTATTCTTGGATCTTTTCATCGCCACCAAAAATAGCGTAATCAAGCGCGTTTAGCCCAGATTCATCTACTCTTTTTTCATCTGCGCCTGATTTGACCAAAAGCTCGGTGATTTCTTTGTTTCCATGTAGCGCCGAATACATTAGCAAACTAGCACCCAAATCATTAAACGCACACGCGTCTGAATACCCGCCAAGCGAAGCTAGCGCGCCCTTTTCGGTAGAGCCGATTTGGCGGACATTTACGCTAGCGTGGTTATAGACCATGAAATTTACCATTTCGTAGTTTTTGCTAGCCACAGCGTAGAAAATCGGGGTTTGGCCAAGTTGATTTTTGTGCGATACTTGCGCACCTTTGGAGATTAGAAATTTAGCATTTTGTAAATTTGACATAGCGTAAAATAGCGCGCTATCGTCCCCGTCGTTAATCTTTGCCCCACGCGTAATAAGTGCGTCGATAAATTTCGTATCATATCCTAGCAAAAGTGCCAAATTTAGCGCACCGCTAAGGTCGTTTGTGCTGTAAGTGTCGCTGCTTAAAAGCACATTAAACTCATCTATATTTACCCTGTTTTTAAGGGCCAATTCGAGCTTATTATACGCGTCGATACTGCGATTTTTAGCCGCATATAGGGCAAATTCGCTCAGCACCAAATCCGCAATCTCACTAGCCTCGTTTGGGGATAAATTTGCGTTAAAATGACTTTGTAATGCTGTTTTTGCCAAATTTATCTCAGAGATAAAATTTTTGAAATTTATGAAATTTATAAATTTTTGCTCCGAGTAAAATTCTAAAATTTCTAGCGCATTTGCATACGCCGCGCCTAAATTTTTCTGCTTAGCCTCGCGCAAAAATCCCTCGCTATCCATGCCAGCCTGCGCTAAGATGCGTTCGAATTTTTTCTCATTTATGCTAGCTTCGTTTCCCACGCACTCGATACTCTCGCTTCTAATTGTCCTAGCTAAATTTTGCAAATTTCGCAAAAATGAAGCCTCCACAAGCGAGCCCTTGCAATCATAATCGCTCAGCAAAAGTTCGCTAGGGCTTGGCGTAGTGGCAAAATAGGCTTTCGGATCTGCCTCGATATCGGCGCAGGTCGCGCCAAAAGCACAGATTGCGCCAAATATCCATAAAATCAAAATTCTTTGCATAACCAACCTTGTCAAATTTAACCCGCCATTTTAGCGAAATTTTGCTTATTTAAACTTATTAGCGCAAAACGCGCTAATTCGTGGCTTAGAGCGCGAAATTTTCTTCCTCGTTAAAATTTAAATAACGATAAATTTCGCTATTTTTGCCACTTAATTTCTCGCGCACTATCTCTTTGTATTCTCTCGCGCTAGGAATTCTGCCTAGCATCGCGCAAACAGCGGCTAGTTCGGCACTGGCTAAATACACCTTAGCACCCATACCCATGCGATTATCGAAATTTCTAGTCGAAGTTGAGACCACGACCGCATTATCTTTTACGCGCGCTTGATTTCCCATACACAGCGAGCACCCAGGCACCTCTGTGCGCGCTCCTACCGCGCCAAATACACTATACACGCCCTCTTCTTTGAGTTTTGCCTCGTCCATTTTCGTAGGCGGTGCTATCCAAAGGCGGGCTGGTGTTTGCGCGCTACCCTTTAAAATCTGCGCTGCGGCGCGATAATGCCCGATATTTGTCATACAGCTTCCAATGAAAACCTCATCGATATTTTTCGCCCTTGTCTCATCGGCTAAAATTTCACTTAGCGTTGCGACATCGTCAGGGTCATTAGGGCAGGCTAAAATCGGCTCTGTAATCTCACCCAAATCTATTTCAATCACTTCTGCGTATTTTGCGTTTTCATCGGCTTTTAGAAGTGTCGGATTTTCTAGCCATTTTTTCATTTTTTTGCCCCTTCTAGCTAGCGCGTCGCTGTTTTGATAACCAGCTTTTATCATAGCGTCGATTAAAGCGATATTTGAGCGTATGTATTCGCACACGCTCTCGGTATTTAGCGCGATTGCGCACGCTGCTGCACTTCTCTCAGCGCTAGCGTCGCTTAGCTCGAAAGCCTGCTCGGCCTTTAAATTTTCAAGCCCTTCAATCTCTAAAATTTTGCCTGCAAATATATTTTTCTTGCCCTTTTTCTCGACGCTCAATAAGCCCTTTTTAATCGCATAGTAAGGAATTGCATTTACCAAATCGCGCAAAGTAATGCCCTCTTGTAACTCGCCTTTAAATTTCACAAGCACGGATTCTGGCATATTTAGTGGCATACTTCCAGTAACTGCCGCAAACGCCACTAGCCCGCTACCTGCTGGAAAGCTAATGCCGATTGGAAATCTCGTGTGGCTATCTCCGCCCGTACCTACGCTATCAGGGAGCACCATACGATTTAGCCATGAGTGGATTACTCCGTCCCCTGGGCGCAGTGCCACGCCACCGCGACTACTCATAAAAGACGGAAGTGTTCGGTGCGTGATAGTATCGCTTGGCTTAGGATAGGCTGCTGTGTGGCAAAAGCTCTGCAACACGAAATCTGCGCCAAATCCAAGGCTAGCAAGCTCTTTAATCTCATCGCGCGTCATAGGACCTGTGGTGTCTTGCGAACCCACAGTTAGCGTGAGTGGCTCGACATACATACCAGCTCTCACGCCCGCCATGCCACAGGCTTTGCCGACGATTTTTTGCGCGAGAGTATAACCTGCGCTCTCGTCAAATTTAGGTTGCTCTGGTCTAGTAAAAATCTCATCATCGCCTAAGCCTAGCTCTTTTCTAGCCTTAGCGCAAAGCCCTCTTGCGATGATTAGCGGGATTCGCCCGCCGGCTTTGTATTCATCGAAAATCGTATTTGGGCTCAGGCTAAATTTGCAAACGACCTCGCCATTTTTGACAATCTCGCCCTTGTATGGATAGATCTCGATTTCATCGCCCATTTCGAGGTTTTCCACACTCGCTTCGATTGGCAGGGCACCGCTATCTTGGGCTGTGTTGAAAAAAATCGGCGCGATGACCGAGCCTATGATTACACCGCCTGTTTTTTTGTTTGGGATACCATAAATTTCCTCGCCGATATGCCACTGCACGGAATTCACGCCACTTTTGCGACTACTTCCAGTGCCCACGACATCGCCCACATACACGACCTGCTTACCGCTTTTTTTAAGCTGGGCGATTGTTTCTAGGCTACCGGCTTGGCGTTTGCTAAGCATGCTTAGGGCGTGAAGCGGGATATCCGAACGCGTGAAAGCCTCGCTAGCAGGGCTTAAATCATCTGTGTTTGTCTCGCCAGCGACCTTGAAAACCACGCCTTTAATACACTCGCTCAGAGGTTTTTTCGCCCTAAACCACTCCATATTCGCCCACGCTTGAAGCACGGCTTTTGCGTGAGAGTTGCCCTCTTTTGCCAGTCTTGCAACCTCTGCGAAGTAATCATGCACGAAAATCGTCCTGCCAAGAGCCGCTGCTGCGCCCTTTGCGGTGGCTTCATCTGCGCTTTGTAAGGCGCGAATTAGCTCGATCACGCTGTATCCGCCAAGCATGCGCTCTAACATCGCAAAAGCCTCATTTTTGCTAATGCCAGCCACACTACAATCGCCGTTTATGATTTCGCCCAAAAACTCCGCCTTGATTTTAGCGGCATCATCGACGCCCGGGTTAATGCGTGTTTTTAAAATTTCGATTAATTTTTCGCTTGGATTGGTTTTTAGGATTTCGCATAGCTGCTTGGTTTGCTCGGCGCTAAGTGCTAGTGGCGGAATACCTAGCTTCGCGCGCTCATTTACGCTAGTTTCGTAGTTTTGTAAAAAGTCCATATTTTGCCCCTTTTTGGTAAAATTTCGGACAATTTTACAATAAATTTGATTAAATAGTTAAATTCGCAGGAATTTTAAATTTGCGTTAGAAAAATTCAAAGCAATTTCTGCGTAAATAGCCAGTTTGTCACACTTTGGCACGACATAGTGGAGCTGAAATTTGAGGGTGAGAAAATCAAGCATTTGTGCGTGATTTAATCTCGCTTCGCAAAATCTAAACACTGCGCCGAAATTTTAAAATTTCCAAGGGGCAAAACCATTTAAAATTTTGTCATTTTGGGTTTATTTATGCTTTTTTCTTTTATTCTTGCGCGGTTTTGGCTTGCCAACTTTATCACCAGTAAAAATTTCATTTTTATTTGCATATTTTTGTTTCAAATAGTGCTCATAATCCACCAAATCCCCAAAACATTGTTTGCACCTTAAATTTTTTACCTCATAAAAATAAAAAGTCTTTTGGCAATTTTTGCAGAAAAATAGTTTATTTTGATTGCTTTTTTTACCAAATAAAAAAGCAAAAAGCGAGGCAAAAGCCACAATAAAAGCAAAAATTTTGCCCCTTGTGCCAAGTCTTACCCAGCCTTGGTATTTGCTCCACACTTTATATCCGTTTAGCGAAGCAAACCCATCAAAAAAAGAGATTGCAGACAACACAAAAGTGCCAGGCTTATCAGAGCGAAAAGCATAGATAAAAAAGAGCATGACACAAATAAAAATAATGTCGAAATAATCCATGCCAACACTAGATAAAAGCCCATTTATAAGGCTGTTTTGCCTAAGCATTTCTATGCCAATACAGACAAAAGACAAAAAAAGAAAAATTTGAAAATAGTTTTTATTTTTTATCTGGCTAGGTAGCGACAAAAGGGCGTAAATCACGAGAAAGATTGTTAGAAAAATTTGGATTTTTAACTGCATTTTAACTCATCAAATAAATTTATCGCAAATTCGTCGAATTTTTTGCCTTTTAAGTGTGCTTTACAAAACTCAACTATCAGTCCGTGAAATAGCGCAAATGCGCCGTTTTCGTCGTTTGAAAAATTATCATAGCGAGAATTTGCTAGTTCAAAAATTTCACCAAATTCTAGCGCGCCAAGCCACTCGCTAATCTCGTCATAGCTCTCAAACTCATATCCAAGCGCGCCTAGCAAACGCGCAGAGTAGCTATCTGCGACCATTACGGCTCTTCCGCACGCATAGCACAAAATCGCGTCGCAGGTTTCCGCGCCTATGCCTTTTTGGCCGATAAGCCACTCACGGCTTACGGCGTGCGCAAAATTTTCAAAATCGCCAAATTCTGCCTCAATTGCCTTGCAAAGCGAGTTTAGCCGTTTTGCTTTTTGGTTATAAAATCCGCTTGGTTTGATGATTTCTGCCAAATTTTCCACGCTTAAATTCGCTAAATTTCGCAAATCCAAAAGCCCACAAATTCGCAAATTTTCAAGTGCAAGTTCAGCGTTTTTCCAGTTTGTGTTTTGTATTAAAATCGCTCCGACGATGACTTCAAATTCGCCAAAATTCGGCCACCAGCGAAAATCGTCAAATTTAGTCGCGCCAAAAAGTGCGCGAAATAGCTCAGTCGCGCTCATTTTCAGGGCTAAATTTCGCAAAAAACTCACTTGCATAGCTTAGCGCAAACTGCTTTGCGATCCGCCCGCTTCGGCTCGCCCTCAGCCTCGCAAACTCGCTAGCTTTGGCGCGTAAATCATCAAGTGCGTGCGCGAAACGCTGCCTAAACTCATCAACGCTCATAAATCTAAATGCCGCGAAATAGCTCTCCACCACGCCCAAATACTCGCTCATATTTCCACTATAAAAGCTAAGTTGCAAGCCAAATCGCTCGCTAAGGCTAATGCGCTCGTTTTTGGCGTCGCTTAAATGAAGCTCGTCGGTGCCCACCTGCGCGCCCATGTTGTCGCTGGCTAGCTCGCTCAAAATGTGTCTGCGATTTGAGGTCGCATACATTAGCACATTTTTTGGCGCGCGCTCCATAGAGCCGTCAAGTAGCGGTTTTAGGTGCTTGTAGGCGTTTTCGCCAAGCTCGAAGCTTAAATCATCGCAAAAAATGATGAAATAATAATCCTGAGCGCGAATTTCATCGATTATATCGATGAGATACTCCAAATCATCTTTGCCGATTTCGACGATTTTAAGGCCGTCTTGCAAAAATTTCGTAAAAACTGCCTTTGCTAGGCTTGATTTGCCACAGCCCGGCTCGCCCCAAAGCAAGGCGTGATTTGCCCCGCGCCCGTGGATAAAATTTCGCGTATTTTCTACAAGCGCAGTTTTTTGCGCCTCTAAGCCACAAAGCGCGTTGATATCAACAAAATCGATATCCTCTATCGCCCGCAGTTTCAATCCGTGTCTGCGAAACTGCGCTACTTGCACGCTTTGCCAATCGATTTTCAAATTTAACTCAGACATTTTTGTTTTCCTTTCGCAAATACACTAAAATTTCTGCTAGCACATCATCATCGTCTTTCGAAGGCGATTTTAGGCGGATTTTCTCGCCATTTTTATCTGTGATTACGATATTTACATCTGCACTCGAAATCGCGCGCACACCGATATTTTGGGCCAGCACCTTTATCATCATCATATCAATGAATTGTTTGGTATAAACATCGGCCTTGCCGAATCTATCCTCGATTTCAGCGTAAATTTCATTTATTTGCATAGCGTTTTCACATTTGCTAAGCCTGCGGTAAATATCAAGTCGCAACCTATCTTCCGCGATATATTCGCTGTTTAAAAAGGCATTGACTGAAATTTTAAGCTCAACGCTTGAAATGATTGTTTTTTGGTTTAAAAGCTTGTTTATCTCATCTTCTAGCATACGCAAATACAGGCTGTATCCGATAGCCTCGATATGCCCGCTTTGCGCTTCGCCGACGAGATTTCCACCACCTCTGATTTCTAGATCATGATACGCTAGCACTGAGCCAGAGCCTAGAAATGAGTTGCTCTCCAATGCCACGAGCCGTTTTAGCGCGTCGCTAGTAAGGGCGGTTTTATCGCCAATCAAATAGTAGCAAAATGCCTGTTTGTTGCTTCGCCCTACCCTGCCTCGAAGCTGGTGCAGGTCTGCTATGCCGAATTTATCGGCATTGTCGATTAAAATCGTATTGACGCGCGGCATGTGGATTCCACTCTCGACTATGCTCGTGCATAGCATCAAATCATACTCCCCAGCGATAAATTTAGCTATCTCGTCCTCGGTGGTTTGCGCATCGATTTTAGAGTGTAAGATTACGATTTTTAAATTTGGCAAAATTTCAAGCAGCCGTTTTTTCACGCTAGGCATGCTTGCGATATGATTATGCACATAAAAAATCTGCCCGCCACGGCGAAGCTCCCTAGTAATCGCCTCTTTTACGATTTTTTCGTCCCACTCTTTGACCATTGTGCGCACATCGAGGCGATCTAGTGGCGGAGTTAGAAGCGTGCTGTAACTCTTAATCTGGCTTAGCGCCATATTTAGCGAGCGTGGAATCGGCGTAGCAGACATGCTTAAAAGGTGCGAATTTTGCGATTTTTCCTTTAATTTCTCTTTTTGTTTCACGCCGAATTTATGCTCTTCATCGACGATTACAAGCCCTAAATTTGGCGCTTCGACATTTAGCAGGCTATGCGTGCCTACGCACACAATCGCTTCGTTATTTTTAAGTCGTTTTAAAATTTCGCTTTTTTCCTTTGCTTTGCTAAATCTATCTAGCCTAAAAACAGGGATTTCAAACTCTTCAAATCTCGCTTTTAGCGTAGCGTAGTGCTGAGCGCACAGCAAAGTCGTCGGCACGAAAAACAGTGCTGAAAAGCCACTTTTTATCGTCGCAAATATCGCGTTCATCGCCACTTCTGTCTTGCCAAAGCCCACATCGCCGCTTAATAGCCTATCCATGACCTTGCCACTGCGCAAATCCTGCAAAATCGCGCTAATCGCACTTTCTTGATCTGGCGTGTATGAAAACCCGCTAGAAGCGATAAATTTGGCGTAATTTGGGCCAGTATTTTCTATCATCACGCCACGAATTAGCTCGCGTTTAGCGGCGGTTTGGATTATTTTGCTAGCGATGACAAAGAGCTTTTCGCGCACCTTTTCTTTGATTTTCGCAAAGCTTGCCTTGCCTAGGCGATCAGGGCTTACTACGCCCCCACCAGCGATATATTTGTCGATTTTGTTTAGGTATTCCACAGGCAAAAGTAGCTTGTCGCCGCCTTCGTATATCAGGGCGACAAACTCACGCGAATGCCCTAAAACGGTGGCTAGTTCAAGGCCAGCGAATTTGGCGATTCCGTAGTCTTCATGCACGACAAAATCGCCAGGATTTAGCTCATCGAGCGCAAGGCTAGATTTGCGAACGCGCTTTTTAGGGATTAGCTTGTTTAATGAAACGATAATCTCATCAGAGCTGATTAAATTTAGGATAAAATCCTCTTTTAAAATTTTCGCATTGCTTAAATTTGAGAGATCCAAATGCGCCAAAAGTGCGTCATTTCGCGCGATAATGGTAATTTTGTCATTTTTGTGAAATTCGAAAAATTCGCTATTTGGCGTGATTTGCAAATCCTTAAATTTACGCGCGGCAGGTATTAGCGGCAGTGTATCAAGGACGCTTAGATCCCTTTCGGCAAAAATTTCATCTTTTTTGATAGGAGACGCTAAAACTGCGCTAAATTCTTGCAAATAATCCGCAAACCCATCAATAAACCAAAACCCAAGCGAAGTTAGATCGTTAATCAAAGCGTCGCTATCAAAGGCGTTAATTTTTTCGTTTGCGCTCTCAAACTCGCCCTTGTTTAAATTAGCCAAAAACGGCTCAATTTCGACGCTTTCTAGCTCGATTTTTTCGGATTTTTGCGTATCAATGTCAAAATGCCTAATGCTCTCGATTTCATCATCATCGAGCAAAACCCTCACCCCGCACTCGCCTCCAAGCGGAAAAATATCAATAATCTCGCCACGAAAGCTAATCTCGCCTGCGCTTTCGACGACCTGCGTCACGCTGTATCCAAGGCGCAAAATTTCATCTTTAAATTCAGCCAAATTTAGCTTTTGGGCAAATTCGATTTTTATCCCTTTTAGTTGCGATTTTGTGGGGAGTTTGTTTAAAATCGTGCGAACTGGCGAGATTAAAATTTTGCGCCCCTCGCATTTGTAATACGCGCCAAGCGAGCGTGAAATGCCGATTAGCTCGTCATAATAGCTTCGCAAATCCTCGCCAAAATGCGCCCTGAAATCAGGCAAAACAAAGGTTTTAAAACCCAAAAATTTCAACACCTCAGCGCAAAGTGCGCTATCTTTTTCATCATCTGTGATTAAAATTTGAGGACAAATTTGCGCAGAATTTTGCGCTAAAATTTGCGAAAAATACTCATAAATTCTAGCTTGCATTATTTTTGCGCCCCACTTTGCAAGACACGATTTATCTCATACCACGATACATTTGGCTCGACCGACCAAATATTTAGATTCGAGCTGTCCCACAGCATGAAATTTAGTGGATCTAGCGTCATACCCAAAAACCGCACCTCATAGTGCAAATGCGGCCCCGTGCTATACCCTGTATTGCCCGTATATCCAATAACCGTGCCTTTGCTAACCCACATGCCAGGAGCCACGCTAACCGAGCTTAAATGGCCATACCTTGTCGAAAATCCGTAATTGTGCGTGATTCGCACGAGTATGCCATATCCGTTTCCGCTCTCGCCGGCAAAATCGACAAATCCATCTGCTGTGGCGATTACCGGTGTGCCGACACTGGCGCGCAAATCTATGCCGTGGTGCATGCGTTTGACACCGGCTATCGGGTGCGTGCGCATGCCGTAATTATCGGTAATTCCGCGGTTTTTTATCGGGTAGCGGTTTGGTATGTATTGAAACATCAATTTATAAGTGTTATCGTTTG
This sequence comes from Campylobacter sp. JMF_08 NE1, assembly GCF_027737875.1. Classification (NCBI taxonomy): domain Bacteria; kingdom Pseudomonadati; phylum Campylobacterota; class Epsilonproteobacteria; order Campylobacterales; family Campylobacteraceae; genus Campylobacter; species Campylobacter sp. JMF_08 NE1. The sequence goes on from NZ_JAOVUC010000007.1 coordinate 42,067, forward strand.
CGCTGATTGTTTTAGAGTTTGATTTGTTGCGCTTGGCTAGTCTTTCGCTGAAATACTGCGCGATTTGCGCGTCGCTCTCATCGCCGTCAGGGCCTTCGTTTGCGATATCGAGGCTGGTTTGTTCGCGCATTTGATTTGCCTGAATTATCAAATTTTGATTTTGTTTTTCTAGCTTTTCGATTTGCGCCATTAGCGTAGCATTGGTGGTTTTTAGGTTTTTTTTGTCGTTATTTAGGCGAAAAAGCGCGAAAAACAAAACGAGCAAAAACACAATGATAAATGCGACTAAAATTTTAAGTTGAAAGCGAAAATTCTCGCCAAATTGCATAGTTTTCGAGCCGAAATTATCACTAATGGTGATTTTAGTTTTTGCCAAATTTCGCCCCGTTATTATAAAATTTCAAAAATTCCTCGACTAAATGAAACGAACCAAACACCAAATAAAGCTCATTTTCATAGGTTTCACCCATAAATTCAGAGTGCGCGATACCAAGCTCGTCCAAAGCCTGCGTAATCATATCCCCGCCAAGCTCGCGACCTGGGGCATCGTAAGGCAAAATTTGGACATTTTTGATAATCGGCGCAAGTGTAGCAAGAACCTTTTTGATATCCTTATCGGCAAAGGCGTTGTAAATTAGCGTAAATTTTTTGCCCGCAAATTCCTTGGCAAGTGCTGCGGCGGCTAGTTCATTATGCCCCACATCGATAATGATATTTGGAGCGATTGCTTCGGCGCGCCCAGGCAAATCAAGGGGCAAAATTTCAGCAATTTTAAAATTTAAGCCCCAAAATTTCGCCCCAGCCACGGCTAGTTTTAAATTTGAATATTGAAAATTTGCTAGGTTGTGAGTTTTGATATATTCAGCAATTTCGCGCTTTTCATCTGCGTTTAAAAAATCGCTTGCAAACGCCAAATTTGCCCCCTTTTGCGCTGCGATTTCACGCGCGATTTTTACGCTAATCTCGTTCATCTCATCGCTTAAAATCGCATTTTTCGCCATTGCATTGAGCTTCGTGCGCGAAATTTGCTCCAAATTAACGCCAAGCATGCCGATATGATCGGTGCCAATAGGGGTAAAAAGCGAAAGCTTGGTATCAAAACTGCTCGTAGCGTCAAACTCGCCACCCATACCAGCCTCGAATACGCAGTAATCGCACTCCCTAAAATGCACCGCAGCCGCCAAAGTCAGGTATTCAAAATACGAAAGATTATTTCTAAATTTTGCCGGCAAATTTGCTTGCAAAAACTCGTGCGCACCTTGCAACTCATCGTCGCTAATCTCGCGCCCGTCGCGGTAAATGCGCTCGTTTAATCTCATAATATGCGGGCTAGTGTAGTGGCCGACGCTAAATTTAGGGCCCGAATTTCGCCCATTTGCGCCCTTTGCACTCATAATAATCCTAGATAAAAATCTGCCAGTGCTTCCCTTGCCATTGGTGCCGATGATTTGGGTGATATTTTTTAGCGGGAGTGCGCTACGCACGGCCTCAAAGGCGGCTGGAAAACGCTCGTAATCGATCTTTTTATAATAAATCGGACGAGCGTTTAAGAAGTCAAAAACCAAGCTAGTTTTTAGCGCGTTCAAGCTGTATGCCTTTGATCGCAAGCGCAGAAATAAACTCATCAAACGCCTGAGTAGAGGCATTTTCGATAGCGTCATAGCGCTCTTTGTCGCTGATGACTGAGATTGTGTCGTGTTTGTTTTTAACTAAGCGAGAGACCGAAAAATCATGGTCTCCTACGCAGTCTTTGCTAAAAATTTCGCCATTTTTAAGCTTTGTTTTGAAATTTAGCGTCAAATTTGCGCGATAACTCGTGATATAGCCGTATCTATCGTAGGTAAGGGCTGTGAAAGTTAGCCTTTTTATGCTGGCTACGATGTAGGTTTGCGCGCTAGATTTGTCGGCTAAATTTGAGCCTAGGCGCGCTACGATACCGCTTTTGACAGCGTCTTTGATAGCCACTGTGTTTTGAGGATCTGTTTTGCTCATCAGCACATCGACATACACGCTTTTTGACATAATCTGTGAAGTGATTTTTGATACTGGCTGATATCCGCAACCAACAACCAAAACCACAAACGCAAAAACGGCTAAATTTTTAATCAAATTTCTCATTTTTTCCTACTTTACGACCAAATTTACAAGTTTGTTTTTGACATAAATTTCTTTTATTAGCGTTTTATCCTCTAACCATTTTGCGACATTTTCTTTGGCAAGTGCTAAAATTTCCGCCTCGCTCGCGTCCGCATTGGCGTCGATTTCGGCGCGTTTTTTGCCATTTACGGTAACTGCAAGCGTGATAGTATCGCTCACAAAAACCTCAGGCAAAAGCTCAATTTTTGTGAAATTTTTGCGCTCAAAAAGTGTCTGGCTTAGCTCGCTTGCGATATGAGGGACGATTGGTTGAAGTAAATTTAGGATAATAAAATATCCCTCAGTGTAAATATCGGCGTTATCCTGCGCATTTAGGGCATTTAGAGCCTCCATACACGCCGCGATTAGGGTGTTAAAGGCGAAATTTTCCGTATAGACATCGTGTGATTTTTTTAGCGCTTCATAGACTTTTAATCTCGCGTATTTTTCATCTTTGCTTAAATTTGCGTGGTTAATGCTAGGAATTTTATCTGTTTTATACGCATTGCTTGAACGCTCGTAAAGGCGGTTTAAAAACTTATAAGCGCCCTCTACTGCGCTATCGTTCCACTCTAACTCTTTTGCAGGAGGTGCTGCAAAAAGTATGAAAAGTCGCGCAGTATCAGCCCCATAAGTAGCGATGATATCATCAGGATCGACGGTGTTGCCCTTAGATTTGCTCATTTTTGCGCCGTCTTTTAGCACCATGCCTTGTGTCAAAAGTCTAGCAAACGGCTCACTATCGCGCAAATAACCCAAATCGCGCAATGCTTTTTGGAAAAATCTAGCGTAAAGCAGGTGCAAAATCGCATGCTCGATACCGCCGATGTATTGATCCACGCTCATCCAGTAATTCACGCTCTGCTCGTCAAATGCCTTGCTTGTCCAAGTTTTCTCATCGCTTGCATAGCGCGCGAAATACCAGCTACTCTCGAAAAATGTATCAAGCGTATCAGTCTCGCGAACGGCCTTTCCGCCACATTTCGGGCAGGTGCAGTGCTTCCAAGTAGGGTGTTTATCAAGCGGATTGCCAAGTCCTGTGATTTGCACATCATCAGGCAACGCAACTGGCAAATTTTCGATTTTTTCGCCAACTAAACCGCATTTTTCGCAGTGAATCATAGGAATCGGCGCGCCCCAGTAGCGCTGGCGTGAAACGCCCCAGTCGCGGAGTTTGAAATTTACCACACGAGAGCCTAAATTTCGCTCTTCAAAAATTTGCAAAATTTTCTCATTTGCCTCTTTGTATTTTAGGCCATTTAAAATTTCAGAATTTGCGTAAATTCCTGTTTTTTCGACATGCGGTAGGGTTTCGTTTTCGAAAATATTTATAATTTCAAGTCCAAATTTACTCGCAAACTCAAAGTCCCTCTCATCGCCTGCTGGCACAGCCATAACCGCGCCATCGCCATAATCTGCCAAAACAAAATTTGCTATCCACACTGGGATTTTTTTGCCAGTTAGGGGGTGTAGGACATTTACGCCTAGATACGCTCCGTCTTTATCGGCGATTTGTCGCTCTCTTGGGCTTTGGTTTAGGATCGTGCGGACCTTTTGCTCTACATCTTTTGGAAGTAAATTTTTCTCCAAAAGCTTCGCAATAACCGCGTGTTCAGGCGCAAGAGCTGAGTAGCTCATACCATAAATCGTATCAGGGCGAGTCGTAAATACATCAAATCCGTCGATTCCGTCTAGCCTCTCACGGCTTTCATCGTCAAATTTAAAGCGGAATTTCAAACCCTCACTTCGCCCAATCCAGTTTTCTTGCATAGTTAGGACTTGATTTGGCCATTTTCCCTCCAAATCCTTCAAACAATCAAGCAGTTCCTGCGCATAATCAGTGATTTTTAGGTAGTAGCCTTGCATTTGTTTTTGCACTACTTCATTGCCACAGCGCCAGCATTTGCCATCTTCGACCTGCTCGTTTGCAAGCACGGTGCCGTCGTGTTCGCACCAGTTTAGCAGTGAGCTTTTGCGATAAATCAGCCCCTTTTCATACATTTTGATGAAAAATTCCTGCTCCCATTTTGTATAAAGTGGATCAGAAGTAGCTAGCAATCTACGCTTTGAAAAGCTAAATCCAAGCCTGTCTAGCTCATTTTTCATATAATCAATATTTTCGTAAGTCCATTTTTTGGGGTGAATTTTGTGTTTAATCGCTGCATTTTCTGCTGGCATACCAAAGCTATCAAAGCCGATTGGTTGGAGCACATTATATCCTTGCAAGCGGTAGTAGCGTGAAAGCGCGTCGCCGATAGCGTAGTTTCGCACATGCCCCATGTGGATACGGCCACTTGGGTATGGAAACATCGAAAGAATATATTTTTTAGGTAAGCTATAATCGTCCTTTGGCTCTGCTTCACCCTCATCGTTCCAAATTTTTTGCCATTTTAACTCTATCTCTTTGCTATTATAAGCCATTATTACTCCTAAAATTCATCTTTTGATTTGGCTGATTCTACGGTGATTAGCACTAATGAGAAAATCACAGCAATCAGCGCGCCGATACAAAGCGCGGTTATGACAGAGAGATCGCCTGGATGAACTATCATAAGCACAAACGCTGGAATTAGGTGCAAATCAGCCACAAGCGAGCTTGCGAAAAGCTCGGCTGAGAGCATGTTGCGCACACCGACTTTAAGTAGCGTTGAGACTGCATTAATACTAGCAGCGATAAAGAGCAAAAGCTCGTGTCTTTCATAGATAAATCCAGCGATTGTAGTCGCACTCATCAAAGCAAAAAATATGTATGTTACTCTTCCCCAGTTCATTTTCTATCCTTATACAGTGCCTTTTTCATACATTGCGCGCATTTTTTCTTTTTCTTTGGCGCGTCGTTGTTTATCAGCCAAAAACGCGCGGTATTTTTCCACATCGAAACCAAATAAAATCAAAAGCGGTGCAGCGATGAAAACCGAGCTAAATGTTCCAGCGATAACGCCAACAAGCATAACAAGGCTAAATCCATGTATCATAGCCCCACCCCAAACGAACAAAATCACAATTACAAGCAAGGTCGTAAATGAAGTCAAAAATGTCCTTGAAAGCGTAGCTGAGATTGATTCGTTTATAACCTCAGTTAGCTTAATGGATTTGCTAGTGCGCACACCCTCTCTAATCCTATCGAAAACGACGATAGTATCGTTTAGCGAATAACCCATAATCGTAAGAAGTGCGGCTAAAATTTCAAGGTTAAAATCGATTTTAAATAGTATCAGTGCGCCACATGCGATGATGACATCGTGCAAATCCGAAATCACCGCCGCAATCGCAAATCTCCACTCAAAGCGAATTGTGATATAAACCAAAATCAGCGCAAACGAAACGCAAAGCGCCATAATTCCCTTTGTGCGTAGTTCGCTACCGACCTTTGGACCTACGACATCGACCTTGCGAACCTCGAAATTTCCACTTCCTTTTAAAATTTCCTTTGTCGCCAAAGCTGGATTATCGCCCAAAGAATCGCTACTGCCAGAGTATCTAATGGTAACTTCTTCATCGCTTCCAAACTCAGTTACATTTATATTTCCTAAATTTGCTGCTTCAAAACGAGTGCGAATTTCATCAAGCGGGGCTTTTTGGTCGTATTTGACCTGGATTAGCGTTCCACCGCTAAAATCGATACCATAAGTAAAGCCCTTAATCAAAAATAGCCCAATCGAGCCAATTATCAAAATCGCAGATATCACAAATGCGATATGTCTAAATTTCATAAAATCATAAATTTTATCACTATCAAATACCTGCATTTTGCGCCTTTCTGACTTTATAACCTAGCCAAAATTTCGTATTTTTGCTCTTTTCCATTTTGCCCATTACCACCTCAAACATACCATGAGTGCCCAAAATCGCAGTAATCATCGACGCGATGATGCCTATACTCATAGTTACCGCAAAGCCCTTAACAGGGCCTGTACCATACGCATACAAGGCAGCCGAAGTTATCAGCGTAGTGATATTTGCATCTACAATCGCACTCATAGCGTTTTCGTAGCCTTTGGTGATACTTTGGCTAATAGAGCCACCAGCTTTTAGCACCTCCCTTATGCGCTCATTTATGATGACATTAGCATCGACCGCCATACCCACGGTTAGCACGATACCAGCCATACCAGGCAGGGTCAGTGTCGCCCCAAACAGCGCCATAAATGCTATCAAAAATAAAATATTTACAACTAGCGCGATATCTGCAAACACGCCAGCCATGCCATAGTATAAAACCATAAAAATCAAAATTACAATCGCCGCGAAAGTTAGGGCTTTCACGCTTTGATCTATGCTATCTTGACCTAGGCTTGGTCCGATACTGCGCGATTCGCTCACGCTAACAGGAGCCAAAAGCGCACCAGAGCGCAGCGCAATCGCCACATCGTGGGCTTCTTGCACGCTAAATCCGCCACTGATTTGTCCGCTTCCGCCACCAATTCGCTCGTTAATGCGCGGAGCTGAATAAACCTTGCCATCAAGCACGATTGCAAGGCGTCTGCCGACATTTTCGCCTGTAAAATCGCCAAAAATTTGCGCGCCTTGTGAATTAAGCGTGAAATTTATGATTGGCTGATTTGTGTTTTGATCGAAAGCCACCCTAGCATCGACTAGCATAGCGCCGTCTAAAACCGGAATTTCGTTGATTAGGTATTTATACTCTGGATTTTTCGCGTCAGGATATATTACATCGCCGTAGCTTTTGGCCTCTTCTTCGCTCATCGTTAAGGCTCTGTCTTGGCGAATCTCATCAAGTGCCATGAGCTGTAAATGCGCTGCTTTGGCGATTAAATCTTTGGCTCGTTGCTCTTCTTCTGAGCTCTTAATTCCAGGAAGCTCAACTAGGATATAGCTCTCGCCCTGTTTGGCGACCGTTGGCTCAGCAAGGCCGAATTGATCCAAGCGGTTGCGTATGGTATCCACAGCCTGAGCGATCGCGTATTCTTTGGTGCTAGCGATCTCTTCTGGCGTTAGGCTTACGCGGTATTTCTCGCCAGTTTTGGCGATTTCAAGCCCACTAGCAGCAGAGTGAAGCAAAGCGTCAAATTTAGGCGCTTCATCGGGGTCTAAAATTTCAAATTCGAAAAAATCGCTATCAAGCTTCAAACCGTCCATTAGCAAATCATCGCGCTTGGCAGCGTAATTTACGCTAGCTGCGATTGATTTGATTTTCGAAGTTATCGCCTCGTCGCTTTGGACTTCGAGCAGCATGTGAAGACCGCCTTGCAAATCAAGTCCGAGGTTGATTTTATCGCCCTTTTCGCTCTGCAAAATCGAAGGCATAGCAAAAATCAAACTAAAAATTGCCGCTACTAAAAAGGCAATCAAACGATATGTAATCTTACTACGCATCTAACCTTCTTGCGATATAAAGTTTGTCTAGTTCGACGATAACATCATCATTAAGCTTAACTGTGATAAAATCCTCACTTGTTTTTACGACTGTGCATTTTAGTCCGCCACTTGTGACGATTTTATCGCCCTTAGCGAGCGCATCAACCATAGCTTTATGCTCTTTTGCTTGTTTTTGTTGCGGTCTGATTAGCAAAAAGTAAAAAATCCCAACAAAGACAATTAGAGGTAATAATGTTCCAAAAAGACTTCCTTGTTCCATCGTTTTCCTTTGTAAAAAATTTAAAAAGAGAGTATTTTACATTAAATAAAATAAATAACGGCTTTTTTCTTGCGCTTGGAGTTTCAAATTTTATATTTATCGAAATTTTAAGCCAAAATTTAGGTGGAATTTTACCACTTTTGGCTGAATTTTTCTCGCCACTAATCGCGATTTTTGCGCTATTTGTCCTTTTAAAAAGCAAAAAGCAAATTTGGTTTTGGTTTGGGTTTTTTATCGGCGCGATTTGGTTTTATTGGATTAGTTTTAGCCTGATTTATTTTGGACTTTCGTTTTTAATCCCAGTTGAAATTTTAGGAATTTGTCTGATTGCGGGGGCGATTTTTCGTATTTTTGCCATTTTTGATGAGCCGATAGCGCGCGCGCTTTGTTTGGTGGGGCTGAAATTTATCCACCCATTTGGCTTTGATTGGCTAAATTTCGAGCTTTTGTTTTCACACGGTATTTTTAGAGCCGAAATTTTCGCATTTTGCGCGATTTTGGCTGGAATTTGCATTTTGATAAAACTTAGGCACAAAGCCAAAATTTTGCTTTTTTGCGCTTGCTTGATTTGCGCGCTAGAATTTAAAGAAAAAGAAGCTGAATTTTTGCCATTTAAAATAAAACTTGAAAATTCACAAATTTCACAATTTGACATCTGGGGCGAGGATAAAATTTTAGACGCAATTAGAGAAAATTTAGCCAAAATCGACGAGGCGATAGAAAGTGGCTACGAGGCGATAGTATTGCCAGAGAGCGCATTTGCTCTGTATCTAAACCGCGAGGAAGCCTTAAAGGAAATTTTGCTAGAAAAATCGCATAAAATTTCGATTGTAGCCGGTGCCGAGGCGTATGAAGAGTCTAAATTTTACAACAGCGCGTATGTTTTTGAAAACGGAAATTTGCGCAGATTTGACAAGCACATTTTGGTGCCTTTTGGCGAGCAAGTGCCACTGCCCGCGCCGATTAGAGATTTTATAAATAACACATTTTTAGGCGGGGCTAGCGATTTTTCGATTGCGCCAAATTTTAGTTTTTATACAATCAAAGAAATCCCCGTAAAAAGCGCGATTTGCTACGAGGCGACAAGGGGCGAGTTTTACAGTGATGACCCAAAATTTGTCGTGGCGATTTCAAACAACGGCTGGTTTATCCCTAGCTACGAACCGCACCTGCAACGCCTGATAATCCGCTATTACGCCACGCTAAGCGGAGCCAGTGTGTATCACGCCATAAACGCAAGCCCTAGCGAGATAATCACACCCAAAAAACTATGGGTGAATAAATTTTTGGCATTATTTAAAACGGCGTAAAAAGCTATTTTTAAACGAGTTTTAGATAACATAATCAAATTTTTTCAAGGAGCATTAAAATGGCAAAATTTAATCGTGTGCTCGTTAAATTTTCAGGCGAGGCACTGGCTGGAAAAGATGGTTTTGGAATAGATAGTGAAATTTTAAAATTTATAGCCAGAGAGATTAAACAGCTCGTCGATAACGGTATCGAGGTAGGTATCGTAATCGGTGGCGGAAACATTATCCGAGGCGTAAGCGCGGCAGCTGGCGGTATCATCAAACGCACAAGTGGCGATCACATGGGCATGCTAGCAACCGTAATCAACGCAATCGCTATGCGCGAGGCGCTCGAATACAACGGTATAGATGTGCGCGTGCAAAGTGCGATAAAAATGGAAGCAATCTGCGAAACCTTCATCATCGGCAGAGCCAAAAGACATTTGGAGAAAAAACGGGTCGTAATCTTTGCAGCAGGCACTGGAAATCCATTTTTTACCACTGATACAGCTGGCACTTTAAGAGCGGTCGAAATCAGCGCAGACGCGATTATCAAAGCTACAAAGGTAAATGGAATTTATGACAAAGATCCGCATAAATTCGATGACGCAGTGCTTTTAAATACCATTACCTACGATCAAGCCTTGCACGATAATATCAAGGTCATGGACGATACTGCAATCGCCCTAGCCAAGGACAACAAGCTTCCAATCATCGTGTGCAATATGTTTGAGAGCGGAAATTTACACAAAATCATCAATAACGGCGATTTAAGCCAATGTTCAATCGTAAAAAACTAAAAAAGGAGAATTAATGAGAACAGAACAAATCATAGCAAAAGCGTTGAAAGTCACAGGAGGCGATCGCTACAAGCTATCACTAATGACTACTAAACGCACAGAAGAGCTTGCCGCTGGTGCAACTCCACTTGTCGAAAACATCGACACACGCAATATGAAATTTGCAGATATTGCGATTTTAGAATTAGCAGAAGGTAAGATTACCCTAGATGGAATCATTGACAAGGATTAGTGACGGCTATTTAGAAAGCCTTATCGAAGATATTGTCGAAACAAAGGAGATCGAGGACGCCAAACGGCTACTTTATAGCCTAAAAGAGCCTACCCCAGTGCTTGTAGATGCGATAAATTTATGCGTTACGCAGCATGAAGGGCAGTTTCGCAAAAGTGGCGAGCCATACGCAATCCACCCGATTTTGGTAGCGTGTTTCGTCGCATTTATGGGCGGTGATGACGCTATGGTCATTTCTGCACTTTTGCACGATGTGGTCGAGGATACGGATTTTAGCACCGAGCAAGTCGGGGATAGATTTGGCGAAGATGTCGCAAAAATCGTAGAGGGTATGACAAAAATCGTAAATATCCGCGAGGATAAACTAGCCCCTTCTGGCGATAAAAACGCCAAGCTTCGCACCACAGCTCTGACATTTCGCAAAATGCTGATGATCTCTATCGAAGATCAGCGCGTTTTGGTCGTCAAACTCTGCGATAGGCTCCATAACATGCTAACCCTAGAAGCATTGCGCCCAGATAAGCAAAAACGCATAGGCGAAGAGACGCTTCTAGTTTATGCACCGATCGCGCACAGGCTTGGAATTTCATCTATCAAAAATATCTTAGAAGATTTGAGCTTTAAATATGTAATGCCAAAAGAATACGCCACAATCGCAAACTATGTCGAAGAGCATAAACAACAACTCCAAATAAATTTAAGCAAATTTAGCGAAACGATTAGCGAGTATCTGCTTACAAACGGATTTAGCGAAAACAGCTTTGAAATTCAAAAGCGTATGAAGCATTACTATTCAATCTACCTAAAAATGCAAAGAAAGGGCATTTCGATTGAAGAGGTTTTGGATTTGCTAGCTATCCGCATAATCGTGCAAAAGCCGATGGATTGCTACCTAGCACTTGGCGTAATCCATACCAAATTTAACCCTTTGATTTCGCGATTTAAAGACTATATCGCCCTACCTAAACAAAACGGCTACCAGACGATTCACACTACCGTTTTTAACGACAGCATGATAGTCGAGGTCCAAATCCGCACCACAGAGATGCACAACACAGCCGAGCTTGGCGTGGCTGCGCACTGGAAATACAAATACTCTGGCTCGCTAAATCCTAAGCTTGATTGGATTAGCGATATTGGCTTGCAAGAAGCTGACGATTCAAACGCCGATGATTTATATGAATATGCCAAAGATAGCCTTTATATCGAGGATATCGCAGTTTATTCGCCAAAGGGCGGAATTTTCACGCTCCCACGAGGTGCGACTGCGCTTGATTACGCTTATGAAATACACTCACAAGTCGGTCTCAAAGCCGTCGAAGCCTTTGTCAATCGCATAAAAGTCCCGCTTCTAACCGAGCTTCAAAACGGCGATATCGTCCATATCATCACAGGAAACAACCCGCACTATCGTTGTAGCTGGCTAAATTCGGTAAAAACAGGAAAAGCAAGAGCTACAATTAAGGCGTTTTGTAAGCAAAAAATTCGCGATGTAAATCAAGAAGTAGCGATTAAAATTTTAAGTGCGATTTTCGCCACAACCGAAGAGAGCGTGATAAACTGGGTAGAAAAAGAAAATTTAATCAAAAAAGTCGGCAAAGCAAGCTATGATTCGGTATTTTTGAAAGATGTCGTAAATGCGCTGAAAAAATACCCACTCAAAGAGAAGCTTTTTAATATGAAATTCCGCGATAAATACAGCATCGAAAAGCAAAAATTCGACAATATCGTAGTGTATTCAAACTACAAAATCAACGAAGTAGAGTTTGATTACTGCTGTAATCCTAAGCGCGGGGACGATATCATCGGATTTCGCAACGGACACAATGTCACGGTTCATCATAAGCTTTGCGAAAGAGCGGCAAATTTGATGAAAAGCGATGAGATGATTTTCGTCAAATGGACGCGAAACGCGCCACACAGGTATAAAATCATACTAAATATCGAAAACAAACGGGGCTCACTGGCTGAGTTTTTAACATATTTGGCTAAACTAAGCGTCGATTTAGTTTCGATAAATTTAAACGAAAACAACGAAGCTGTGTCTGATTTTTTCGAAATCATTATAGAATTAAACGAAAATTTAGACCACACTTATATCAAAGACAGATTAAAAAATAGATATAAAATCGCTGATTTTATATCATTAGATGATGTGTATAAAAACTAATAAAAGGGAGAATAAATGGCTGACATTAAAGATATAATGGCAAATTTCAAACGCGGAGTAAGCGAGATAATAGGCGAAGAGCAAATCGAGGCTTTGATTACTAAATTTTACGAGAGTGGCGAAACATTTTTGGTAAAAATCGGCATGGATCCAACAGCACCTGATTTGCACCTAGGACACACTGTCGTGCTAAACAAACTCGCATTTTTGCAACAACACGGCGCAATCGTGCAGTTTTTGATCGGCGATTTCACAGCTCAAATCGGCGATCCAACAGGCAAAAGCGAAACTAGAAAAAAGCTTCCTCACCATGTCGTAATGCAAAATGCCAAAACCTACGAAGAGCAAGTTTTTAAAATTTTAGACCCAGAAAAAACAAAGGTAATGTTCAACTCTGAATGGACAAATCGCTTAGGCGCTAGCGGTGTAATCGAGCTATCAAGCACATTTAATGTAGCCAGAATGCTAGAAAGAGATGATTTCGAGAAACGCTACAAGGCCGAAATGCCAATTAGCATTAGCGAATTTTTATACCCGCTTTTGCAGGGCTATGATAGCGTATGTATGAAATGCGATATCGAATTTGGCGGCACTGATCAAAAATTTAACCTTCTTATGGGACGCCAACTCCAAAGAGTTTATAATGTAGGCAAAGAACAAGCCGTCGTTATGATGCCACTTCTTGTAGGCACTGACGGGGTAAATAAAATGAGCAAGAGCCTAGGAAACTATATCGGCGTAACAGACGCTCCAAACGATATGTATGGCAAGGTAATGAGTATCAGCGATGATTTGATGTGGGATTGGTATAATCTACTATCACAAAAAAGCAACGAAGATATCGCACTAATCAAACAATTCGTAGCAGACGAAGCTGTGCATCCAAAAGCCGTAAAAGAGGAGCTTGCCACAGAAATCGTTACGAGATTTTATGATGAAGATGTCGCATTAGAGGCAAAAGAAGAATTCGATAGAGTTCATGGCGGAAACGAGCTTCCAGCAGAAATCCCTGAATTTAGCGTTTCAGCCCCAGCGTGGATTGTCAAAGCTCTGCTTATTTGCAAGCTAGCCACTTCTAGCTCGGATGCAAGACGCCTAATCAAATCAAACGCCGTCAGCGTCGATCAGACCAAAATTTCAGACGAGCAACTCCAACTAAGTGCTGGCGAATACACCTTACAAGTAGGAAAGAAAAAATTTGCTAAATTAAAGGTAAGATAATGAGCGTTAAAATCGGCAAATACGAGATAAAACACCCTATTATCCAAGGCGGAATGGGGCTAGGGATTAGCTGGGATAAGCTAGCTGGAAATGTCAGCTTAAATGGCGGTTTGGGCGTGATTAGCTCGGTAGGGACTGGATATTATGACGACCTTAAATTTTCGGAAAAGTGTATCCACGATAGACCATTTTCTTCGCTAAATTTTTATAACAAAAAAGCCCTTACTCAAATCGTAAAAAACGCTCGCGAAATCTGTGGCGACGCACCACTAGCGATGAATATCATGTGCGCGGCTAATGATTATGAGCGCATTGTAAAGGATTCTTGCGAAGCTGGGATAAATATCATCATTAGCGGTGCTGGACTTCCTACGAATTTGCCTGAATTTACCGCTGATTTCCCAGATGTCGCGCTTATGCCTATCGTTTCATCTGCCAAGGCTCTAAAAATCATAGCCAAGCGTTGGAGTGGCAGATACAACCGCCTGCCTGATGGCGTCGTGCTAGAAGGCCCACTAAGTGGCGGTCATCAGGGCTTTACCTACGAGCAATGCACCGACCCAGAGTATCAGCTAGAAAAATTAATCCCGCAAGTAAGAGCCGAAATCGATAGCTGGGGCGAATTCCCACTATTTGCAGCAGGTGGAATTTGGGACAAAAACGATATAGATAAAGCCAAAAGCCTAGGCGCAAACGGCGTTCAAATGGGCACTAGATTTATCGGCACATTTGAGTGCGACGCCCACGAGAAATTTAAAGAGGTCTTACTAAAAGCCACAAAAGAAGATATCAAACTTCTAAAATCCCCAGTAGGCTACCCTGCACGCGGAATTCATACGAATTTGCAAGATATGATTGCCGCTGGAAGCGCACCGAAAATTTCATGCGTTAGCAACTGCGTGGCACCTTGTGAGCGTGGCAAAGGCGCCAAACTCGTCGGATACTGCATAGCAGATCGCCTAAGCGATGCTTATCTTGGCAGACAAGAGAGCGGGCTGTTTTTCACAGGCGCGAACGGTTGGAAGCTAAATGAAATCATTTCTGTAAAAGAATTAATGGAAAAACTCGTAAATGGCGAAGATAGTTAAAATTTTATGCGCTATTGTTTTTAGCGTAAGTTTCGCATTTGGCGCGAACGCTAGTAGCGTTTTTGCGAATTTTGACAAAAACTATGTCAGTGCTAGCAAAACCGCGAAAAAAGAGCTTCACAGCGAGCTTAAAAAAATTTATTCCGCCACTTCAAATAAAGATAAAAAAACCAAAATTAGCGTCCTAAAACGGCTAACTTATAGTAGCGAGGTGCTTGGGTATTCAAACTACTCTGTGTATAAATCCGAGCTAGAAAAACTAGGTGCCAAGGCCGATTACAAGCCATCTATCACGGACGCTAAAAAAACTTTAAGCAAGGCTGATTTGGAGTTTTTAAACTCAGGCAAAATCACGCCAAATAGCACGAAAATCGATAAATCAAAGCCTTTGATTTTGCAATCAATCAGTAACGATGAAAATAGCGTCAGGGTAAAATTTAATAGAGATTTAGACCACAGCGAGTATAAAAATTTCATCATCACGCAGGGTAAAATTTATCGCTATGTCCTAGATTTTAACGCCAAAAACAGCTCGCACACCACGAGATTAACGGGTAGTTTCGTAGATGAAGTTCGCACTTCGCAGTATAACGACAAAATCGCCCGTGTCGTGCTAAATCACAACCAAAAATTTAACCCAAAGATTGAAATTTTTGGCGATGAGTTAATCATCGCCAAAGCAGGGACTAAAATCGCTATGCCAGCGCAAACTAGCGCAAAAGCCACTCAGGTAAATTCAGCCAAAAGCGAGGCAAGCGGGACGAATAAAATTTACAAATCTACAAAAGGCAAACTAATCGTCATAGACCCAGGCCATGGCGGCAAAGATAGTGGCGCTATCGGAAATGGTTTAAAGGAAAAAACTATCGTTCTTGCAACCTCCAAAAAGCTTGGCGCACTGCTTCAAAAACGCGGTTACAAGGTGCTTTATACCAGAAGCAACGATGTATTTATCAACCTCAAATCCCGCACAGCTTTCGCCAACAAAAAAAATGCCGATATGTTTATTTCGGTGCATGCAAACGCCGCGCCAAACGCCAAACAAGCGCCAAATTTCAGTGGCGTGGAGACATTTTTTTTAAGCCCAGCCAAATCAGAGCGTAGCAAAAATGTCGCAGCATTTGAAAACCAAGGCGACATGGAGGATATGAACGCGTTTTCGCAAGAGACATTTTTAAATTTCTTAAATAGAGAAAAAATAATCGCCTCAAACAAGCTTGCAATCGATATCCAAAGCTATATGTTAAATTCCGTCCAAAAAAGCTACAAAAGCAAAGACGGCGGTGTCAGAGAGGGGCCGTTTTGGGTGCTAGTGGGGGCTACAATGCCAGCTGTGCTCGTAGAAATGGGCTATATCTCACACCCAAGCGAGGGCAAAAACCTAGGCACCTCTGCATACCAAGATCGCATAGCCCAAGGTATCGCAAACGGCGTAGATGCGTATTTTCAAAAGAATAAGTGATGAAATTTATCAACGACGCACCATTTAGTGAAATTTACGAGGATTTTTATTTTAATTTCAAAAATCCTCTTGGCGAGAGTGAATATGTCTTTATAAGCGCGCTAGATACGGCGTTTGCGAGTAGTGCGCCTATCATCGTGGGCGAGCTAGGATTTGGCGTAGGGCGCAACTTTTTGCTCTGCGCAAAAAAAGCACTTAAATTTAACAAACGCCTACACTTTGTCTCAATCGAAAAAAATCCACTAAACAAAGACGAATTAACCGAAATTTGGGCTAAATTTAGCGAACTCTCATCAGTTTCTAAAATTTTAATCAAAAAACTCCCGCCCCTTACCAAGGGAATCCACCGCATAAATTTTTCCAAAAAAATCACGCTTGATCTTTGCATTGGCGAGGCTAGCGAGCTAATTGGTGAGCTTGATTTCAAGGCCGATGCGTGGTTTTTAGACGGATTTTCACCCGCAAAAAACGAAACCATTTGGAGCAAAGAGATTTTTGCCGCCCTTACGCCACTTTGCAAAAAGGGCGCGATTTTAGCGACATACACAAGCGCTGGCTGGGTGGCAAAATCACTGCGCGAGGCAGGGTTTTTCGTCGAGAAAACAGACGGATTCGACACCAAACGCCACATGATTAGGGCGAAATTTTTGCGCGAAGATGATGAAGTAGAGAATTTTTATTTTGCTAGAAATTACCCAGAAATTTTGCCAATACAGTTTTCAAATTTCGCCGATTTATCCGCCACGCACTGCCTATACGACCCTAATTCATACGATGAAGAGCGCGCACCGCAGGCGCAAACCCCCACAGCAATCGTAGTGGGAGCAGGAATTGCTGGGCTTTGCACGGCTTTTAAGCTTAAAAAGGCCGGTTTTAGCGTCAGCGTGATAGATAAAAGAAGCGAAGCTGGGCTAAATGGTAGCGGGAATTTCACAGGCGTATGCGCCCCACTGATCACCAAAGAGGGCGTGAAGCTTGGAGAAATGCACATACACGCATTTGATTTGGCTCTTAGCTTTTATGCCAAACACGCTCCCAAAAAGCTAGCTAGCCTGCTTGGGGCGCAGGATTTTGCCTATGATAGCGAGCTTTTATCGAGATACCAAAGCGCAGGAAACCCCGAAATTTACGAATTTAAAGCGCACTCAAAACCATATCCAAGCATAATGATAAAAAACGCCGTCCTAGCTCACCCGCACAAGCTCTGCAAACATTTCGCCAAAAAACTCGGCGTCAAATTTAACCACGAAATGCTAAATTTCAAAAAGCAAAATGAAAAATTCGAAGTGATTTTAAAAGACCGCGCAAGCCTATTTTGCGATATTTTAGTCCTTTGCGCAGGAAGCGAGAGCGAGGAGTTTTTCGGTCGCGGCGCAGTATCACAAAACGCCAAATTTAACCTAGATCCTAGCGTGCAAATCAGCTCCGTGCGCGGACAAACCACGCTAATTCGCCCGCTAATCAAAACCAAATTTCCACTCAGTGCCTCTGGCTACATCTGCCCAGCCGTGGGCAAAAGGCAACTCATCGGCGCAACTTACGATAGGAAGTGCTACCACGACGAAGCAAGGGCAATCGACGATGTCAAAAATCTAGAAAGCGTTGGCGAGTTTTTGAGCAAAAAGGCCAAAATCATCGGCTCTAAGGTCGGATATAGGGGATATAGTGGCGATAGATTTCCGCTAATTGGCCCAGTGTGCGAGCCAGAAACTCTGGCGCGAGATTTCAAGGATCTGCCATGGAGCAAAAACAAAAAATCCGCCAGACGCGCCAAATTTATCCCAAATTTATATCTTAACACAGCGCATGGCGCGCACGGGCTAAGCACCGCAGTTTTGGGCGCAGAGCTTATATGTGATTATGCACTTTCGCGCCCGCTTTGCGTGCCACGCTCGATCGCAAACGAGCTAATGCCATCGCGCTTTTTGATTCGCAAACTCAAAAAAGGACTAATCAAATGAAAAAACTAATCCTAATAATTCTAATCCTTTTTGCCCTCAGCGCGCTCACACTTTACGGCATTTCGAGGACAAATCCAAATTTGTTTGCCGAGATTAAAATTTTAGCTATTTTGCTAAATACCGCGCTTTTCGCCCTTGCGCTTGTGATAATCGCAATCAAAGAAAAGGACGCCGTGCGCTTTCCGTTTCTCACGGCTGTGATTTTGGCGCTGTTTTCTGGGCTCATAAACGGCGCGATAATCTTTAAAAACCGCTACTATATCATCGCAACGGCGGTTTTGTTTATCGTTTTTGTGGTCTATTTGCAGATCAAACACCGCAGATTTTCGAATAAAATTTACAAAACCGAAGAATAGTTAAATTTTAATTCAATAATAAATTTTGATAAATTTTAAATTTAGCGAATTTGAAATTTTAAAATTTCCCCATTTCGCTGGCGCAACCCCCAAACCCTGCCCCGAAATTTCGCATTGTTAAAAAGGCGTTTTTGGCGCATGATTTGTCATTGCGAGCGCGCACCGCGCGCATGGCAATCTACGAGTAAAAAATTTCTACCGCTAAATTTGCTGTCATTGCAAATACACCTTACTCACAATGACACATTAACAAATTCACAAATTTTGTAAGTTGAGAATTTGTTACTCATCTTTTATCCTTTTCATTAAAATTTTTGTTTATCAAATTTTGTTTTAAAATATCGATAATTTCATAATCTTTATATCCACAAGTCCAATCACCACCTTCAAACAAGCCCTTTTCAGCGAATAATCTAAATAAGAGAAAATTTTTCATATAAACATCATAAATTTTTGCTATGACTTTTTCTTCATTATTTTTGTTATAAACATTCCAATGATGAAATGTGCTAACGAAATTATTTTGATTGTTATTTGTTTCTACGCGACTAAAACGCAAATTTTCAATATCCAAATTTGTATAATTTTTATCTATAATTTCCATATAATAGCTTTTAGAAATTTGACATTTATAACCAAATGTAGCAAATTTGGCTATGTCATAAGCCGATAATCCTAATAAAATAAGAGCCGAAACAACTAAATATTTTTTATTAAATTTATTCATTTTTTTATCAATTATCACCAATATAATCAACATTGGAATAAGTGGAAAAATATACATAAATAATGGAATAAGCACAAGCAAAATACAGATAAATTTTATGGTTTTATTTGTATTTGTAAGTATGATTTGTTTAATTAAAATTGCAGAAACAATACTTATAAATAAAATTAGGATTAAAATTTCCATTTTTTATCCTTTGTATTAAAATTTTTTATACTCAAATACACTAAATTATTTCTTATTTCACTTTCTTGTTTAGGAGTTAAACTATGAAGTATTATTGTTGGGAGAATTTTAAATATTCTTTTTTTAAAAACAGCCACTACTTCTGTAACCCCACAATATCCATACGAAAAAAATCTATCGATTTGCTTTGCTTGCAATGTAATTTTAAATCCCAAAATATCCATATAAATCATTTTATCTTCGTAAATTTCAAAATAATCAAAAAATATTATAGAATATAAAATTTGCAAAATTATCAAAGAAATATATACACAAACAATGTTTAAAATTATGCTAAAAATTGAAATACCTAAAACAAAATTTGGAATAGCAAAAATTATCGGTAACCAACAAATTAGCAAATAAATAAACAAATCAAAAGCTACATACAATGGATTTCTTTTATCCAACCTATAAAGTAATTTTGGTTCGTTTTTATTCTCTAAATTTTCCATTTTTTCCCTCACTCACACTTCTTACTTTGCCCTGCGTCTCGTCCCGACCTGCCCTGCTTCGCACACCACCGCTCGCTCGAAATGACAGCAAATCTAGCGCAAGGAATTTTAAAGTCGTAGATTGGCGCGCGCGGTATGCGCGCTCGCAATGAAACTAAATTCGCGCTTTGATAATTTTCACTCGTAGATTGCTTCGATGACTTCGTCATCTCGCAATGACAATGGCGAACAAATTTGCATAATTTGCAAATTTCGGGGCAGTGTTTAAAAAGCCCTCGCTAGCGGATTATGATAACCCGCTAATTACGCCATCGTCACTGATTTTCATATCCAGCGCGCTAGGGTGTTTGGAAAGTCCCGGCATTAGCATGATTTTGCCAGCCACAGCCACGATAAACTTAGCCCCAGTTCGGATTTGCAAGTCTTTCACCCTTAGGCTAAACCCGCACGCGCGACCCAGCGCCTTTTCATCATCGCTGAAACTATACTGCGTCTTGGCGATACACACATCATAATCTTCTAGCCCAAGCGCGCGAATTTGCTCCAACGCCCCAAGTGCGGCCTCTTCGAAAATAACCTCTTTTGCGCAGTAAATTTTAGTGGCGATTTTTTCGATTTTTGTTTTTATATCATCGGTTTTATCGTAAGTGTAGTTGATATTTTTTAGGATTTTGCACTCGGCAAGGACGAGTTTTGCCAAATCCGTCGCCCCAACTGAGCCTTTGGCGAAATTCTCGCAAAGCGCCATTTTGACACTGCGCGCAGTGCAGTAGTTGCGCACGAACTCAATCTCTTCGTCGCTATCGAAGCTAAATTTATTCAGTGCGACAATCGGATTTAGACCGAAATTTTGCAAAATTTCAATATGCCCGCCTAAATTTTCGATTCCCACCATAAGCGCTTCTAAATTTGGCTTAGTGATTTCGTCTTTGGCTGCGCCGCCATTGTATTTGAGCGAGCGAATCGTAGCCACCAAAACCACCGCATCAGGGGCGATACCTGCGCGCGGACATTTGATATCGAGGAATTTTTGCGCGCCAAGCTCAGAGCCAAATCCAGCCTCAGTTACGACAAAATCGGCTAGGCTCATCGCCGTTTTTGTAGCAATTATCGAATTGCACCCATGAGCGATATTGGCAAAAGGCCCGCCATGCACGAAAGTAGGCGTATGTTCGATACTTTGAAATAAATTTGGCTTAATCGCCTCTTTTAAAAGCACACTCACAGCCTGCTCACAACCCAAATCTCGCACGAAAATCGGCTTGTCATCTTCATCGTAAGCCACCATGATATTTGCGATATTCTCTTTCAAATCTGCCAAATTTTTCGACAAACACAAAATCGCCATAATCTCGCTAGCAGCGGTGATATTAAAGCCGTCTTTGCGCTCTACGCCATCAAATTTACCACCCTGCCCCACGGTGATTTGGCGCAGTGCGCGATCGTTCATATCCATGCAACGCTTCCAAAGCACGGTTTTGATTTTAAGTGGATTTCCTTGATAAATCGAGTTGTCGATAATCGCGCTTATTAGATTGTTTGCGCTAGTAATGGCGTGAAAATCGCCCGTGAAATGCAAATTTAGCTCCTCCATGGGTGCGAGTTGCGAGTATCCTCCACCTGCTGCGCCACCTTTTATGCCAAATACTGGACCCAGAGAGGGCTCACGAAGTGCCAAAGCCACGCTTTTACCCAGCGATTTTATCGCGTCAGCTAAGCCAATCGAGGTCGTGGTTTTGCCCTCGCCATAAGGAGTTGGACTAATGGCTGTAACTAAAATCAGCTTTGCGCCCTGCGCGCCTTTTTCGCCGTGTATGCTATACTCGCGTCCCGTAATTTTCGCCTTATAAAATCCATAAGGCTCGATTTCATCTTTTTTCAGACCTAGTTTTTTGCCGATTTTTGTGATTTTTTTAAGTTTTGCATTGTGCGTAATTTCGATATCGCTTAACATTTTTTCCCCTTAAATTTAAATTTTACAAATCAATCTCAATGCCGATTGGGCAGTGGTCGCTACCTGTGATATCAGCGCGGATAAAGGCGTCTTTGAGGCGCAAGCGCAAATTTTGCGAGATAAAAAAATAATCAATCCGCCAGCCAACATTTTTAGCGCGTGCATTAAATCTATAACTCCACCACGAATAAGCATTTTTTTCATCGCCGTGAATTTCGCGGTAAGTATCGATAAATCCGTGATTTATCACCTCATCAATCCACGCTCGCTCGATAGGCAAAAAGCCAGAAATTTTAGAATTTGCCTTTGGGTTGGCTAGATCAATTTCCCTGTGAGCGGTATTGACATCGCCACAAAATATCACGCCCAAACCCTGCGCGACCAGCTCGTCGATATAACGCAAAAAATCAGCGTAAAATTTCATCTTATACGCGAGGCGCTCATCGTCCTTTTGGCCGTTTGGGAAGTAGATATTTAGTAGCACCACATCGCCAAATCTATGCTCCAAAACCCGCCCCTCATCGTCGCTAGCGAAGTTGCATTTGCTAACCTTGCTAGCAAATTTAGCTAGGCTTGCCACGCCAGAATACCCAGCGCGCGTGGCTGAGTTCGTATCAATCTGCGAAAATCCAAGCTCATAAAGCTCTTTTGGGATATTTTCTGCGCTCGCTTTTATCTCTTGCAAGCCCAAAAAATCGGGCTTTTCATCATCAAGCCACGCAAATGCGCCCTTGCCAAGCACGGCTCTAAGCCCATTTACATTCCAGCTCATTAGCTTCATTTTTACCCTTTAATTATCAAAATTTGGCTATGATTATGCCTAAATTTAACTAAAATTTAAAAGGAAAAAAATGAGAAATCAGCCAAAATACAAATTTTTCGCAAACTGGGGTTATGCTTTGGCGGGGCTAGCTGAAATTTGGCGTAGTGAGCGGAGTTTTCGGCTAGAAATTTTTGTTTTTGCGCCACTTTTGGTTTCGCTATTTTTTTGGAATTTTGGCTTAGTTTGGAATTTGGCTTTGGTTTTTGGCGCGGTTTTTACGCTAGTGGTAGAGTGCATAAACTCATCAATCGAGCGAGTAGTTGATTTAGCAAGCCCTGATTTTCACCCGCTTGCAGGGGCTGCCAAAGATACCGCCAGCACCGCTGTAATGCTTACTTTAAGCCTAAATTTCGCCCTGTGGGTATGTGCGATTTGTGGTAAAATTTTTGGCTAAACACTGCGCCGAAATTTTAAAATTTAAAATTTTTGCACCTAATTTGTCATTGCGAGAATTTTGCGTTAGCAAAATTCGTGGCAATCTACGACTTTAAAATTAGTTTATTGCATATTAGCCAAATAAATATTCTTTTTGTTCTAAAAATATTTTTTCCATATCGCCGTAATCTAAATGTCCGCAATTATCTATTTTTTTTGAATATTTTAGATTGCATTTTTGTTTGTATTTATATTTTTTTAACTCGTTTCCTATAATATTTTTATCTTTAAATTTATCGCCAATATAACCAAAAAGTGAATAACCATTAAAAATATCAATAGTGTCATCTTCACATAATAATATAAAATTGTCTAATAAAACACGATTGCGACCAAAATACTCAGAGAAAAAAATCGGTCTTGCAAAACCTGCCGTCATCTCTTTTAAATTTACCGATATATATTGGTTTGGGTCTATTTGCGTGGCTTTTAATATATTTAAAATTAAATCTCCTGCAACGCTATCTGCATAAATATCCCTATTATCGTATGCTTCTTTTAATTTATAAATCCAATTATCTAAATTTATATCATCGTCAAATTTATAATACCCTATATCTATATTATTTGCTCGCTTATTTTTACCTAGTGTCTTAATTCTATATTCGTCTAATTTATTTTCTATTTCTAATTCTTTCTTTAAATATTCCACAACGGCTCTTTTATACAACTCTTCTTTATCTAAAATCCTATTTTCTACTAAACAATAGCCCCGATTATATTTGTTGTAATCCCACAAACTCACTATTTCAAAGCCGTATTTTTTAGAATAATTTGGCACAGTTCTAATAAAACCAAGACATAAAATAATCGTTATAATTGCAACAAACCAACTTATTTTTTTAAATTTGGTATCGAACAATTTTTTAAATAAATTTTTCACTTTTATTTCTTTTTATAAAAATTTCTTTGCAAATTTAAATTCGGTCAGTATCGTTTATCCACGATACGAAATTCTTTAAATTTGCGATTTTGCAAATCTGTTATTTTACTTTTGGCGATTGGCTTCGCCTACGGCTCCTCCAAAACAAGCGAAGCGCTTTTTGCGAAGCAAAAATGTTTCTGTGAAATGCCCCTTCGCTTCGCTCGGGTCGCTACGCTCATTTTGCTTCGCTCGTTAAACTCGCTCGCAATGACAGTGTGTGCAAATTTTGCTAAAACCTCGCCCTTTCTGCCCCCACGCTCGAGGGCTCTCCATGCCCCGAGTATAAAATCACCTCATCTGGCAGGCTAAAAATCTTGCCCTCTATGCTAGCTTTTAGCTCGCCGTAATCCCCGCCCGGCAAATCCGTGCGCCCAAAGCCCGCGCGAAATATCAAATCCCCACAAAACGCCAAATTTTGCCCCGCGCTATAAAACACCACGCTATCGCTCGTATGCCCTGGCGTATAAATCACAGCTAGCTCGCACGCCCCGTTAGCTAGCGCGACCCTTTCGCCATCTTTTAGGGGCGTGAAATCCTCTATGATTATCTCTTCGCCCGTAAAATTCGATAGATTATAGTCTGGCTCGCCCAGATACACGCCTGCGTTTTCGTGCGCGAGTATCGGCGCACCCAAAGCCCGCGAGAGCTCGCTAGCTGCGCCAATGTGATCGAAATGTCCGTGCGTGAGCAGGATTTTTTCGATTTTGAAATTTCTCTCTTTTATAATCCCCAAAAGCTTGTCCGCTTGCGCCCCAGGGTCGATTACAAACCCTGCCCCACTCGCCTCGTCGATAAAAAAATAGCAATTCTCGCTGATATAACCTGCCACTTCCACGCATAAAACCATGTTTTCTCCTTGAATTTCTCCAAATTTTACGGATTTAAATTTAACCAGCCATTAAATTTAGCCAAAAATTATCCTTGATTTACCAAAATGCAGTAAAATACGCGCTTTTGCAAATTTTTTCAAAGGAGAGCTTATGAAAAAGCTTTTGGCCGAGTTTCTTGGCACATTTTGGCTAGTATTTGGCGGTTGCGGAAGCGCGATTTTCGCCGCATACAACATCGGATTTGTCGGCGTTTCAATCGCCTTTGGTTTGACCGTGCTAAGCGGTGCTTACGCATTTGGACACATTAGTGGCGGACATTTTAACCCAGCAGTTTCAGTGGGCTTGCTATGCGGCGGCAGATTTAAAGCTAGCGAGTTAGCAGGCTATGTCATCGCGCAAGTGCTAGGCGCGATAGCAGCAGGCGGTGCGCTATATCTAATCGCAAGCGGAAAGGCTGGATTTGACATCAGCGCAGGGTTTGCGACCAACGGATACGGCGAGCACTCACCAAACGGATATTCAATGCTAAGCGCGCTAATCGCAGAAATAGTTCTAACCGCATTTTTCCTAATCGTCATCATGGGCGCGACAGATAGGCGCGCGCCAAGTGGCTTCGCACCGATTGCGATCGGACTAGCCCTCACACTAATCCACCTAATCTCAATCCCAGTAACAAACACCTCAGTAAATCCTGCCCGTTCAACTGGCGTGGCACTTTTCCAAGGTGGCTGGGCGCTTAGCGAGCTATGGCTGTTTTGGGTAGCGCCAATCATCGGTGGCGCAATCGGCGGAATTATCTACAAAACTTTTTTGGAAAAAGAGTAAAATTTCGCTAAATTTGGCGTAAATTTCGCCTCGCCCCTTGTGAATTTTCGCAAGGGGCTTTTTAAATTCTTTAAATTCTTAAATTTCCGCTTCGCAACCCCCAAACACTGCCCCGAAATCGCAAAGAAATGCGAAGCATTTCCGTAAAAATAAAACCAGCTAAATTTTAAAAAGCAACGCTTTTTAAAATTTAGCCACCTTGTAAAGCGTCGTCGGGGGTTGGGGGTTTGTAAGGGGGAAGGGGCGCGACCTCGCAATTCAAGCCCCCTTCCCCCTTACGAGAAAAGAAAATTTAGTCTAAAATTTAGAAAATAATTCAATGCTAAATTTGGATTGAATTTTGCTTTAAATTTTACTGGATTGCTTCGCTCGTTACACTCGCTCGCAATGACAGCAAATTTGCAAAATTTAAATTTTATGCTCGTAGATTGCTTCGTCGCTTCGCTCCTCGCAATGACAAATTAGGCAAAATTTACGCTTGATTTGTCATTGCGAGAATTTGCGTAGCAAATTCGAAGCAATCTACGAGTTTAAAATTTCGGGGCAGTGTTTGGGAGTTGCGAAGCGGAAATTTAAAAAGCAAATTTTAAAAATCAAAATTTTAAAAATCAAAATTTTAAAAATCAATGCAATCTTGGATAAAAAGTCGCTTGGAGGGGAATTCCATAGCGCAAAGGCGGGCGTTTTTGTAACCGCGCTTTTTGAAAACACAGCCCAAATCGATATTCGCGCTGTAATCATTGATAAATGGCTCATCTTGTGGCGTGTGGCCATAGACATTGAAAATACCCGCATTATCGGTGTAATCGTCGCGCCCGCTCAACACATGCGCCTCGAAATCGTCCTTTACTGCCACGAAGTCGCGAAATTTCCACATATTTCCCACAGCCGAGTGCGACACCACGAGAGAGCGGGAATTTTCGTCGAAAATATCGTATTGCAAAAACACGGGCAAGCTTTGCAAATACTCTAAATGCTCGCCCAAAAGCGCGCTAAATTCGGGCGCGAAATACGATTTCATCGTATCGCTACCGCCACTTTTGGCAATCCAGTTGATATCATCGCTTGCGCCGATTACGATTTCGCGGTCTCTCACGCACCTTTGCGCGCTGGATTTTGCTAGCAAAAATCTGCGCTCGTGGTTTCCGCGCACGCAGTCATAGCCGTGCGAGCGCACAAACTCGATGACTTTGGCGCTCTGAGGACCACGATCGCACAAATCGCCCACGAAGCAAATTTTGCTATCAAATTTCGCTGGCAAACGCGCAATCAGCGCCATTAAACTCTCATAGCAACCATGCACATCGCCGATAATGTAGATATTTTGCATAAATTTACCTTTGAATTTTTAAAAGAATTATATTAGAATTTTTAAAATTTAAAATTTAAAAAAGGTCAAATTTAACCCAAATTTGGGTTAAATTTGAAATTTACGCTACCACATTTGGGAAGTCAAAGACCACTTTTCCGCTTTTTATCGTTAGCACGCACGCACCTTTTAGCTCTTTGCCAAAAAGTGGCGAATTTTGCGATTTTGACTTGTTGAGTTTCGCGTCGTAAGTGTATCTTAGCTCAGGGTCGATTATAGCGATATCGGCTAGCTTTCCGACAGCGATTTCGCCTTTGCCAGAGAGTTTTAAAATTTGGGCTGGATTATACGAGGTGAGAGCGACCATTTTTTCATAATCAATCACGCCCTCATCAACTAATTTTAGCGTCAAAGGCACGAGCGTTTGAAGGCCTAAAATCCCAAACGGAGCCTTGTCAAATTCGACAAATTTATCGTCCCAGCTATGCGGTGCGTGATCTGTGGCGATGACATCTATTAGTCCGCTTTTTAGCCCCTCTCGCATAGCCTCTACATCGGCATTTGTGCGAAGTGGCGGGGACATTTTAAAATTCGTATCATATCCCATAAGTTCGCTTTCATCATAAGTGAAATGGTGTGGCGTAACTTCGCAGGTTACATTAATGCCCTCTTTTTTGGCTTGATCGATGAGTTTTAGCGACCAGGCTGAGCTGACATGCGCCACATGCAGGTGTCCGCCCGTTTTTTTAGCAAGCAAAATATCGCGCGAAACCATAATCTCCTCTTTTTCACTTGCCATGCCTTTAAGCCCTAGTAGCGCGCTCACCCTGCCCTCGTTCATCACTCCACCATGACAAAGTGAGCAATCCTCGCTGTGATTTATGACAAAAGAGCCAAAATGCGCCGAGTATTCGAGGGCTTGTCGCATGACTGAGCTATCGGTAACTGGAAGTCCATCGTCGCTAAATGCCACGCACCCAGCCTCGATCATATCGCCCATTTCGACGATTTTCGCGCCCTTGCAATCCTGCGAAATCGCTCCGATTGGAAGCAGGTCGATTAGCCCCCTATCGCGCGCTTTTTTAATCATTGCTTTTGTGATCGCGGAATTATCATTTACTGGGTTTGTATTTGCCATAGGCATAGCGGTCGTTACGCCCCCTGCTACGGCTGTTTCGCTACCTGTGATGACATCATCTTTATACTCAAAGCCCGGATCTCTAAAATGCACATGCATATCAATTAGCCCCGGCATGACAAGCTTGCCAGTCGCGTCGATGATTTTATCTGCGCTTGGCTCGTCTTTTGTAAGTGCTGAAATTTGGTCATTTTCTATTAAAACATTTATCTTTTCGCTTCTGTCGTGGTTAATAACGGTGCCATTTTTGATTAAAATTTTCATTACAAGCTCCTATTTAAATTTATCGTGTGAAGCACCGCCATACGCATGGCTGCACCGTTTTCGACCTGATCGAGAATGCAGGTAAATCGCGGATCGTCCGCGACATCTGAGTTGATCTCCACGCCACGATTTATCGGGCCTGGGTGCATAATAATCACACCCTCTTTGGCTACTTGCATACGCTTAGCAGTTAGTCCAAAAAATTTGCTATATTCTCTAACACTTGGAAAGCTTGGCTCGCCGTCTTGGCGCTCTAATTGAATTCTTAGCATTATTATCACATCTGCACCCTCGATCGCTTC
The DNA here is from genome assembly GCF_027737875.1 of Campylobacter sp. JMF_08 NE1. Lineage (NCBI taxonomy): Bacteria > Pseudomonadati > Campylobacterota > Epsilonproteobacteria > Campylobacterales > Campylobacteraceae > Campylobacter > Campylobacter sp. JMF_08 NE1. The sequence goes on from NZ_JAOVUC010000007.1 coordinate 70,593, forward strand.
CTCGACGCTTTTGCAAATCCTGCACCCAAACGCCTCGCAGTCTCTTAGCATCATCGGAGGACCAAAAAGTCTGACATTTATGCCTAGTTTTTTCATCGCCCATGCATCAGATCTAGCCACACGAGAGCGGAAAATATCGCCGATGATAGCGACTTCTAATCCTTCAAATTTGCCCTTGGCTTCGTGGATTGTGAGTAAATCCAAAAGCGCTTGTGTCGGGTGCTCATTTAGTCCGTCTCCTGCATTTACGATTGAGGCGTCGCAGTTAGAGGCGATAAATTTCGCAGCACCGCTACTTGCGTGGCGCACGACAAAAATATCACTGCGCATGGCTTGCATATTTTTTATCGTATCGATTAGAGTTTCGCCCTTTTTGGTGCTACTTGAACCTGCGCTGAAATTTATGGCGTCCGCACCAAGGCGTTTGGCGGCGATTTCAAAGGAAATGCGCGTTCTAGTGGAGTTTTCGAAAAAAGCATTAATCACGGTTTTTCCACGCAAAGAGTCTGATTTTTTGATATCCAAGCGGTTTAGGGCTTTAAACTCTTTCGCCAAAGCGATGAAATCGTAAATATCGTCTGCGCTTAAATCTTGCGTGCTAAGCAGGTGCTTTAATTTATACATTTTGCCTCCTAAAATGGTTAAAATTTTCGCTGTATTTTACGCAAATTTGACTTAAATTTTTAAATCCTCGCCCTGCGAATTTTCATAATGTTTTTCAATTTTTTTGCCATTATTAATCATATCGCCAAAGATATTTAAAATCTGTCCGAAACTCGAATTTGCATCCTTTGCCAAATCCATTAAATCCTTTTCAATCCCGCCTAATGAGCCATTTAAATCGCGCACAATTTTCTCGCCTTTTTTGGCTAAATCCTCAAATTTATCCGCATTTTTTTTCGCAAATTCATCAATGATTTTTGGTGCTTCCTTGCTTAATCTTTCCAAATTTTCGCCCAAAATTTTAGCCGTTGCGGCAAATTCATCAATCGTTTCGTTGATATCTTTTGAAATTTTGCCCTCAGGCTTTGGCACTAGCTCGATTTGAACCTTTGGTTTAGCGTTTTGGCTCAAATTTGCCTCTGGCGCAGGCTCGCTTGAAGCAGTGCTTCCTGGCGCAGGTTTAGGGGCGCTTTCGCTAGCCGATAAATTTTTATCCAAATTTATCTGTATTTTTGGCTCATTTTTCTCAACCATTTTTTGAGATTTTTTTTCGATCTCTTTCTCGATATCTAGGCCGTTTTGGCTAGATTTGTCGCTGTCACTGCACGCACTAAAAATAAGCGCGCAAGCAAGCAAAATTCCACATTTTTTCATACTCTCTCCTTAGTTTAAAAATAAATCACTTCTTAATTTCAAAAGCAAGCAAACTGCGATATTTGCGGCCTCTTCGCGGATATAGTTGCGATCTCCGTTTAGGTGAAATTTGCCGATTATCTGTCGCCCACCAAGCTCTTTTGCCCCGATAAATACCGTTCCTACGGGCTTTTCATCGCTTCCACCCCCAGGTCCAGCTATCCCGCTAATGGCTAGGGCAAAATTCGCCCCCGAACTCTCCAATGCCCCGCCAAGCATACCTGCGACGCATTGCTCGCTCACTGCGCCATAATCTTGCAAAACCTCATCGCTCACATCTAGCCACGCGCGCTTTATCTCGTTTGCATAGCTTACCACTGAGCCGTCAAAAATATCGCTCACACCGGCTATTTCGCCAAATTTAGCTGCCAAAAGTCCAGCCGTGCAACTCTCTGCAAATGTGATTTTTGCGCCGATTTCTCGCAATTTCTCCACGGCGTGAGAGATGAAATTTTTAGGCGCGATAAATGAGTTTGCGTAATATTTGCTCACGCTATCTAAAAATTTATCCAGCGCGCCAAATTTTTGCTCGCTAGCGCGCACAAAGAGCAAAAATGAGCTGTATTCGCTAATGATAAATGAAATTTTATAGCTTAACGCTAGGCTTTCAAGTCTAGCTTTTGCACTCGCATAGTCTGTGTCAAATAGATAAAACCCCTCGCCCTCGTTTAGTGGATCTTGCAAAATTTGGGGCAGTTTTTGCAAGGGGTCTGCTTTTAGCACATTTACAAGGCAACCCTTAATATCTAGCAAAAAACTATCCTTTACCGCAAATTTAGCTGCTGATGGGGCTAGTGTGCCACAATCTTTAAGCTCCAAAGTATCAAGCGTAAGCGTGGAGAGGATTTTGCCTGCGATTGCATAAGCCACTTTTGTCGCAAAAATCGTGATATAATCGTATTTGCCGAGCATTTTTTCTATCAAAAATGGCAAATTTTTATCGTTTTCATTTATAAATTTAATATCATCAATCACGCCGAAAACCTGCTCGTATTCGCGCAAAATATAGCTAAAAAATGGCGGATTGTAGCGGATAGCTTCGCCGATGATTAAAATCACATTTTTCATAAATTTCGACCTTTAAATTTTTGCCATTATAGCATAAAAAATTCTTGCATTTTCAGTCCTTTTTAAAAGCCTTTTTGCTACACTTACCAAATTTTTTAAAACACAATTAAAGGTTTTTTATGGATTACAAAGAAACACTTTTTCTCCCTACTACGGACTTCCCTATGCGAGGCTCTCTCCCAGCGAACGAACCAGCGCGATTTTCTAGCTGGTATAACGAGCGAGCAATTTATGAAAAAATGAAAGCCAAACGCAAAAACGCGGGCGTCAGCTTTAATATCCACGACGGCCCACCTTATGCCAACGGACACCTGCATATCGGCCATGCGCTGAATAAATTTTTAAAAGACATTATCACAAAAACCCACTATTTTTTCGGTGAAAATATCCGCTATGTCCCGGGCTGGGACTGCCACGGCTTGCCGATTGAGCAACAAGTAGAAATCAAAATGGGCGACGCGAAAAAATCAGCTACCAAGCACGAAATCCGCGAGCTTTGTCGCGCACACGCAAAGGAATTTATCGATATCCAAAGAGATGAATTTAAAAGCCTTGGCGTAATTGGGGATTGGGAAAATCCATATTTGACACTGAAATTTAACTTCGAAGCTGAAATTTACAAAACCCTTTGCAATATCGCTAAAAAGGGTATTTTAATCGAGCGCAGTAAGCCTGTGTTTTGGAGCTGGGCGGCAAAAAGCGCGCTAGCTGAGGCGGAGGTCGAGTATAAGGACAAAGAGGATTATTCGATTTATGTGGCTTTCGATTTAAGCGATGAAGCAAACGCCAAAATCGGCGCAAAAGGCGCAAAGGCCGTGATTTGGACGACTACGCCTTGGACACTTCCAGCAAACGGCGCAATCAGCCTAAATCCAAACGAAACCTATGTCCTAACAGCCGAAAATTTCATACTTGCAAAACCGCTTTTAGAAAATTTAATCGGCGCAGGTATCACAAATGGCGAAATTTTAAAAGAATTTAGCTCAAAAGAGCTAGAAAATTTATACGCAATCAACCCGCTAAATGATAGAAGCTCAAAATTTATCCTAGGCGAACATGTCTTAATGGACGGCGGAACAGGCCTAGTTCATACCGCCCCAGGACACGGCGAGGACGATTATTTCGTAGGCTTAAAATACGGCATAGAGGTGCTAATGCCAGTCGATGAGGCAGGGTGTTTTGATGAAACACTGCGCGCGAAGGGGCTATTTAGGGCTGGCGTCGTAGATGAAATGGTCGGCATGCACATTTTCAAAGCAAATGAAAAAATCGTCGAAATTCTTGGCGATGCAGTGGTAAAAGTCGGCAAATTTACCCACTCATACCCACACTGCTGGCGCACGCATAAACCAGTAATTTACCGCGCTACAAAGCAATGGTTCATCGCTATGGATAAGGAATTTAGCGGCGGAAAAACACTGCGCCAGATCGCGCTTAGCGAAATCAAAAAGATCAAATTCTACCCAGCCACTGGCGAAAATCGCCTCACAGCGATGATTGAAAACCGCCCTGATTGGTGTATTTCAAGGCAGAGAGATTGGGGTGTGCCGATTGCGTTTTTCCGCGATCGTGGCACAAAAGAGCCGATTTTCGACGAAAAAATAATGGATCATTTATACGAAATTTTCAAAGCCAAAGGCGCCGATGCGTGGTGGGATAGCGAAATTCGCGATCTTTTACCGCAAGGTTCTGGCTACAACCCTGAAAATTTAGAGAAAGTTACCGATATTTTAGATGTTTGGTTTGATAGTGGCTCGACTTGGAACGCTGTGCTAAAAAGTGGCGAATACGACGCAGGCGCGTTTCCAGCCGATATGTATTTAGAGGGCTCAGACCAGCACAGAGGCTGGTTTCAAAGCTCACTTTTGCTAAGTTGCGCTGTAAATGAGTTCGCTCCGTATAAAAGCGTCCTAACTCACGGCTTCACCGTCGATGAGAAGGGTCAAAAAATGAGCAAATCCGTAGGCAACATCGTCCTTCCACAAAAAGTCGCCAAAGAATACGGCGTGGAGATTATGAGATTATGGGTTGCGCTAAGCGATTATTCCACAGATTTGAAAATCAGCGAAAATATCCTAAAACAAGTCAGCGAGCAATACCGCAAAATTCGCAATACAATTCGCTTTTTGCTAGCAAATGTTAGCGACTTAGAAGAGCTTGAAACCTCAAATTTCACAACCCTTGATAAGTGGATTTTAACCCGCGCAGTAAGGACTTTTGGCGCGGTTGAAGAGAGTTTTAGAGAGTATGATTTCTCAAAAGGATTTAACCAACTTCTAAATTTCCTAAGCGCAGATTTAAGCGGAATCTACCTTGATATCATCAAAGATCGCCTTTACTGCGACCATATCGACGAACCAAGACGCAGAAGCGCACAAAGTGCGCTAGTGCTAATCACCAGAGCGCTACTGCCTCTGATTGCGCCTACGCTAACTTACACAATCGATGAAGTAATGCAATACGCACCAAGTATCGTTAAAAACGGCAAAGAAGACGCTTTTGATTTGGTTTATGCGCCGATTGAATTTAGCGATTTTGTCGAATATGATGAAATTTTAGAGCAATCAAGAGAGAAGTTTTTCGAAATCATCGACGCCCTCAAAAAAGACAAAATCATCAAATCGACCCTAGAACTCGCTTTGCAAACTAGCTCAAATGAAATTTTATCTTACGATATTTTGGGTGTGAGTGATTGGTTTATGGTAAGCGATGTAACATCGCTAGATGGCAACAGCGACAATGCTTTGGCAGAATTTCGCATAGGTGATGAAATTTTCCGCCTTGTAAAATCTGATAAATTTAAATGCCCAAGGTGCTGGAAATTTAGCGCAAAAGAGCAAGATTGCCTATGCCCAAGGTGTGCAAAGGTGCTAAATGCTTAGTTCGCCTCAACATTTTAGTATAGTAGTTCTCACAATCGCGCTAATCTTTGTCTGTATAGGCGTGGGAATAAAATTTGTAATAAAATTTAAGGATAAAAAATGATAAGTTTAAAAGAGGCTTTGAAACTGAGCCCTAGCGAAATTTTGGCACTTCGCGCAGATTTAAAAAGCCAAATCATAGCCAATAAAAACCTTGGCGCGTATGTCGAACAGCTCAGTGGCGATGAGCTAAACGAAAGTGGCGCAGGTGTGCCAATCGCGATTAAAGATAATATTCAAGTCAAAGGTTGGAGCGTAACGGCTGGTTCTAAAATCCTGCAAGGCTACATTGCGCCTTATGACGCAACCGTAATCAAAAAACTAAAAGAGGCAAATTTAGCTCCATTTGGGCGCACCAATATGGACGAATTCGCCATGGGAAGCACGACAGAGAGTTCGTATTATGGCAAAACTCTAAATCCACTCGATCACACTCGCGTCCCAGGCGGAAGCAGTGGCGGAAGTGCCGCTGCTGTGGGAGCTGGACTTGCAATCGCAGCCCTTGGAAGCGATACTGGTGGCTCTATCCGCCAGCCTGCTGCGTTTTGTGGCTGCGTGGGATTTAAGCCAAGCTATGGCAGGGTTAGCCGTTACGGGCTTGGGGCATATTCATCTAGCCTAGATCAAATCGGACCAATCACGCAGAATGTCGAGGACGCGGCGATTTTATACGATATCATCGCTGGACACGACACTATGGATAGCACAAGCTACGCTGGCGAGTTTATCAGCACGGCTGATAAATTAAATAGCGAGCGCAAACTTACAATCGCAGTCATCGAAAACTACCTAAACGAGGCTAGCGACGAGATTAAAACTGCGCTAAATTTAGCAATCGAAAAACTAAAAAGCTTCGGACACAAGATAATTTATAAAAATTTGTTAAATTCCAAATACGACATTGCGACTTACTATATCATCGCCACAGCCGAAGCTAGCGCAAATTTAAGCCGATATGACGGCGTGCGATACGGAAATCGCGCAAAGGCGTCAAATTTAAACGAACTTTACGCAAACACCCGTGGCGAGGGATTTGGCGACGAGGTCAAACGCAGAATGCTTCTAGGAACATTTGTGCTAAGTAGCGGATATTATGACGCTTACTACATAAAAGCGCAAAAAGCCAGAGCCTTTATCAAGGCTGAATATGAGGAAATTTTAAAAGAGGCTGATTTGATTTTTATGCCGATTGCGCCTGATGTGGCGTATAAATTTGGCGAGTTAAACGACCCGCTAAAAGCTTATCTTAGCGATATTTACACAATCGGCGTAAATTTAGCAGGACTTCCAGCGATTTCCGTGCCAGTGGCTAGAAATTCACAAAATTTAAATATCAGCGCACAACTAATAGGACGCGCTTATGACGAACAAACGGTCCTTGATGGCGGGTTAAATTTAGAAACAATCATAAGGGGTTAAGATGAAAATTTTGAAAAAAGCTTTGACATTTGAAGATGTTTTGTTGGTGCCACAATACTCTGAAATTTTACCAAAAGATGTAGATTTAAAGACGAAATTTACCAAAAATATCACTCTAAATACGCCACTTGTGAGTGCTGCTATGGATACGGTTACCGAGTATCGCACAGCTATCATGATGGCTCGCCTTGGAGGGATTGGCGTAATCCACAAAAACATGGATATCGAAAGCCAAGCCAAAATGGTTAAAAGAGTGAAAAAAAGCGAGAGTGGCGTCATCATCGATCCGATTTTTATCAAAGCCACGGCCAGCGTGCAAGATGCGCTAAATTTAATGGCTGAATACCACATTAGCGGAATTCCAGTCGTCGATGACGAGCATAAATTAATCGGAATTTTAACTAACCGCGATTTGAGATTTGAAAGCGATACCTCAGCGCGCGTTGGCGATAAAATGACTAAAATGCCACTAATCACGCTCAAAAAGGGCTCGACGCTAGATGACGCTGAGAAAGTTTTCCGCAGCACCAAGGTAGAAAAACTTCCGATTGTTGATGAAAACAACCATTTGGAGGGCTTAGTTACCATAAAAGATATCAAAAAACGCATCGAATACCCTCTTGCAAACAAAGACGCTTATGGCAGACTTCGCGTAGCAGCCGCCATTGGCGTAGGTCAGATTGATCGTGCAAAAGCCCTTGTCGAAGCAGGCGTAGATGCGATTGTAATGGATTCTGCTCACGGACATACCAAAGGCATCATAAACACCCTAAAAGAGCTTAAAAAACAGCTAAATGTCGATGTCGTAGTAGGAAATGTCGCGAACCCAGAGGCTATCAAAGATATCGCCGAAGCTGGCGCAGACGCGATAAAAGTCGGTATCGGACCGGGCTCAATCTGCACCACTAGAATCGTCGCAGGTGTGGGCGTGCCACAATTTACCGCAATTGTAGATTGCGCAAACGAAGCGGCTAAATTTGGCGTTCCAATCATCGCAGACGGCGGTATCAAATACTCAGGCGAAATCGCCAAAGCCCTAGCAGCAGGTGCTAGCTCAGTAATGATGGGAAGCGTGCTAGCTGGGTGCTACGAAACCCCTGGCGAGCTAATCACCTTCCAAGGTCGCCAGTATAAGACATACCGCGGTATGGGCTCAATCGGTGCTATGCAAAAAGGAAGCTCTGATAGATATTTCCAAGAAGGCACCGCCAAAGAAAAACTCGTCCCAGAAGGCATCGAAGGACGCGTCCCTTATGCTGGTATGCTAAAAGATGTAATCTTCCAACTAGTAGGTGGTTTGCGCAGTGCTATGGGGTATTGCGGAAGCAAGGATATCCCTACCTTGCAAGAAAAAGCTGAATTTGTCGAAATCACAAGCGCAGGACTTAAAGAGAGCCATGTCCATGATGTCATCATCACGCAAGAAGCGCCAAACTACCGAGTTAATCAGTGAAAATCCAAACCAAAACCCACTATTTTAACGAACCGCTCTATTTAGAGAGCGGTCGTGTTTTTTCTAAATTTCACCTAGCTTACGAAACTTACGGCGAGCTAAATTCTGATAAATCAAATGTCATTGTCATCACACACGCTCTAACCGGTAGCGCACACGCTGCTGGCAGATATGAGGGCGAGAGCAAGGCTGGCTGGTGGGACAGCCTAATCGGCGATGGCAAGGCAGTGGATACGAGCAAATTTTTCGTCATCTGCATAAATATCCTCTCATCGCCCTTTGGCTCGACCTGTCCGCTAGATATCGACGATAGCACCGGCAAGGAGTATCGCACACGCTTTCCTGTGCTTGTCATCTCAGATGTCGTAAAGGCGCAGGTTAGATTGCTAAGCGAGCTTGGGATTTCGCGCGTAAAAGCCGTAATCGGCGGGAGTTTAGGCGGTATGCAGGCTCTGTGCTACGCAATCGAATACCCAAATTTCGCCGAAAATATTTTCGCACTAGCTACCACTTATGCGACGCAGCCTTGGGCAATCGCCTTTAATAAAATCGCAATCAGCGCGATTAAGAGCGATCCAAATTTCAAAGGTGGGTATTATGACAAAGATGAAATCGCTAAATCCGGCCTAAACGGCATGGCAGTAGGTCGCATGGCTGGGCATATTAGCTTTTTAAGTCCAGCGTCAATGAACGAAAAATTTGGGCGAAATTATGTAGAAACTGACGGACTTTACGAGCTTGACGGCAGATTTCAAGTAGATCGCTACCTAGACTACAATGGGGGAAATTTCTCTCATCGCTTCGATCCGCTATGCTACCTTTATATCGCAAAAATGATGAATCTTTTCGACTGCACGAGGCATTATGGCTCGCTAAAAAACGCCATGGCGCAAATTCGCGCGAAACTATTTTTGATTTCGTTTTCTGGCGATATTTTGTTTCCGCCAAATTTAATGGAGGAAATGTATAAATGTATGATTGATCTTGGCGCGAAAGAGCGCGTGTTTTACACGCAAATCGACAGCGATTACGGACATGACGCATTTTTGGTCGAGGTGGAAAAATTTGACTATATCATTAAAAGGGTTTTAGATGCAAGATAATTTCGAAGAAAAAATGAAAAAAATAGGCGAGCTATTGGAGAGCTTAAACGACAAAGACATCACGCTAGATCGCTCTGTGGAGCTGTATAAAAGCGGAATTTGCCTGCTAAAAGAGGCGAAGGAAATTTTAGAAAACGCCAAGCTTGAAATCACGCAAATAAACGAAGGTGCGCAAAATGATTAAAATCTGCGCTCTACAACTCGCCACGCTTTCGATGAGCGAAAATCGCATTGATTATTATATGAAAATAGCCCACGACAACGGCGCAAAAATCGTGGTTTTGGGCGAATACACGCTCAATTCGTTTTTTACCGAGCTAAAACACATGCCAAGCTCAATCACGCAAAAACAAAGCGAACACAAAATAGAGCTAATGCAAAATTTGGCCAAAAAATACGACCTAAACATCATCGCGCCCATAATCCGCCAAAGCAGTAGCGAGACTGGCGAAATCGCATGGATCAAATCCTGCGCGCATTTTAGCCCCTCTGGCGTGAAATTTTACGATCAAACTATGCTGATAAACTACTCGCACTGGAACGAGGACGAGTTTTTCCTAAACGCTAAAATTCACGAAAACGGCAAATTTGAGCCACTGATTTTCGAGGTTGGCGAGGCGAAATTTGGCGTTTGTTTTGGATTTGAAGCGCATTTTGATATGGTGTGGCAACGCTTCGACCACGAAAGCGTTGATTGCGTGCTAATCCCCACAGCTTCGACATTTGAGTCAAATTTGCGCTGGGCAGAACTGCTTAAAATGCGAGCCTTCACGCACTCGGCGTATATCGTGCGCACAAACCGCATAGGCGAGGCGAAATTCGGCGATATGGACTTTAAATTTTATGGTGGCAGTTTCCTAGCGAATCCTTACGGCGAGATTATCAACGAATTGCGTGACGAAGAGGGCGCGCTAATGTGTGAAATAGACCCAGCAATCGTGCGCGAAGCTACGGAATTTTGGGGCTTTAAAGCAAATTTGAAAAACAAAGGCTTTGCGTGAAATTTTTCCATAGACAAATCCAGCTTTGGGGCGAGGATACCCAAAACTCCCTAGCGCAAAAATCCGTCCTAATCATCGGCTCTGGCGGGCTTGGAAGCTCATTTGCGTATGCGCTAGGAGCCAGCGGAATCGGGCGGATTGACATTGTCGATTTCGACACAGTGTCACTTCATAATATCCACAGGCAAATTTTATTTTCGCTAAGCGATGAGGGACGATACAAGGCCGATATTTTCAAAGAGCGCGTGCAGGCTCGATACGATGGAGTGCGTGTGAATACGCACAAAATGAAAGCTGATGAATTTTTTGCTAGTTGCGCGGATAAATTTGACCTGATTTTAGATGCGACTGACAATCTCGCCACTCGCGCGCAAATCGACGAGTTTGCCAAGCAAACTGCCACGCCATGGGTGTTTAGCTCGGTCGATAGCTTTCAGGTGCAGGTCTGCTTCGTAAGCGAGGCAAATTTCAAATTTTTCCCAAATTTGGGCGCCACGCCAGCTGGAATTGCTGCGCCGATTGTGATGTTTGCAGCGAGTTTTGCGGCGAATTTAGCTTTGCGCTATTTAGCGGGTTTGAGCGTGAAAAAAGACACGCTTTATTATCTAAATTTTTTCTCGGGCGAATTTGAAACCAAAAAAATCGCTCTTGTTTAAGGCAAAAAATGGTTATACTCATAACGGGCGCTTCGCATACGGGAAAAACGCTTTTGGCACAAAGATTGTTGGAAAAGTATAAATTTCCGTATTTTTCAATCGATCACCTAAAAATGGGGCTAATTCGCTCAAAAAATACAAATCTTACCCCAAATGACGATGAAGCACTAACGCCCTATCTATGGCAAATCGTGCGTGAAATAATCAAAACTGCGATTGAAAACGGGCAAAATTTAATCATCGAAGGTTGTTATGTGCCGTTTTCTTGGCGGAGCGATTTTAGTGAAAAATATTTGCGCCAAATTCGTTTTATAGCCCTAGCGATGAGCGATAAATTTATCGATGAAAATTTTGATGAAATCAAAAAACATAGCTGTGATATAGAAAATAGGCTTGATGATACAACCTGCACAAAAGAAAATTTAAAAGCGGATAATCAAAATTTTATAAACGGCTTTGCCAAAAACGGCGAGAAAATCGTTTTGATTGATGATGATTATGAAAAAACTATAAGTAAGCTTTAAATTTACTCGGATTTAGGTATTCACAAAAACAAAAAATACCAAAGTGCTTTTTCAATATTGTTCATTTTTTTCTTTTTTTTCTTGGATTTCTAGCTCATACCAGCCGTATTCGTCGCTACCGAATTTGGCTGTGAAAAGTGGCTTAAATTTCAAATCGCTTTTGAAATTTTCACCCATTTTAAGCTCGTTTGAGCGGAAAAATAGAAATAAATTCACGCTTTTAGCAATTTCATTTAGTAAATTTTGCCCACCTTCAATCATCACTAAGCCCGAATTTAAGGCAGTTTGCAAATCATTTGTGATTTGCACATTTCGGCCCTCAACGCCAAAAAGCGGAATAGTTTTATCAAATTCGCTTTGCCTAGAATAGATAAAAATATCTGGATTTTTTCCGCTTAAAATCAGCCTAGTATCGAGCTTCGGGCGGTCGGTGCGGACGGTATTTCCGCCGATAAGCAAAGCGTCGCAAACATTGCGTAAATAGTGCGAAAATGTGCGAGATTTTAAATTTGAAATTTCGCCCGTAATCACGCCGTTTGCAGAAAAAGCTAGCTTAAAAAAGCTAAAATTTCCGCCATTTTGCCACGCTAAAAACGGCTTTAAAAGCGCGCCGCACTCGTCTTTTAAAACGCCAAATTCCACTTCCACGCCACTTTGCGCTAAGATTTCGCCACCGCCACTAGCTTTTTCGTTTAAATCCGCCACGCCGATTACGACTTTTTTAAAGCCCAAATTTTTAAGCAAAAAGGCGCATGATGGGGTTTTACCGATATGGGCGCAGGGTTCGAGAGTAACAAAAGCAATGGCATTTTTTAGTAAATTGCCATGATTTTGCGTGATAAATTCATAAACGAAATTTGCGTTTAAATTTTTAAACTCTAAAATTTGATTTGCAAAGCGTGATTTTGCGGATACTGCACCGAAATTTTCAAAAAAATCGCCATAGATTAGATTTTGCGGATTTTTGCAAATTTCGCTCAAATCCACGCCAAATTCGCTTTCATAAATTTGCAAAAATTTATTTAAAAATTCATCGCTTATCTCACAAAGTGCCACAAAAACGGCATTTGCTTCGGCGTGTAAGAAACCTGCCTTTTTATGAGAATTTATGCTTAAAATTTTGCCGTGCGTATCGGCTACTACGCACCCCACAGCAGGATTTGGAAAGGTTAAAATTTGATACTTCCACGCTTCATTTAGAGCCAAATTCATATAAAATTCGTCAGTCATTTTCTAATCTTTTTAGTTCGTCGCAACTCTCTTTAACGCCTAAATCACAAGCCTTTTGAAAATATTTTCTAGATAATTCAATTTTTTCATCAAATTCTTCTAAATAAGCTAAATTATAGCAACTAGGACCATAATCTAAATCGCAGGCTATTGTGTAGTAATCTCTTGCATATTTGTATAATTTATTTTGAGTTAAATAAACACCAAGATTATGACAATAGCTCAAATCTTTTTTATTTTCACAAGCATCTGCTGCGTAAATTATGAATTTTTCTTTATTTTCATCTATTTCTGCTGCATATTTATCGCAATCTGGGTCGCCTACTTGACAAAATTTATCGCCTTGATCATTTGCAAATAGAAACATAAATCCTACCACGAAAAACAATAAAAGAATTTTTTTCATTGAATTACCTCAAAATTTGATTTTAAAATTTACAAATTTTACCACTCAATATAAGTTTTCGCCTTTTTTATGTCGCTAAATTTAATGCAAATTTCGCCGTCGTCGGTGTCTAAGTATAAATTTTCATCTTCAAATTTAAGAATTTTTCCGCAAATTTTATCTTTTTCGCTCGTGGTTATTTTGACTAACTCGCCCACGCTTTTGCTAAAATGCTCCATTTTGCTTAGTTTTCTCTCCAACCCAGGACTCGATACTTCTAAAAAATACTCGCCCGAAACAGGCGGTTCTACATCGAAAATCGGAGATAAAATGCGACTTAGTTTTTCGCAATCTTCTAAGCTCACGCCACCTTGCTTAGTTACAAAAACTCTATAAATCGTTTTGCCGTTTTCACTAGCTGTTTCGCAATCGTAAAATTCCAGCCCACACTCGCTGGCAAGAGCGTTTAAATCAACCATTTTTATTTAAATCCTTACTAATTTTTTCAAACAAATCGTCCATTTTATTTTGGTATTCGAGCCTATCGTCGAATTTGAAGTGAAGCGCAGGTGAGCGAAACCAGCCCTCGGCTTCCATACAGTGGTTTTGGATAAAACGGCTTACTTTTTTGAGTTTTGCCAAGATTAGCTCTTGTTCCCTTTCGTCTAAGCCCATTTTATCGAGATATACAAAGGCGTCATAGCGTCCTCTTTTGCACTCGACATCGGTTACGCAAAGCCCGTGCAAAAACTCATCATCAAGCTGCGATAAAGCCTGTGGAATCAGCTCTTTTAGGACACTTGCGGTTCGTAGTCGTCTAACTTCGTGAGCGTTCATAAATCACCTTTATAGCGTGGCTTGTTCTTCTTTTTCTTTGAAGCTTTCGATGAAATCCCCAACGCGCATATCATTGTATCCGTCTATGCCAACCCCGCACTCAAAGCCCTTAGCGACCTCTTTTGCGTCATCTTTGAAGCGTTTTAGTGAGCTAATATTTCCTTCGAAAACCACCACGCCATCGCGGATTACGCGAATTTTAGCTCCCCTTTGGATACTACCTTCTGTAACCATACAGCCCGCGATTTGTCCGATTTTTGGCACATTGATGACTTGGCGAATTTCAGCTTGACCAAGGTCTTCTTCTCTGATAATCGGACTCATCAATCCGCCCAAAATCGCCTTAACATCGTCAAGCAGGTTATAAATGACATTGTAGGTTTTGATCTCTACACCGCGTTCTTTGGCTTTTTCTTTTACTTCGCCTGTCGGGCGAATATTAAAGCCCAAAATCACGCAGTTTTCACTCGCACTTGCCAAACCCACATCGTTTTGCGTGATACCGCCAACGCCTGAGTGTATGATATTTACCTTAACTTCGTCGTTGCGAAGTTTTTCTAAACTTGCCTTAATAGCTTCAAGAGAGCCCACCACATCGGCTTTTACGATAACAGGAAGCGATTTTAACTCGCCCTCTGCGATTTTTGCGCTTAGTTCGTCGATTGTAACTTTTGTCGATTTTGATAGCTCTTTTTGGCGTTGGTGCTCGTAAATTCGGCTCGCATACTCTCTTGCTTCTTTGTCACTTCCAACGCCAATTAGCGTTTCACCAGCTTCTGGAACTTCGCTAAGACCGATGATGACACCACACTCACCCGGAGCAATCGAGCTTAGCTTTTTGCCTTTATCATCATTTAGAGCTCTAACCTTTCCATACGCCACACCCGCAACTACCGTATCACCCACTTTTAGTGTGCCGTTTTGGACAATGACGGTAGCGACAGGACCGCGACCCTTTTGAAGCGAACTTTCGATAATGGTTGCTTTTGCTTGGCGAGTTTTATCGGCTTTTAATTCAAGCAAATCGGCTTGAAGCAAGACGATTTCAAGCAAATCCTCAATTCCCATACCTGTTTTAGCTGAAATCGGCACAAATTCATAGCTTCCGCCCCACTCGGTCGGCATTATATCAAGTTCCGCAAGTCCTGTTTTTACCAAATCAGGATTTGCGTTTTCTTTATCCATTTTATTGATAGCGATGATTATCGGCACACCGGCAGCTTTGGCGTGATTTACGGCTTCTTTTGTTTGTGGTTTTACGCCGTCATCTGCCGCAACCACGATGATAACAATGTCGGTAACTTCTGCACCTCTGGCGCGCATAGATGTAAATGCTTCGTGTCCAGGGGTATCGATAAATGTGATATTTCGTCCGTTTTTCTCGACCATATACGCACCCACATGTTGGGTGATACCACCTGCTTCGCCACTTACGACGCGTGAATTTCTAATGAAATCAAGCAAACTAGTCTTTCCGTGATCGACATGCCCCATAATGGTAATTACTGGCGCTCTTGTGGTTAAATTTTCTTCTACAACCTCATCTTCGTAAGCCTTGACATAGTCGAATTCTTCGGCTTCATTTACGATATTTACCTCAATGCCAAATTCTTCTGCCAAAATCTCAATCGCATCTTCGTCCAAAAAGTCATTTTTAGTCGTCATCATACCAAGCAAAAATAGCTTTGAAATGATTTCGCTAGGCTGTTTTTTGATTTTTTCGGCAAATTCATAAACACGAATTTCTTTTGGGATATTTACAGAAGTTACGCTCTGTTCATCATCTTTTTTGACGACTTTTTTATGTTTTTTTCGACTTCCACGGCTAATGCCCGTATCGTTTCCGTAAAACTGCGTTTGCGAACCTTTGTAAATATTTGGTTGATTTTTGGTTTTTGTTTTGTTTTCGACTTGAATAGGCTTAACGGTGAGATCCGGCAAAACTACCATATCTTCATCATCATCGATGACAATGTCCGCTAGTTCGTGGTCGCTAACCAAATCGATTTTTTGGGTATCCTCTTTTTTAGAAACGGCGATTTTTTTCTTTTCAGCTTTTTTCTTTTTCAAATTTAACTCAGCGTTTGAGAAAATCGCTTCCAAGCTAGCGCTTACCTTTTCGCGACTTTCGCTTGGTTTTTCCACTTTTGGTGCTTCGGTGTCTTTTTTCTTTTTGACTATCACCAAACCACGGCGCTTTTGCAAACTCTCGCTAGCTAGGCTTTCGCCACTATTTATTTGAGGGGTTTGCGCTTCGGGCTTGGATTTTGGCTCGGTTTTAATTTCGGCTTTTGCTTCGATTTTTGTTTCGCTTTTTGATTGAGAGTGCGGCTTTTCCTCTTTTGGCTCAGGTTTTGGCTCAGACTTTGGCTCTTTGCTTTGAGAATTTTCAGCCTTTGGCTCTGTTTTTTTGCTCTGAGTTTTTTTAGGCTCATCTTTTTTGGTTTCGCTCTGCTTTTTTGGCTTCACAGGAGCTTTTTTAGCACTGGATTTTGGCTTTAAAGACTCTGGCAAAATTCCTGTTTGAATATACTCATATATAGCCGCTGCTTCTTCGTTGCTTACCTTGTTTGACGCGGTTTTGACCTTAGTATAGCCCATTTCTTGCGCTTTTTCGATAATGTCTTTGCTTGCGTATCCAAGCTCAGCCGCGATGTCACTGATTTTAACTCCCTCAGCCATTTAAAACCCTCTCCTTAATAATCTCAAAATTTTCATATTTTCTAAATTTTGATAAATATTTAATAATTTTTTCTTTTTGATTTATACATTGATTGCAAATATAAAATTGCCGTTTTGAATTTTCTTTTTTGAAATTTTGCACAAAGGCATTAAGCCCCGCCTTAGCAAATCTACCTCTACAAATAACGCACATTCTTATCGGTTTATTCATAAAATTATATCTTACTTTTTCTTAGCTAATATTAAAGCCGTTATTATCTATATTTAAAATTTCTACCTTGAAATTTTTAAATTTATCCGCCAGCGCATTTTTTATCTTTTGCGCGTCGCTAGCATGGGCTAAATTTAAAAATGTCGAGCCACTACCGCTGAGAGAACTCATAATCGCGCCATTTGCGTAAGCCACTTCGCGCACGCTAAACAGCTCAGGTAGCGCGCTCATACGCACCTCCTCGTGCATTTTATCCACACAAGCAAGCCTTAGGCTATCATAATCTTTTTTCATAAAACACGCCGTCAAAAACGCAGCGTGCGAAAGGTTGCTCACGCAATCTTTGATAGTAAAACTCTTAGGCAATTTTCCACGAGATTCGTTTGTAGGCATTGGCGTATCTGGGATAACGACGATAGCCTTGATATCAGCGTCGATCTCGCACTTTTGCGAATAGACATTTTTGCCAGAAGTTATGCTCGAAACAAACCCGCCATAAGTCGCCGGGGCGATATTGTCAGGGTGGTTTTCGTATTCTAGGGCGAGATTTAAAATTTTGCCCCTATCCACGCTAAATCCACGCATATAATACGCTGCCGCGATTGCTCCGACTATCACAGCCGACGAGCTTCCAAGACCGCGCGAAAATGGGATATTGTTTTGAAATGAAATTTTGAAATTTTGGTTTGGATTTCCGCCTAGTTTGGTGTAAATTTCGCGGAAAATGTTTAAAAACGCATTATTTTTTTTAAGCCACGCCTTTTCGCTTCCGTATCCGTTTAACGAGATACAATGAAAGCTATTTTCGCAAATCTCTACTTCGTTAAAAAGCTCTAAACTAAGTCCTAGTGCGTCGAAGCCTGGTCCCAAATTTGCGCTGGTGGCGGGAATTTTTATAATCAAATTTTCTCCTAAACTGCATCAATAATGTAATTTGGTAGTATATCATTGCTTTTATTTAAAGTTGATAAATTTTGCGGTAATTTCATAGGAACAGGCTCTAATTTTGCCATTTTTATCTCGCCATTTTCGTAAATGTATGAAAATGCCTTGTTTGCCCTAATCGGCAAAAATCCATTTAGCTCAAATCCACTGACCGCGTAAAGTGGCAAATTTAGGGCGATACTAAGCGTTTTTAGCATTACGAAGCTAACTTTTATACCCATAAAAGAGCCGGGTGTGTTCGCATAGATAAGCTCTGAAATTTTATACTCTTTTAAAATTTGAGAAAATTTTTCTACCAAAAATTCATCGGCTTTTTGCCCTGGCGCGCTAGAAAATTCTAAAATTTTGTCATTTTTCTCGTAAATACCGACAAGCACGGGCGAAGTGAGTGCTACGACTAAAACGCTGATTTCTTTGATGTTTTGCCCTTACGCGAAAGCTTTTTGATACTCTCTTACGATTTGTGCGTTTAGCTCGACTAATTCGTAATTTTTAGCGTCGCTAAATACAGCCTCGGTGAGCTTATGATTTAGATCATGGCTTCCAGCAAATGATGTGTAATCGCCCAAAATAGGCGCTCCACTAAGTGCCAAATCGCCAATAGCGTCTAAAATTTTATGGCGGACAAATTCGTTTTCATAGCGCAAACCCTCTGGGTTTAAAATTTTATTATCGTCGATTACGACGGCATTTTCTAGGCTTCCACCAAGTGCTAGCCCCATAGAACGAAGCGCTTGAACATCTTTTAAAAATCCAAATGTTCTTGCCCTAGAAATTTCTTTAATATAAGCCTTTTTGCTAAATTCAAAGACATGGTGCTGTGTGCCGATAATCGGATTTGCAAATTTAATCGTATAATCAAATTTAGGCCTTGCGCTTGGGCTTAGGCGGACGAATTTATCGCCCTCTTTGACCTCGACATCGCGTTTGATGATAATGACTTTTTTATTCGTATCTAGCTCTTTGATCCCAGCCTCGTCCAAAAGCATACAAAAACTCGCCGAACTTCCGTCCATTACAGGGATTTCGTTCGCATCGACGATAATGCGAATATTGTCGATTCCATAGCTTGAAATCGCGCTCATTAGGTGCTCTATCGTAGAAATATAGCCCTTTTCATTGCCCACGACAGTTGCCATTTGGGTATTTACGACATTTTCGGGCGTTGCTTTAAAACTAATTCCAAGGTCGCTTCTATAAAATACTATTCCGCTACCTGCTTCCAAAGGCTCCAATGTAAGTCTGATTGGCTCACCTTTATGCAATCCGATACCGACACTATGGACTTTTTTAGCTATTGTTCTTTGTCTCATTTTTCCCTCATTTCATTAATTTTTGCATTATAGCGAAAAATTTGAAATTTATTTTCCTTTTTCGATAACTTTTTTTGCACTTTCGAGCACATCGCTCACATTATCTTTGATCCACTTCGGATCCATCCACTCCTCCGGCCTTACTTCCACGCCCTGAACCACTATACCAAAGTGCAAATGATCGCCAAAAGCAAAGCCAGTGGCGCCAGTTTGGGCTAAGATATCGTTTGGTTTGACCTGATCGCCCACACTAAGGGCTGAATTCGAGCAGTGCGCATACACACCATAAACTCCAAATCCATAATAAACGCCCAAATTTAGGCCATAAATTCCATTATCTTGCAAGAACACGACCACGCCATAATTACTCTCTTTGATATCCGCATTTGCCACGCTAGCAAGATCAAGCCCCATGTGCCAGCTCTCGCTAACTTGCTCGCTGTTTAAGAAAAACAGCCTGTGATCGGCGAAACTCGCTACCGCAGCGCCCTTTGCAAGCGGATAAAACGGACGAAGCGAAAACTCGCTTATCATATCCTCATGCACCCTGCTCGTAAATGCGTGCAGATCCTTGGCGTTTTGCTCCCGCAAAGTCTCATTTACAAATTTAAATTTATCCAAATCGCTCATAGAGTTGAAATTTTGCGCATGTTGGCTGGCTAGATCGCTAACCTTGCCTGAGAGAAAATTTTCGCTAAGTTTGATTTGCGAGACCTTGTATTTTTTGTCGCTGTAAAAGTAGCGAATCTGCGACGAGCTGACATTGCCAGCCTTGTCTGTTGCTACGATTTCTGCGCGAAATTCATCTTCGTTTGCCGGCCAGGCTACAAGCGAAGCGTAATAGCCTTCTTTGACAAACGGCGTAGCTTTGAAAATTTTGCCGTAATTTGTGCGGATAAAAACCTCATCTAGCATTTCATCGCTAGCGCTAAAAACAACCACAGCCGAGCCGCCTTTGGTGATTTTATACGAATTTGCGACCAAATTTATCAAAGGTTTTTTGTTGTCGATGATGATATTTACGACTTTATCGGTTTTGTTACCTTTGGTGAAATTCCACGCGCTAATATCGCCAGCTTCGATGTGTAGTTTGTATTTTTTATCTTTATTTAGGATTAAATTTTTTGGAAATTCAACTGCAATTTCTAGCTCTTTTTGGCTTATGCCATACTCTTCGTCTTTTAATGGAGTTAAATTTTCCCCGTCATTTAGGCTTACTTTTATTGATTTTACGCCTGTGTCATCTGAAATTTTAACCTTCAAAGGCGAGATTAAATTCCAGTAAATTTCATCTGCGATTTCGATTTTAGGGGGATTTTGTTCAAATTTAGGCGAGGTTAAAAAATGAAAAACTCCATAAGCTATCGCCAAAATTAGTATTAAAAAAATGAAAATTTTAGGATTTATTCTGCTTCGATTTCTATACATAAATTACCTTGATTTTAAATTAAAGCCTGATTTTACTGAGTTTTTGTAAATCGTAAGTAAAGGATTGGTTAAATTTCATTAAGGTTAAATTTTGGGTAAAAGTGAAATTTACCCAAAATTTACGCCAAATTTTAGTTAAATCTAGCTCCAATGCTAAATTCGAAACTATTTGTCTTATCGTGTGGTTTTTCGTTAAGCGGTTTTGTGAAATACAGCTGCAACGGCCCCATCGGTGTCAGCCACTCGATACCAGCACCTGCGCTATATCGCTCTTCCTCGTTCCAGTCATTGTCGCCTATCATACCATAATCGAAAAATGTTACAAGGCGCATTTTCATACGATCGATTAGAGGGAAGCTTAGCTCGACTGAGTTGTTGAAGCTTTGCATACCACCGGTTTCGACATAACGGCAGCTACCACTAGCTACGCAAATTTCTTTACGCGGAATCGATCTAGAATTATATCCTCTCACCGTCCTAATACCGCCTAGGAATAGTTTTTCGTTGATTGGAAGCGGATCGCCTCTATCCCAAACATATCCAGCCGCAGCTTTGTAGCGGAAAATCAAATCGTAATCGATATAATCACGCAATCCAAAGTAGTAATTAAAGCTTCCTTTGGCTTTGGTAAATTCGATATCTCCGCCAAGTCCAGCGTATTCTAGGCTAGCTGTGGCTATGATACCGCTTCGTGGCAGATAGTAATCATCTGTGCTATTGTATGTAAGCGCTGGTGTAATCGAGCTTTTTATGCTTTCATGGTTACGATAACCAGCGGCTGCGTAGTATTCGTTTAGCCCTTCGATTTCTGTCTTTTCTAGGTAGTATGTCAGACTTGCGCTTAAATTTCGTCCTAGCTTTCTGCCAAGCGTCAAGGCAAATCCGTAAGATTTCTCCTCGTAATCGTCCCAGTCATAATCATTAGCAAAGACCATACCGCCTAGGCTGTATTCTGAATCGAAAATTCTAGGATTTGTAAGGCTCACTCTACCGCTTAATTTATCATCTGATTTTTCTACCGATACTGAGCCACTTAGTCCTGTTCCAAAGACATTTCTATCGCTAATTCCACCACTTAGTAGCAATCCATCATCGCTACCATATCCGATACCGCCTGTAATCGAGCCGGTTGGGGTTTCTTGGACTACGACTTCTAAATCTAGCTGATCGTCGCTCACCCTAGTTTCTTTGATTTCGACATTTTCGAAATATCCCGTGCGTTTAAGAGCCGCGATAGAATCAGCGTAATCGGTTCTGCTAAATAAATTTCCCTCGGTTAGATACATTTCGCGTCTAACGACTTTATCTTCTGTTTTGTCGTTGCCAGAGATTGTTACATTTCTGATATAGACTTTATTTTCAGGTATGATTTTATAAGTTATGCCTATGGTTTTAGCCTCTCTGTCTTGATCGGTTTGCGGGACAACCTTGACATAAGCATATCCTTGATCAGCGACTAAGGTTTCGATTTTTTGGATATCGCGACGCATCCAGTCCGAATTCATCGTGTCGCCCTTTTCGAGTTTTAGATCGCTTATAACCTTTTCTTTATCCATAGTTACATTTTCTGGGCAGTCGATATCTATACTGCTGACCTTATAACGCTCGCCCTCTGTTACATAATATGTCAAATCCGCGGTGTAATCGCCAGTATCGGCATTTACGATTGGGGCAGATACCCTAGCGTCGAGGTAGCCTTTTTTGTAGTATTCTTCTTGGATTCTATTTGCGTCGTTTGGCAACTCATTAGCTTTTAGCTGTCCGTCGTTAAAGCCCCATAGCCAGCCAAATACTTCGCGTTGTTTGTTTGAAACAGCTGGTTCGATATCATCGTAATCTAGCTTTTTAGCGCCGATCAAATTTACCTTTTCGATGATGATGTTTTCGCCTCTATTGACATCGACTATGACATGCACGGCGTTTCCTTCGCTATCAAGCGGTTTTGGGGTAACTTCGACAACAGTGTCAAAAAAGCCCTTTACTTCGTAAAATTGCTTGATTCTAGCGGCAGCGTTTTTTGCCAAAACCTCATCATAGACCTGTCCTGGGCGAAGTCCGATTAGATTTTTGATAGCGTCTTGGTCGTTTGTAACGACATTTTTGATATCGACTTTGGCCACGCTTGGTTTTTCTTTTACGCTAATTGTTACATTTCCGCCCTGTTCGCTAATATACACATCTTCGAAATAGCCCTGAGCAAAGAGATTTGAGATCGCTCGGTTTGTGTTTTCGCCCGTGATTTGATCGCCTATTTGTAGGCCAGAAATAGCAGCTGCAACTTGCGGAGATAGGTGTTTTAAACCCTCGAATTTAATAGTTTGGATTTGCGCTGCACAAGCAACAGAAACCCCACCTAATAATAAAAACAAACTTTTTCTCATAAAATTTTACCTAGAAATGAAAATAATTGCGTATAATAGCATATTAAAATTAATCAAAAAGAATTTACAAAGGAAAATTATGAAAATAGGCATTATAGGCTTAGGTTTGATAGGTGGCTCGCTCGGGCTTTGTATGAAAAAATCAAAGATTATTAGCACGGTTAGCGGATACGATATTTCTAGGGAAAACGAAAAAGAGGCCTTGGAGCTGGGGCTGGTGCATGAAATTTTAAGTATCGAAGAGATGAAGCAAAAATGCGATGTGATTTTTCTCGCAATCCCAGTCGAGGCGATTATCACGACGCTAGCCCAGCTAAAAGACGCGCGCAAGGAAACCACAATCATCGATTTAGGAAGCACGAAATTTAAAATTTTGCAAAGTTGCCCGCCAGAGATTAGAGGAAATTTCATCGCCGCTCACCCTATGGCAGGCACGGAAAACTCAGGCCCAAGCGCGGCGTTTTCAGAGCTACTAAACGGCGCAGTAGTCGTCATCTGCGACGATAACAACGCCGATGAAATACATGTCAAACGCGCGGTTGAAATTTTTTCGTTTGCGGGTATGAAGATTGTCTTTATGGACGCGCTCAGCCACGACCACCATGTGGGGCTCATCTCGCACCTGCCACACGCGATTAGCTACTCGCTCGTAAATAGTGTCTTAAAAGAGGAAAATCGTCGAAATATCATAAATTTAGCCGGCGGAAGCTTCACTGGCATGGCAAGAATCGCCAAATCAAGCCCTGAAATGTGGGTCGATATCTTCAAACAAAACAAAGAAAATTTGTTAAAATCGATAGAGTCTTTCAAAAAAGAGCTTCAAATTTGCACCGATATGATCGAAAACGAAAAGTGGAGCGAGCTAGATAGCTGGATGCACAGCGCAAGGACACTGCGCGAGATTTTGTAAATTTGCCTGATTTGTCGCGCAAGCAATCTACGAGTTTGAAATTTATCTAAATTTTGTTAGATTGCAACGCTAGGCTCGCAATGACGCGGTTGTAATATTTTGGTTATTTTTTCTCACTGCAATGGTTAATTAAAGGATTAAAAATGATGAAATTTGATAAAAATATAAAATTCGGTTGGCAAGGATGCCCACCCTACGGTGCTTTACAAATAAACAATTTACCAAATACTAAAAAGAAAATAGAATTAAAGTTTAAATAAGGAGTTTATAGTGAAAGAATTAGTTATAAACTCCAAAATGTTTAGTAATAAACAAATAGATTACATATATAAAGAATATTTTGGGTATCATACAGAAGCATTATATGGGTGGGGAAACGATTTCTTTTCAAAACAACTAAAAAGAGAGCTAACCGATGCCGAAGAAGCAGAAATATTTCTTGCACTTTTTAAAAGACTAATTGATGACGGAATAATTTTAGTTCGATGTCCTATTGATAATGAAACAGAAAAAGAAATTCGAGGAATTAAATTTTGGAATACAACATCAGACAAAATAGTTGAATACATAAGAGAAGTGTTTCCTAAAAATTTAATACACTTAAAAGGTTTAGAGGGAACCGATGATGAATATATACATTTTTGGTATCAGCGTTGCCCCTATATTGGTTGGGTAGATAAAGAAACAGGAAAAATTTATTAAAGGGTTGAAATGTTTGGAACATATAAAAACAAAGATGAATTAAAACTAAAATTCAAATTACTAAATTCAAGCTTTGTTTCTTTATTTTTATATTTTATGATTTTACAAAGTTATGGAAATATTGTAAATTTTGGTGGTATCCAAATCTCGGTCAGTATCGTTGATACTGAATTTTTAAATTTACAAATTTAAACTATTTCTGTTTTTGTGGCACCAAATTTAATCCTTTAAATTCATTGCCACAAATTTAAAATTCAAGGTCAGTGTTGTTGTAAAATTTCAAAACTTCGTTCAATGATAAATTTAAGTTAAATTTTGCTTCGAATTTTACTGGATTGCACGATGAGCGCGTCATCTCGCAACGACAAAAAACCAAAATTTAAAAAAACTCCAAAATTTTATCTCGCATTAAATTTACATTTTCTATGTGATTTATCTCTTCGCGAAATGCGCTAGCGTTTGCGTAGCCCTTGGAGTATTCGTGCAGGTGTTTGCGGAAAATCGCCACGCCGTGCGTCCCATAGTGCGCTATCATCTGCGCAAAATGCTCCAAAATAATCTCTTTTTTCAGCTCTGCGCTAGCACTTTGCCCCTGTTTAATCTCGGCGAAAACCCACGGGTGCCCGATACTTGCCCTGCCTATCATAAGCCCGTCTGCGCCGGTCGTGCTTCGCACAAATTCGGCATTTTGCGAGCTAATGTCGCCGTTGGCGATGAGCGGGATTTGCACGGCACCTTTTGCCTGCGCGATTGCGTCGTAATCGACCTGCGCGCTGTATCCACCAGCCCTCGTGCGCCCATGCACCGCGATAAAATCAGCCCCGCCTCGCTCCACCGCGCGCGCGATATTTTCGATATCAACGCTAGCAAAGCCAAGCCTAACTTTCGCGCTTACGAATTTTTTGTTTGAGTGAGTTTTGATGATTTCTAAAATTCGGGCCATCTTGTCCAAATCCAGCAAAAGCGCGGAGCCTGAGTTTTGCTTCACGACCTTTGGCACAGGGCAGCCGCAGTTGAGATCAATCCCGCAAAATCCGTCAAATTTATTCAAAATCAAAACCGCCTTTTTTATCACTTCCTCGTCGCTTCCGGCGATTTGGACGAAAAAGGGCTCTTCTGCTTCGTTTTTTTCTAGCATTTTTAGGGTTTTGTCGTTTTCAAACACCAGGGCATTTGCGCTAATCATCTCACTTATCGTCGCATCAGCGCCGAATTTTTTCACCACACCGCGCAGTGGCGGATCTGAAAACCCAGCCAAAGGGGCTAAAAAAAGCGGTTTTGTCTCGAAAAATTTATTTAAATTCATTGATTGTGTAAAAAGGGCGCGAATTTGCAAATTTACAAAATTTACAAATTTGCGCCCCGAAATTTAGAATATCAGCGAAGCTGGCACTGATTTGCCATTGTCGCGTAAAAATAGCAAAATTTGGAATTTATCAAATTCGTCGCCGTCGCTCATGTGGAGCTGCTCTCTTAGCTCATCAATCATACCAAGCTCATATAGCGCATACAAATACGCCTCTGTCGCGCTTGAATTTTGGTTTTTGAGCCTTTCGAAAAAGGTTCTGTATTGCTCCGGATTTAGGTGGTCTTTGAGCTTTTTGGCAAAATAAATGAAGTCTTTGTCGCTGAATTTATCGCTATTTATGAGATTAAACAGCTCCTCGCTACTGACCTCAAACTCGCTCTCATCAGCAGCTCTTTCTACGATACGCTTGATATCGTCGGTGTCTTGGAATTCTTTATAGGTTTTAATCGCGCTATAATCGCCCTTATCGACTAAAATTTTATATGCTTTTTTGGTGATTTGATCGTTATAAACGCCCTTTGTTTTTAAAATTTCGCGCGCATAATCAGGCTCGGCATCAAGGCGGTTTAGCTCGTTTTGTAAAAACATACCGTTTGATTTAGGGAGTTTGTATTTTTTCAAA
The DNA here is from genome assembly GCF_027737875.1 of Campylobacter sp. JMF_08 NE1. NCBI lineage: Bacteria > Pseudomonadati > Campylobacterota > Epsilonproteobacteria > Campylobacterales > Campylobacteraceae > Campylobacter > Campylobacter sp. JMF_08 NE1. The sequence goes on from NZ_JAOVUC010000007.1 coordinate 97,049, forward strand.
TCCACGACCTCGCCGTTTTTTACCTTTTCGACGACATCAACTATCTCTTTTAGGCTTTCGTTTTTGATATCAAGCTCGCTACTATCATACCATGGAGACAAAATTTTAGTTATATCGCTTGGATCTTTGAAAAACTCTGTTTTGAAATTTCGGTTCGTCTCTAATCCTAGCAAAACCTCTTTTGTCATCTCATCATACGAGCTTACATCTTTTTGTATAGCGCGGTTTTTGCGATAAACCATAAAACCATAAAAGCCCAAATGACAAAGTGCAAGTATCATATACAAAGCTAATGGCAGCACTACCCACACAGCCACAGGCAGTGTGAGAGAGTATCCAAGCACGCTTAGGGTGTAGCTCGCGCTTTCTTGCGTGAAAATCACAGCTGCGATGATACCGATATATATCACTGAATATACAAAAAATTGTTTTGCCTTCATCATTATCTCCTTTGTGCTTTTTCGGCAAGTTCTTTGCAAGAAATACATAGTCTTGATTCTGGGCGGACTTTTAGCCTTTCTGGGCTGATTGGCTCGCCACACTCCAAACACTCGCCATAAGTGCCGTTTTCGATGCGTTCTAGCGCAGAGACTATTTTATTTAGGCTCTCTCTTTGTTTTAGCCCAATCGAATACTCAATCGTCAAATCCGTATCCATGCTAGCTACATCAATCTCATCTGTCGCGCCGTGCTCTCTAAGCTCCTCGATATCTTTTGTCGCGCTGTTGATATTAGCGCTTAGCTCGGCTTTTCTTTCTTCTAAAAGTTTTTTGTAAATTTTCAACTCACTTTTTTTCATTTTACCCTCACTTATGGTATGGATGATTTGCATTTATACAAAGCGCACGAAAAATTTGCTCAAAGAGCATAAGCTTTGCAATTTTATGTGCCAAAGTTAGCTTTGTTAGGCTGATGATTTTATCGCATTTGCCCTTAAAATCATCGCTTAGCCCGTAAGCACCGCCTATGAAAAATGAAACCAAATTTTTCCCGTCTAAAATTTTAGCAAATTCCATACTATCAAGCTCTTCGCCCCTCTCGTCAAGGGCGATATTATAACCTTTTAATCTAGGCATATAAACCTCGTCATACGCCCTAAGCGCGCTGGCTCTATCAATCGTCTGAGCCTTTGCGATACTAGCGTTAAAGAAAATTTCATCTTTTATGCTAGCAAATTTAGCCGACATTTTGCGATACTCGTTTAGCTCGCTCGCAAATTCGTCGGTGCCTTTTTGTATAGAATTAACGATAATCTGCACTATTCGTCTTCTTCGCCGTGCGTATCAAATAGCCCCTCATCGCTACTATCATCGAGTTGGACTGGGGTATTTGTTAGCATATTTACCATATCGCTTAGATACTGACGCATTTGCGCTCTTGGCACGATAGCGTCGATTAATCCATGTTCTAGCAAAAATTCTGAGCGTTGGAAACCCTCTGGCAAATCTGCTCCGATTGTTTGTTTGATGACCCTTTGACCAGCAAAGCCAATCAATGCACCCGGTTCAGCGATGATAATATCGCCTAGCCACGCAAATGACGCACTAACTCCGCCCATCGTAGGATCTGTCAAAACAGAGATAAATGGGATTTTGTTTTCGCTTAAAATTTTAAGCGCAGCCGAAGTTTTGCTCATTTGCATTAGCGAATATGTGCTTTCTTGCATTCTAGCTCCACCGCTAGCTGATACGATAATCAAGGCTTGCTTTTTATCAAGCGCGCGTTTGACGGCTCGCACGATTTTTTCGCCCTCTACCGAGCCAAGGCTTCCACCCATAAAATTAAAATCAAAAACGACTAATTGCACAGGTTGTTTTGAAATTTTAGCCTCGCCAGCGACGACAGCACTCGTTCTGCCTGTCTTTTCCTGCCCCTCACTTATGCGTTTTTTGTATGATTTTTTATCAACAAATTTAAGCGGATCAACGGGTTCGAGGGTTTTATCACACTCTACAAACGAACCCTCATCACAGATTAGCGCGATTCGCTCATCTGCGCTAAAACGCATGTGATAGTTACATTTAGGACAGACATGGTGGTTTTGTTCCACCTCCTTAAAATACATCAAAGAAGCACAACCAGGACACTTAACCCAATGCGCAGGTGCCTCAGAAGCTTCTGGTTGGGCTCTACGAATCTTTGAAAACAAATCTCCAAAATTCATAATATTCCTTTAATTTTGCAAAATTAAACTCTCAATTTTAACCTATTTTTCTTTATTTAAATTTAAAATTTCGCTAGAATATAACCATGCAAGGATTTATATTAAAAGTCACAAAAATCAAAGACGAAGATTGTATAGTAGATGTGCTATGCGCTGACGCCTTAGTGCGCGCGTATCGCTTTTATGGTGCCAGACACCCAAATATCACACAAGGATACAAAATAGATTTTGAGCTAGTCTCAAACCAAAATTTCCTCCCGCGCCTAAGCAATGTCATGCACCTAGGATACGGCTGGCTGATAAATAGAGAAAAACTCATTTTTTGGCAGCAATTCATCAGGCTACTGGGCGCGCATTTAAAGGACGCAAACGAGCTTGATAAATTTTACTATGAGCTTTTAAATACCGCTGCTTCGCGCTTTGGCCGCCAAAATCCACGCCGAATAATTATCGAAAGTTACGCTAAAATTTTAGAATTTGAAGGCAGACTTCACAGCGAGCCATTTTGTTTTTTATGCGACGAAGAGATTAGCGGCGCAGTATCACTCACACGCGGATTTTTGCCCGCTCACGAGCATTGTTTGCACCAAAAAGGCTTTAACTGGGGCGAAATTTTAGAATTTCTGCAAAGTCAAAATTCGCTAAATTTAGAAGATGACGCAGTTGAAAGGCTGTATGCCATCACGCTTCAAGGCTTTTAAATTTAGGCTATTTGCTTAGCTTTTTATACTCCGAGCATGAAATTTTATCACCCATAGCGCAGGCTCTGGCGTAGTAGTTTTTCGCCCCTTCAATATCGCTTTGACCTTGGAAAATAATGGCTAAATTTCGGCACGAAGTCGCTACATCTAGCTTGCAAAGCCTATCTGTGTAAAAAATCGCTGATTGGATATTTTCAGGCGTGCCTTGGGCTTTAAAATACAAATTCACCAAGGTTTCGCAAGAATCTTTATTGCCGTTTTTGCAGTCATTATCCAGCCTTGCCACAGCTTTTGTGTTTTCTAGCGTCACAAGGGCATTTTCGCAGTATTCGTCCTCGCCATTTTTGCACAAAAACGCGCGAATTTCACTTAATCTTTTTTTGTTTTTATTCGAAGCAGAGTGCAATCTCTCAGCCCCTTTGCACGAAAGGACATTTTTTTGCTTACAGCCGTTTTCGTATAAATTCAAGGCTGCGTTTTTATCCGCCTTGATTCCAAGGCCGTTTTCTAACATTTGCGCGTAAGCTACGCAGGCATTATCGTGCTTTTTATCGCACGCTTTTTTAAAGAACAAAACCGCGCCCTCATCGTCTTTGGCAGTGCTTTGCCCCATATAAAGCAAAAGTCCCACCTCATAGCACGCCTGCGCGTCGCCCTTTTCGCACGCGATAAATTTCGTATCTTCGATAGCAAATAAATTTGAGAAAAATAAAAAGATTAAAATTAGTTTTTTCAAACTAACCCCTTTGAAGTGAAATTTGGGCTAAGATTAGCCCAAATTTGTTAATAAATAGTTTTGATTACGACGCGTCTATTTGGTTTGAGGCACTCTTTTAGCGCGGCACCTTTTTCGCCTGGGCAGAATTTGACCTGATCTGCCTCGCCCATGCCGATAGCTTGGATTTTGCTAGCTGGGATTCCATTTGCGATAAGCTCGTTTTTGACCATATTTGCGCGTTGTTGTGATAGAGTTTTGTTGTAAGCGTCGCTTCCTAGCGGATCAGTATAACCATAAACCTTAACGCTTCTTACCATATTTACATCGATATCTTTGGCGACAGCTGCGATTTTTTCGTGGCCCTCGGCTTTAAGGTTGTCTTTGTCGAAGTCAAACAAAAAGTCAGATTCTAGCTCGACATTTTGGTTCGGTAGCTGCACAGGGGCTACATCAGCACAACCTTTTGGATTATAAAATGTGCTTCCTACGCGATAATCTTTGTCATAGATGATTTTGAATTGGCAAATTTTATCAGGATCGCCAGCTTTTTTCTTTAAATTAAATACATAATCCCACTCTCTAACCGCATACAAGCCCTCTTGGTGGTGCGGGTGGCCGATTAGGAAATATACTTGGTCTTTGCTCATACCCTTTTCTACTTTGCCTAAATTTTCGGCATTTGGGTGAGTTGGAGCATCAATCCATGTTTTGTTCATATCCAAAAAAGTCACATCGTCCCATTGCATGACGCCGTCTTCTGGGATATTGTCGCTTACATGAGTGGTGCAACCACTAAAAAATAAAATTCCAGCCAAACTTAGAGCTGATAGTAATGATTTTTTCATTTTTTACCCTTTAAATTTAAAAAAAGCGAAACCGAAATTCATCGGTTTCGCACTAGGCTACCTTAGAAGTGGAAGCCCAAAGACGCGCCTGCGCCAATGTTGTCTTGCGTATCGACTGAGATAGATGATTTAAATACCCATTTACCATTGTCTGACATTTTTGATAGACCAATAGATAGAGCACCCTCATCTTGATAATAACCAGTACCCACACTTAGCATACCCTTACCAGGGATTGTAGATTGTGGTAGGTTGCCGATAGCGATAGCAGAAGCGATACCAGCCCTAGCCTCATCTCTAACATTATCAATTCTTTGATTGATATTTGTTATGTTGCTACCCAAATGCTCGGCGATACCCTCGATAGCAGAGTATAGTTGTGAGCCGTTGATCGCATCGGTGCTGTCTTTGCTGATTAGACCAGGTGCGACATTTTGGATACGGCGAGTTTCATTAGCATTACCAACGCTTACTACGCCTTTGACTTGGTTGCCACCAGCAAAATTATTCACACCGATTTTAACATACTCGCCGTTTGCATTTCTAGCTTTAACTTCTGCACTGTTGTAGCCTGTTGTGTTACCTTTTGTTCTATTTGTTCTACCTTCGTCATCTGCTACATAAGCTGTTCTGCTACCTAGAAATAATGAGTCTGCAACTGTGCTAGTTACATTGTTACCAACTACAAATGTATCATTTGTAGATACGGTATTATTATTACCCACAGCGTAACTTCCAGTTCCAGATACAGTGTTTGGATCACCAAACGCACCAGAGTTGTTGCCTGTTACTGTATTTCCAGTTCCGATAGCGATAGAGTTACTTCCTGTAACGGTCGAACCAACACCGATAGCAATAGAATTTGTGCCATTTGCTCCTACGCTTGCTTGATAGCCTATCGCAGTAGAGTATGAACCAGCAGCTGATGAATCCACTTCGTTTTCTCCTTGTTTCACAGGGGTAACTTTTCCGTCATTTGTGTGGAAGAACTTGATACCTTGCTCGTTCATCTTAGAAATAGCCTCTGCGACACTATTTGTCCAGTATTCTGTTCGAGTATGGACATTGTAAGTTTTAAGCAATGGTTGATTGTTTTTATCAACTACGACTTCATAATCCTTACCATTGATATTGATAGTATCGTAATGGATATTTTTGTTGCCCTCTGGGTCGTCTGTCGAACCAATAATATAATCTTTTAATTGATCGACATTAACAGCGTCTGTGCCATCAACACCACGAGCAACATTTTTGATTTGAACTGGGCTATCGATTTCTTTGCCGTTGTCATCATAAGTAACCATACTTACAGTGCCGTCAGAATTTTGTTTAGTAGCGACTTTCAAGTCATAGTTCTTGCCACCGTCAGCATTTGTTGTCTCAGCAATTTTTACAGAGCCATTTTCTGAGCTAACAGTATTTGGAGCCTTGATTTTGCTTTCAACTTCTTTTAGTTGAGACATATTCACTGCGTCTGTATCATCCTCACCAGCTGCGACATTTGTGATTTTTGTAGCACTTCCGTCAGCTTTGCTAACTTTGATATTATCGCCGTCATTTGTGATTTTTGGACCGTCATTGAATTGGACACTGTTGATATTGATATCTTTGGCTAGCTCGACAATCAAATCTTTTCCGTCATTGATAACGCCGATATTACCAGTGCTTAGATTATCGATACCTTTATCGTGTGTGCCTTTGACAGTAACTGTCTCATTTAGAGCTTTGGCGATAGGTTTGCCAGTGCCTTTTTGGTAATTGCCGTCAAATTTCAAGCCGTCTTCCATAGTAGCAACTTGTAGCTCGACAGGGTCACCATTTTTATCTGTTGTAGTGTAGATAATTCTGCCCGGCTCTTCATTACTTAGAGTATCTTTACCCTTAGCTACTGTGATTTCGGCGTCTTTACCATCTTTACCATTGATACCGATAGTTCCCTCGCCATCTTTTGCTCCAATAGTTACACCATCATTGCCATCTTTGTCGATAACTTTGATTTGACCATCTTCGCCAGGTTTGCCATTTTCACCTTTTTCACCTATTGTTAGGTTATTAGCAAGTTTTAGGTCATAGGTGTTGTTATCTTCACCGCCATGAGTAAGTTTTAGGTTACCACCTGTGTAAGCACCTTTTGTTCCAGCCTCTGTGCCACCATCAACAGTAAGATAAGTTCTATTACCCTCAGCTGCCTCTTTTAGTTGAGATACATTGACTGCGTCTGTATCAGCTTCACCAGGAGCTAAATTTGTAATCTTAACTGCTCCTCCGTTTTCATCACCAACTTTGATATTACCATTGCCGTCACTGCTGATTTTTGGACCATTATCACCGAATTGAACACTATTGAAATTTGGATTATCAATAGTTGCTACTGTTATA
>NZ_JAOVUC010000008.1:0-79938 GCF_027737875.1 Campylobacter sp. JMF_08 NE1
AAATTTAGCCACTTCTAAGGTTTTACAGGGGTGGGGGTTGGTAAGGGGGAGGGTAGCGTCTCCTAAAAAGCGCGCCCTCCCCCTTACAGAGAATTTCACGGCACAGGTCAAATTCAAAAAATCGTTCAATGCAAAATTTAAGTAGAATTTTGAATTTAAATTTCTCTGGATTGCTTCGCTTTCTGCGAAAGCTCGCAATGACAGCAAATTTAGCGTAAGGAATTTTAAACTCGTAGATTGCTTCGGCGTTTAACGCCTCGCAATGACAAATTAGGCAGAATTTACGCTTGATTTGTCATTGCGAGAAAACGAAGTTTTCGAAGCAATCTACGAGTATAAAATTTAGAGTCAGTGTTTTTGCAAAATTTTAAATTTTATAAATTTAGCAAAATTTACGCGCAATGACAAATTAAGCAAATTTAGCTTACAACCACGATAAAATCGCCATTTACACGGCGATTTTTGATGGTTCCATTGGTTTGCTGTAAAAAAATCCTTGCATGTATTTTATGCCCATGCTCTCCAAAATCGTCGAAATTTGGTGATTTTCGACATATTCTGCGATGATTTCGTAATTTCTGTTTTTCGCAAAGGCTGTGATAGTCTCCACGATCGCGCGCGAACTTTCATCGGCTACGATATCTTTGATGAGTGCGCCATCGATTTTAATGAAATCCACATCCAGCGTCAAAACGCGGTAGTAGTTCGAATACCCCGAGCCAAAGTCGTCGATAGCTATCTTGCAGCCGCGGTTTTTGGCTGTGGCGATAAACTTTCGTAGGCTATCGTAATCGTCGAATTCCTCGCTCTCTAAAATTTCGATAAAGAGATTTTTCGCGTTTTTTGCCTTTGCTAATTTTTCTTCCAAAAGTGCGCGAATTTCGTTGTTTGCGATATCGAAAAACGACAAATTTATACTAAATTTCGAATTTGGGAAATTTTCGATTAGCCTAAATGCCTCCTCGATTACGATTTTTGTCAGCGAAGTGTAAAGTGAGGCCTGTTTTGCGACATCCATAAACTCGCCCGGGTGCCTAACCCTGCCAGAATCATCGATTAAACGGATTAAAATTTCATAGACAAGAGGGACGAAATTTGTCCTTTGCGTGCCGTATTCCCTGCCGTTTGGATCTGATTTTGAGATATCGAAAATCGGCTGGACGAGCACGAAGACATGGTTTGTTTTGATTGCTTGCTGGATTGTATTTATCATCAGCTGGTTTTGGGTGTATTTTAGCTCGATTGGGTTGTTTGGGCGGTAATACTCCAAATTCTCGTTTTTTTGCTGTGCTTCATACATCGCCATGACCGCTTGAAACACCCTTGTAGCGCGATTATTGTCTTTGTTGCTACTTACGCCAGCCACGACATTTATCGTTACGCTTATGTCGCCAGCTTTGGTTGCGATTTTGGTCTGTTGGTTTGTAAATTTTGCGATGATTTTGCGCACATGATTTGCAACAATAATTCTATTATCGATATTTTCTTTGCTAGCTTTATGAACGGGATAAAATAGGCAAAATTCATCGCCTTGCATACGAAATGGCTGGGCTGGGATTTTTTCTGTGACCAAAAACAAATCAAGCGACCTTGCAAATACCTTTATGATTTGGCTAGTAATATCGCTAGAATAAAATAGTCTAAGATTATCAAAATTTGCGATTGTTAGGTAGATGATATAGCCTTCTATCTCTGGTTTGATTATCCTTTCATTTAGGGCTAGTTCGCTACCGAAATTTGTCATTTTATCGACATAGCCTTGTTCGAGCAGGGTTTGCTCTGCTGCTGCTAGGCTAGCTTGCATAGCCTCATTTGGGCGCATATCTTTGATGAAAACACCATAGTGCGGGTATTTGGACTTTTCGTCTAATTTTGAGAGCTTTATTTTGGAGTTAATCGGCGTGCCATTTTTATCTAGCAAACGCAGCTGCTGCGTGAAATATCCAATCTTATCGCTTTCTTCTTTAAGTTTTTTTTCGAATTTGGCATGGTCCTCACTAGCTGCGATTATGCCGATATCCTTGCCTTTTAGCTCGTCTAGTTTGTAGCCAAACATTTCGGTTACTTGCTTGTTAGCGTAGGTGATTTGAAATTTATGATTTAGCAAAAACACGGCGTTTTCGTCCCTATCGACTAGGGCTTTGTATGGGCGGAGTTTTTGTTTTTTGCTGATTGCGTCTGAATTTACCATGTAGGTGATGAGCAAAAATGTCAAAAATATCGCGGTAAAAACCATAGTCATTTCGGAAAATGAGTTATAAAATTCGGCGTTGAAATTCGCAAATTTTTCCCTTAAATCCTTGAATTTGCCGTTGATTGCGCTTTCATTTCGCGTGATAATCAAATTTAGCTTAGTGAGATTATCAAGCACCAAATTTGCGTTTTTTAAGAAATTTTGCTCGGTTAAATTTTGCGGAGTTATGTATTTTATTTTTTCTTTTAGGGCGTAAATTTCGGTGTAGTTATTGTAGTTTAATTGCGTGATTTGCGAGAAAATATTTACTACTTCGTAGCGCGAGTTTGGGTTGATGTATTTTTGCTCTATGGCGTGCAAAATGACGCTATTTTGCGAATTTAGCGCGCCTAGCTCGTCGATGAGTTTGATTTTTTCGGCAAAAGCTGTTTTTAGATACTCGACATCATTGCTAAATGAATTATCCAAGATTAACGGATTTTGCCCCAGCGTATCTAGGGTGTTATACACGACTTTCATATTTTCGTTAATCGAGCTAAAATCGCGGCTAGGCTTATCAGAGGCAAAGAGCGTATTTAGCCTAGTGTTCGCGTCATAAATCATCGTCATTTGGCGCGTTACGGCGTTGTAGTCTGAGACATTTTTTAGCGAGATAAAGTAACTTAGCGCGAAGCTAAGGCTTATTATCATGATAATACTCATGATTATCCAGTTTATGGTGTCTTTACTAATTTGGTTAAAATTTGAAAATAATTTTTTCATCATAACTCCTTATAATGTCGCCAAAAAATCCAGCAAATTTTGCAAATCATCATCATCTAAGCTGTAATCAAACACATCGCGGAACAAAAATTTAATCGAGCGCGCTAGCGAATACTCGCCGTTTATGTAAGGGGCTGTTTTGGTGATATTGCGCAGGGTCGGCACTCTTTTGTAAGTGTGGCTTCGATAGTTTGCAATCCTTGTGTTTGGGTTGAAATTTAGGTTTTTATTAGGCACTTTGGCGTATGAGTTGGTGCCTAAATTCGCGCCGTTGTGGCAATACGAACACAGCTCGATAAAGAGCAAATAGCCCTTAAATTCGCTTTCGCTGAATTTTTCCTCATCGCGCAAAACGCGGTCAAATTTAGAATTTATCGTGGTTTTTGATTTCAGATACTCGCCCAAGGCATCTACGAAATTTTCGAAATTTGCCTTGCCATAGAGCTTTTTAAATTCGCGTTTGTAGGCTATATTTTGGGTGATTATTAGCTCGATTTTCTCTTTTGATGAGGCTAACTCTTTGGGGCTTAAAACCGAGGTTTTAATGCGCTCATTTAGGCTAGGGAAAAAGTTTCCGCCCGAGTATCGCTCGATATAATAAGCGTTTAGGATTGTGGGGATTTCGCCATTTCGCACGCTAGCGCCCGATGAGTTTAGGTAGAGATTGTGGCAGCTATCGCAAGAGCGCTTTTGCTCGCTAAATTTAGCGTCGCGGTAAAGCTTCATGCCAAGGCTAGCTTTTTCGGGGCTAAACGCTGGCATTTTTAGCGGTATGAAAATATCATCGCAAATGCCTAAAATAGGGACAATACTAAATAATAAAAGCTTTGAAAGTAGCGTTGATCTCATCTGTGATAATCCCATTTTTTACCTGTTTTTCCAAAAGATTTTCTAGCGCCTTTTCGCTGATATTTGCGCCATTTACCCCCAAATGCCACAGCGCATTTTGCACTGCTTGGCTTAAATTTCGCCTTTGTATGCGCCTTTCGCTAATCTCGCGCGATTTGTAAGGGATATTTTTGTTTTTTAAATTTAACTCGAAATTTTGCGTGGTTAAATTTAGACTAGATTTTTTTATCCCAAAATGCGCGAAAATCGGCGCTAACATCGAGGAATTTCGCTCGCTCGCCCAATTTACATAAATTTTGCGTTTTGCTAGGTTTAAAAACATATCAAAGTCCTGCTTAGTGCGCAGTGCAGGGCTCATACTCAAAAACGCAATGTCAAATTTAAGCTCATTTTTCTGGGTAAAATTCGCAAAATCATCGTTTATGATTTGCTCGACATTAATGCCGTATTTTTGCGCGCTGTTTTTAAGAGCGCCAAGCATTGCCTTCGCGCTATCAAGAGCGTAAAGCCTAGCGCCCAAAGTAGCGATATATAGCGAATACACGCCAGTTCCTGCGCCTATGTCGATGACGCTTTTGCCTGCGAAATTTATGCCCTCATCTTCGATAAATTTAAATAAATTTTGTCCAAATTCATTTAAATTTGTATCGAATTTAGCGTAAGTTTCGGCTTTTTTGTCCCAGATATTTTCCATAACGACCTCAAATTCTCGCAATAATACCAAAATTTCTATTATAAATGATATAATCGTCAGTTTTACAAGGAGAATTTATGAAAATTTTGCCCAAATTTTTGATAATCCCATTTTTATTTAGCGCAAATTTCGCCCAAGATTTGGCGCAAATTAGCGTAACAATCGAGCCTGTGAGATATTTCGCGCAAAAAATCGCAGATGATGATTTTGTGATAAAAAGCGTCGTGGATAAGAGCGCAGATCCTCACACATACGAGCCCAAACCCGCCACAATGCGTGATATCGCAAAGAGCGTGGCGTATTTTGGGATAGGCACGGAGTTTGATGAGGTGTGGTTAAAAAGGTTTAGCGCAAACGCTAGCGGGGTGAAATTTTATGATTTAAGCGCAGGGATAGAGAAGGTAAATTTCGAAAATTTAGGCGAAGAGGGCGAAAAACACGACCGCGCCGAGCATGATACTCACGCCGAGTACGCCCATGACGGAGCCGATCCGCACATTTGGCTAGATCCGATTTTGGTAAAACAAATTTCGCAAAATATTGCTAAAAATTTATGCGAATTAAACAGCACAAACTGCGCCAAATACGAGCAAAATTTGGCTAAATTTGAGGCAGAATTAGACGAGCTTCACGCTTATGCCTTGCAAAATTTATCAAATTTATCTGGGGCGAAATTTATCATCTATCACCCGACCCTTGGGTATTTCGCGCGCAGGTATAATCTCACTCAAATCGCAGTCGAGCAAGGTGGGGGCGAGCCAAAACCGGCTGATTTGGCGGATTTGATAAGGCTAGCAAATGATGAAAAAATCGGCGTGATTTTCACTAGCCCGCAGTTTGCAAGCAAGGCAGCGCAAATCCTAGCCGCCCAAACAGGCGCAAAGCTCACACAAATCGATTTTTTAAGCTATGAGTGGCAAAGTGAGCTTAAAAAATTAATAGATGAAATCTCGGCTGCGGGGGCGCAAAAATGAGCGCCGTAAAGCTTAGCAACCTTTCGTTTTCTTACGAAAAGCGCCAAATTTTAAATTCGATAAATTTAGAGTATGAAATCAACGATTTTTTATCTATTTTTGGCCCCAATGGCAGTGGCAAAAGCACGCTTTTGCGCCTGATTTTGGGACTTTTAAGGCCAGATAGTGGCAAAATCGAGGTGCTTGGCAAATCCCCGGTTGCAGCTAGGAAGCAAATCGGCTATGTGCCCCAATTCATCGCTATTAACAAAAGCTTTCCAATTAGCGTGGCTGATGTGGTTTTAATGGGGCTAATAGATAAAAAAATTTTTGGATTTTACACCAAAAAAGATCGCCTAAAAGCCCTTGAAGCCTTGGAGCGAGTGGGTATGAGAGATCTTGGCGAGGCAAAAATCAGCGAGCTAAGTGGGGGGCAGAGACAGCGGGTCTATATCGCGCGCGCTCTGTGCGCAAACGCTAAAATTTTGCTTTTGGACGAACCTTTGGCTAGTATCGATACTATGGGGCAGGTGCAGATTTATGAGCTATTAAAAAGCCTAAATTCAGAGGGCACGGGCATTATTATGATTAGCCATGATCTAAATTTGGCGCTAAATTACGCAAACCGCGCTGTTTATGTCAGTGGTGGTTCGCTTCACATGCACAGCGTGCATCCGAGTGGGAGGGCGAAGTTTTTAAAACACCTGCGCGAGGAGCATGGGCATTTTTGCTCGGTCGAGCTTGCGCTAAATGACTGCCACTGCGGGGACGAGCATGAGTGAAATTTTGGCCTTGGAATTTATGCGAAATGCCCTAATAGGCGCACTTTTAGTCAGCGTGATTTGTGGCGTGATAGGCTCATTGATCGTCATAAATAAAATGAGCTTCATCGCCGGTGGAATCGCGCACGGGGCGTATGGCGGGGTCGGTATGGCGATATATTTTGGATTTTCGCCACTTTTGGGCGCGAGCGTGTTTTCGCTACTTTTGGCTCTGATAATTGCATATATCACGGCTAGAAATAACGAACGATTTGACGCCATAATTGGCGCAATTTGGGCTTTTGGTATGGCTCTGGGGATTATTTTTGCTGACCTTGCGCCGGGTTATAAAAGCGATTTGATGAGCTTTTTGTTTGGCTCGATTTTGGCTATTGATAGCGCGACCTTGAATTTCACTCTCATTTGCGACGCTGTTTTTGTGCTGATTATAATCTGCTTTTATAGGCAGTTTTTGGCGATTAGCTTCGATAGAGAGTTTGCCACGCTTCGTGGGGTAAATACGAGCGTGTTTTACTATGTTTTAGTGATAATGGCGAGCTTTGCGATTGTGAGCGCAATCCAGATTGTGGGGCTGATACTAGTCATTTCGCTGATGACGATCCCGCCATTTATCGCGGAGAAAATTTCGAAAAATTTAGGCATTATGATGATAAGTGCTGTGATAATTTCTGCGATTTTTTGCCTTAGCGGGCTAGCGCTAAGCTATTTTTACAATCTCACAAGCGGTGCAGCGATAATTTTAATCGCTTCGGTCTGCTTTTTCGCCACTGCGCTTATTGCTAAATTTCGCGCTTAAAATCCCGCCAAGCTCGCTTAGTAAAATTCCGCCTAGTATCAAACCTGCGCCCGTGATTTGAAGCGGGCTTAACTTTTCGCCAAAAATGTATCCTAGCACGCCAGCGCCAAGGGGTTCGAGTGTGAAAATAAGCACCGTTTTGATCTCGCTGACGCCCTTTTCTTGGGCTAGTGTTTGGATAAAAAATGCAAAAACGGTGGCGAAAATCGAGGTTAAAATCAGGGCAAAAATGAAGTCAAATTTGAAGGAAAATGTCAAATTTCCGATTAAATTTATGGAATTTGCGAAATTTTCGTGCGGTGTGGAAATCGCGGCAAAAAGCGTGCAAACACTCACGCAAACAAACTGCATTACCACAAAGCCGTGCAGGTTGCACCTCCTAGCGCAAACGCCGGTAAATACGATGTGTAGGGCATACATAAAAGCAGAAATCAGCGTGAGTTGCTCGCCAAGGTTAAAGCCAACATTGCTAGCCCCACTTAGAAAAAACAGCCCCAAAACTGCCACGCCAGCGCCCAAAAAAGCGAAAATTCCGACACTTTTGCGAAAAAACGCATACATCATAAATGGCACCATAATGACATTAAGCCCCAAAATAAAGGCTACCGATGATGATAGAGTGTAGCGCAGGGCAAAGGTCTGACAGGTAAAGTCAAAAAAGAGCATTAGCCCACAAAAAATACCGAAAAATATGGTTTTTGTGTCGAATTTAGGCTTAAATTTCAGGCTCGCAAGATACATAAAAACGCTAGCGAGCAAAAATCTCCAAAACAAAAAGCTAAAAATATCGGCATTTGCAGTGGCGCGCTGGACGGGGATAAATGTGCTACCCCAAATTAGCGCGACGCAAATTAGGGCAAACTCCCAAATAAGGGTTGAATTTGGCTGGTTAAATTTAGAGCGCATAAGCTAGCGAATAGTTTTTAGGATATTAAACATCGCCTCTGTGCTGTTGCGAAATTCGCGTTCGTGAGCGACTAGTTTATCAAAGGCGTCGTTTAAAAACTCGCTTGTAAATTCGTTCGCAAAATCATCACCGATCTCGCTTCCTGTGGCGTTTTTGTAGCTTTTGGCAAAGCTTGTGTCGCTGGCAAGGTTTTCGATATTTGGGCGCAAGGCGGCGTAAATTTCATTAAAGGCATTAACCCTCATATAATGCGCTAGGCTTAGCTCGCCACGCATTATGGCCTGCGTGGAGTTTTCGTCCATAGCTGAGATTTTGGTTTGCAAAATTTGCTTTAAATTTGGGATTGCAGGGGTTAGGCTTTGGGTTAGTGAGCGACGCATAGTGCGCGCAGTAGGGGAGTTTGGGCTCGTTTTTTTGGCGATGAAATTCGGCAAATCCAACTCGTATTGCGTTATGCCTGATTTGGCGTATTCTCTCGCGGCGCGCTCGATGAGCGAAGAAAGAGAGCGTTTGAAATTTTCGCTGTCGCCGACATTGGCGCTTATCATCACATCTAGTCCCTTTACAGCGACCTCTTCCCAACTAGCCATTAAAAAAAATGGTGCGAAAATCAAAATAATTTTTTTAAGCAAAATTTGCCCCCATAAAAAATTTCGCTATTTTATGGCAAAAAATTTAATGTTTATTCAATACGATTTAAAATTTTAATCAAAAAGTGTCGGCTCTAAGGCTTTGAGGCGGTATGATTTGCGGTGAAATTCTGTGTAGCCAAATTTTTTAATCGCCTCGATATGGGCTTTTGCGCCGTATCCTTTGTTTTTTGCAAAGCCGTATTGCGGGCAAGCTTTTGCGATTTCTCTCATTTTGCGATCGCGCGTAACCTTCGCTAAAATCGAGGCTGCGCTTACCTCTGGGATTTTAGCGTCGGCTTTAACCATGGTGCGAAATCCACTTGCGCCAAATTTGGAATTTCCGTCAAAAATAATGTCGAAATTTTGCTCCCCAAAGTGCGCCACAATCTCTTCAAGCGCAGTTTTTAAACACGCGCTAAGCCCTATTTCATCGACATCAGCGCTAGAAAATTCGACTATTTTAAAATTTGAGTTTTTAATGATTTTTTCAAATAGTTCTTCGCGTTTTTTTTCGCTTAGTTTTTTGCTGTCATTTAGCCCTGAAATTTGGGCATGCAAAACACAGCCTGCCACGCACAAAGGCCCTGCGATACAGCCTCGCCCAGCCTCGTCGATACCGCAAATCTCAGCCATTGTCGCTTTTTCTCACAGCTGCTGTGTGGGTTAGGATATCGTGCAGACAGAGCCTGTCTTTGCGAAAAAAGCAGATTAATAACCCAATCATGCTAAATCCCGCCAAAATAAAGCACAAAAAACGCAAAAACGCGCGAAAAAATGAAATTTTGCGCCCCGAGCGAAGATCAATAAGATAGATATTTGAAAATTTATAGCCCGGGCTTTGGGCTGATTTGGCGTAAAAAACCGCGCATATTGTCCCATAAGCTAGCCAGATTAGCGCGATTGCGATTTGGTTACTTTGAAATGCCTCTTTCGAGCCCAAAACAAGGTAGGTCGTGATATAAAAAAGTGGCATTGCGATGAAAAACATATCGACGATAAAGGCCTTTACGCGTAAAAACACTGGCGCGATTACCGCTTTTTGCTTTGCCACTTAAATTTCCTTGAATAATTTGCATTTCGCGCGAAATTTAGTTTCCGCGCGAACCAGGTTTGATCGCCACGCTTCCGTTTTTACAAAGCGGGCAGGAATTTGGCTCGTAAATTTCGAAGCTGAAATTTCCAAGCGTAAAAAGTGGTTTATCAAATGGGAGTTTGCAACTTTCATGGCGCGAGTTGCCTAGATTTGCCACTGCGCAAAATCCGCGGTTTGCAAGGGCTGCAAAAGCTACAACCTCGCCACCAAGGCTTTCGATGATTTTGGCGCTCTCTAATGCTGAGCCTCCCGTAGTGATGATATCTTCGCAGATTACGAATTTTTCGCCCTTTTTGACTTCAAAACCGCGTCTTAGGCTCATAACCTTTTCGACGCGCTCAGTGAAAATAAAGCGTTTGCCAGCTTGCTTGGCTAGCTCGTAACCAGCCAAAATTCCGCCAAGTGCTGGCGAGCAGACGCTATCATAGCTAATGCCAGCATCTTTTATGACGCCCGCTAGCTGGCTTGCTAACTCCCCAGCTAGGGCAGGGTTTTCTAAAACTTTCGCGCTTTGGAGGTAGTATTCGGAGTGGTTTCCGCTACTGAGCAAAAAATGCCCGTGTAAATACGCGCCGTTTTCTTTGTAAATTTTTTCGATTTCCATTATCAAACCTTCAATAACTCTGCCTCTTTGGCTTTTACGGTTTCATCGATTTTGGCTGAGTAGTTATCGGTGATTTTTTGCACTTCATCATAGCCTTTTTTAGCGTCATCTTCGCTAATAGCTTTGTCTTTTTCTAGTTTTTTAACCTCGTCGTTCGCGTCTTTTCTGATATTTCTAATGCTGATTTTTGCCTTTTCGCCCATTGCTTTGGCTTTTTTGGCGTTTTCTTGTCTTTGTTCTACCGTCATCGGTGGGAAAAACAGCTTCACAGCCTCGCCGTCGTTGTTCGGATTAACGCCGATATTTGCCGCTGCAATCGCGCTTTCAATCGTTTTTAGCATTGGTTTTTCCCAAGGCGTGATAGTAATCGTAACAGCGTCTGTCGCCAAAACGGTAGCGACTTGATTGAGTGGAGTTTGGCTTCCGTAGTAATCAACCGTAATGTGGTCTAGGATATTTATATTTACCTTGCCGGTGCGAAGTGTCCCAAAGTCCTTTTTAAGGGCTTCAATAGCTTTATCGCAGTGCGATTTCTGGTCTTTATAAATAGAGTCTAACATTAAAATCCTTTGTAAGAAAAATTTGTGAATTGTAGCGTAAAAAAAATAAGAGTTGCATTTAAAAATGCGAAATTTGACATTTTTAAATGCAAAAATTTAGAATTATTTTGATTGGTTTTGATCGCTTAGAGTTTTGAGAGCCTCTGTGGCGTTGCCCTCGATTGCTGCGCCAAGCTCGCTAGCTTTTTGTTCGATTTTTTCGCTAGCTTGTGAGATATTGTTTTCTACGCCCTCTATGCTTTGTTTTACAGCTTCTACTGCCGCGCTAGCGTTGTTTTCAACTGCTTCTGAAATTTTTTCTGCTCCACTTTGCAAAACATTAGCTGCGTTATCAAACGAAGGCTTTATATTTAAGCTATTTGCCTTTGGTGCGCTTGGCACGGCTGGAACGGCGTTTTTAGGCGCTTCGCTTTGTTTTTGTTCTACTTTGACGCGGTCGATTACTGATGATTTTGCGTCTTGTTGATAAAAATATGCCAAAGCAAGAGTGTTTGCCACAAATAAAATTCCCATAAACGCTGTAAATTTGGCCAAAAATCCAGCAGGTCCCTTTGCGCCAAATAGGCTTTCGTTGCTTCCGCTATATGCGCCAAGACCGATAGATGAGCTTTTTTGTAACAACACGGCGATTGTTATTACGATAGCAAAAATTACTTGTAAAACCAAAAATAAAGTAGTCACAATATTAACCTTTGAAAAAAATTGAATTTGGCATTATAATGAAAAAAATATAAATTTTAAGTTAAGGGCGCCAAATTTGCGCCCTAAATTTTAATCCCTGTTTGCAAAGCCAAGGATATTTAGAAGTGACATAAAAAGGTTGTAGATATTTAGATACATACCCACAGCTGCCATGATTGGCGAAGTATAGACGCCGTTGATGATATTTTTAGTATCATAAATGATATAAAACGAAAACAAAAGCGCGCTAAAACCAGAAATTCCCAAACTTACAAGCGAACTTTTGAAGAAAAAGTAGTTCAAAAATCCGATGATAATCACTGCAATTAGCGAGATAAATAGTGGTTTGCCCCAGCCATCGACATTGACTTTTGAGTTCATCGCATACACAGTAAGTGCGCCAAATGCAACCGCAGTAGCCACGAAAGCTTGCGTTACCACGCCACCCATACCAGCACCGATATAAAGCGATAAAACCTTACCTAGCGTAAGACCTGTGATAAATGTAAAGGCAAAAAGCAAAACCAATGCAAGGCTGTTAGCTCCGCGATTGACGGCAAATTGCATTGCAAAAATCAAACCAATCATCAAAATAAAATATAGCAACGGATTTAGCCCCATTGCTACGCCTGTGCTCATTGCTACATACGCACCAGCGGCGGCTGCGACCATAGAAGCTGTTAAAAGAGCATAAGTTTCTTTGATGAGTTTGCTAACTCTGCCTTGCTCTAATGGCGCATCGTAGCTTGCGTCGTATTCGCTAGTAAGATGATTTCTATCGTAAAGACTCATTTTTTCTCCTTTTTTTAATTTTGGGTAGGGAGTTTAGCAAAATTTTACCAAATATATAATAAATAGCTAAAATTTTTTCTATTTAAAAAAGCAATATATAATCAGCCGTTTTTTAAAAAGGAGAGAATTTTGGCTGAACAACTAATCAATGGTGCAATTAAATTTATGGAAGAAAACTACGCCGAGCACGCCGAGCTTTTTAGCTCTTTGGCAAACACGCAGACCCCGCACACACTTTTTATCGGGTGTTCGGACTCGCGCGTGGTGCCAGGGCTCATAACTTCGACAAAACCGGGAGAGATGTTTGTAGTGCGAAATATCGCAAATATCGTCCCACCATATCGCGTTAGTGATGATTTCGTCGCTACCACAGCGGCTATCGAATACGCGCTGTATGCCTTAGGGATCAAGCAAATCATCGTTTGCGGACACAGCAACTGCGGTGGTTGCGCGGCGCTGTTTTATGACGAGGCAAAACTACAAAAAACCCCAAATGTGAAAAAATGGATAAATTTGATGTCTGGGGTAAAAGATCAAATTTCAAAGCACTGCGCCAACGATAAAGCTAAAAGAGAGTGGCTAGCCGAGCGATTAAATATCGTAAATTCGATACGAAATCTGCTAAGCTACCCAAATGTCAAAGAGGGTTATATGGCAGGTGAGATTAAAATTTTTGGCTGGCACTATATCATCGAGACGGGCGAAATTTTCAACTACGACCCGCACAATGACCATTTTGCGCTATTAAACAAGGATTATGACTATGAAAAAATTTCTCATCAGCTTTTTGATTAGTGCGCTTTGCCTAAATTTTATTTTCGCAGAAGCGAATAAAAGCGAAGCAAATCTAACTGAGCAAAATTCGAGCCAAAGTTCAGTTCCTGCGCCAAATTTAGAAGAGAAAAAAAAGGAAGTCGAGGAGTTTTTGAGCGAGGTTTCAGGGGCTGATGCGAACAAAAGCGAAGTCTATGATATAATCGTAAATAAGGTCGCACAAAACGAACTCAACGCAAACGAAACAAACGGCGCAAATTCCTTTTACCGCGTGGTAAATGAGATCAAAGAGATAAATAAAAAAATCCTTGCTATCTCGCCAAAAGGCGAAGCCAACGCCACAGATAGCTCGCTAAAAACTCTCAAAGAAAACAAAGCAAGGCTTTTAGAGAGCGTTCCTATGGCGATTACGAATAATACGCTAAGCAGGGAAGGGCTTTTAAAATACGCTGAGATTAAGAAAAATATCGAGGATACTCTGGCGAAATTTGCGAAAAAGCAAAATTCGATTGAATATGTAAGCGCGGCGGTTAGTGCCGATAGAATGGCGCTTGGCGATATTTTTTATCAAGAAATTTTAAAACTTGATAATCTTTTTGTAAATGGTGCGAGCAAAGATGAGTTAAAAATGAGCTTAGAGGACGCGCTTAGCAGGATTTCGGAGTATTCGCTAGATAAAACTTCCAAGCTAAAAGAAGCCCTAAAATCGCAAGAAGATGCCGAAAATTTCGTGGCTAAATTTAGCGAGCTTAAAAATGATAAAGCAACTTACGAGGAAATTTTATCCTATCTGCACTCAAATGCCGATTTGCTCGCATCCAGCGTGATTTTTACTAGCCTAAATTTCAAATCCGCAATCGATAGCATAAATGAAATTTCCCCTATCAAAGATAGACGCATAAATTTCGGCAAAATCGTGCTAATTAGCGCGATAATGCTCTTTTTCTACTCACTTCGCAGGGTGCTAGCGAATTTGATTTATTTCGTCTTTAAAATCATCAATCGCTCCACAGCCATTGATAAAGAAACCATAAAAGAGCAGGTCGTAGCCACGATAAAACGCCCGCTTGGCGTGCTTTTGATAGCGTATTCGATAGACATTTCGCTGGTGATATTTTTCTACCCAGCCCCTGTGCCGATAAGGTTTGCTAGCATTTTGTCGATAATCTATGTCATTTTGTGGGCGTGGGTCATCATCGAAATCATCGATGGATACGGCATAATCGTGCTAGGAAATATCGCTAAAAAGGGCGTTAGAAAAGATGTTATAAATTTGGTTATCAAAATTTTATATATTATCGTCGTCATAATCGCGCTCTTGCTTATCCTAAAACGGCTAGGTTTCGATGTCAGCGCGATACTAGCCTCGCTTGGAATCGGAGGTTTGGCGATTGCGTTTGCGACCAAGGATATTATCGCAAATTTCTTCCAATCAATCATGCTTTTGTTTGATAATTCCTTCTCGCAAGGCGATCATGTCGTAGTGGGCGACATAGAGGGCACGGTCGTGGAGACTGGGTTTAGAAAAACCACTATTAGAACCTTTGATAATGCCCTTGTTTTCGTGCCAAATGCAAACATTATGGCGCAAAATATCAAAAACTGGAACCGCCGCAAGGTCGGCCGCCATATCAATATCATCGTGGGCGTAACATACTCTGCCAGATCAGAACAGCTTAGAAAGTGTATCGAAGATATCAAAGAAATGCTAAAAGCGCACCCGCGAATCGCCCAATCTGGCGATAGTGCGACAAATTCGCGCGATTTTCGTATGCGCTCACGCCAAAACATGGTCTCAATCGACGATCTAGCAGGCTATAAAAGCACGATGAATGTGGTGCTCGATAGCTTCGGCGATAGTTCTGTTAATATCTTGGTGTATTGTTTCACAAAAACCGTTATGAGAGATGATTATTTGCAGATTAAAGAGGATATTTTGTTTAAAATCATGCAGATTGTCGAGAACAACGGGCTAGAATTTGCCTTCCCGTCGCAGAGTTTGTATGTTGAAAAATTACCAAAATTTGATTATGATAACCCGAAATTTAGTGAAGGAGGAGAAGATGAGAGAGTTTGACGAAGACTTCGAAGAATACGAGGATTTGGACGATTACGATGAGGATATAATCGAGGGCGAAGAGGGCTATAACTACGCTTATGACGAGGACGATTATAGCTACGATGATGGCGAGGGGCTAAACTACAACAACATCGACGGAGATGATTACTGATGAGAAAAATCGCTTTAATTTGCGCGTTTTGCGCTTGCGTTTTTGGCGCGGAATTTACGCCGATGAAGGTTTCGCCCCAAAGGGCAGAACAAATCATGCAAGATTTGCATAAATCGCTCGAAGCTTGCAAGGACGGCGCGCGCATAAAGGCTTTAAGCAAGGAGCTTGAAAAGGCGCTATTTCCGCTAGAAGATATGGATTTTTCGCATGAATACGACCCAGCTCAAATCGACGAGCTTCGCAGGATCGATCGCGAAAATAAGGCATTTTTGACCAAATTTGCGATAACTTCTAGTTGCAAACTAGCGGATTTGTAAATTCGAAAAAATAAGAATTTGAGCGCTTTAATCGCTATTTGCGCTCAAATTCTTTAAATTTATTCTTTTTGGAATTTTAGAATTTTTAATAACCTTACCACCTTGGGATTTGCAAAATTTTCACCACAGAATTTGCGCTTAAATTTTGCTCTGCGATTAGCAAGGCAGAATTTGGGCCAAAATTATTTAAAATCGCGCTAGATCCTTGCTTTTTACCCGCAGTAGAGATAAAAATTTGCCCATTTTGGACGCTGATATCGCCCAGCGCAAACTCCAAAAACGGCGATTTTTTCGCATAATCGTTGCTCAAAATCGCGCTACTCTCGCACCCGTCATCAAGCCCAAATTTCGCGCTCAAAAACGCACGCAAAAACAAAAATCCAGTCACAATGCTAGAAAGTGGAAATCCAGGCAGCGCGAAGATAAATTTCTCGCCAAATTTGGCGATTTTGACATGGCGACCCGGTTTTATGCCGACTTTATCGACTAGGATTTCGAAATTCTCCCTCACCAAAGCCTTCATAAAATCATAATCCCCCATGCTCACTCCGCCACTTGTAATGACGATATCGGCGCGCGTGAGTGCGTCAAAGAGCGCGCTTTTTAGGGCGTCTTTATCGTCGCTGATGATTTGCTCGCTCACCACTTCAAACCCCATTGCACGCGCCAAATTTAAAAGCGCGAAGTTGTTTGAGCTATAAATTTGCGCCTCGTTTTCTAAGCTCTCGCCCGGGCGTTTGATTTCGCTTCCAGTGGCGATTATAGCGACTTTTGGGCGCGCAAACACTGCCACGCTAGCCATGCCTAGCTCAGCCAAAAGCGCAATGCTTGCAAAATTTAGCCGTGAGTTTGCGCTTAGTAAAACCTCGCCCTTTTCGTAGCTCTCGCCGATTTTTCGCACGGCAAAGCCAGCAGGGACAGGATTGTCGATTATGATTTCATCGTCGCAGACACTGACATTTTCCACAGGCACGAGAGTATCCGCGCCCTCCGCCATAATCGCGCCTGTGAAGGTTTTGACGCACTCGCCAAAATTCGGCGCAGTATTTGGCATGCTTCCAGCAGGGGTTTGCGAGATGACCTTAAATCTCGCCCCGCACGCCAAATTTGCACTATTTAGCGCGTATCCGTCCATGGAGGCGGTAGGGCGCTCTGGCTTGGCAAATGGCGCGCGAATTTCGCTGGCTAAAATTCTCCCCAAAGCCTCGTTTAGGGGCAAAATTTCGCTCTTTTTCTCGGGCGCGACGCTGGCTTTAAACCTCGCAACCGCGCTTTGCAAACTCTCAAACTGCATCGGTGGCTCCTAGCAAATTTTTAATCTCTTCTGTGCTTATGATTTTTGAGTTGTATTTGACGACGAAATTCTCGCCGTTTTCGTAAATTTCGACAATCCCAGCCTGCCCGCTAATGGCGTTAAAATCGAAATTTAGTGCTTTATCAAAATATAAATTTTTAAAAATTTTCGGATCTGGCAGTGATAAAATCATCGCAAACCACACCGTCCCAAGCACTGCCACGACTAGCCCGATACCCAAAATACCGACCCAGCCATACGCTAGCCCGCCACACACGCCTCCGATAAAACTGCCAAAAAACCCAAACGAAGTGAAAATTCCAAGTGCTTCGCCGCGGTTTGCGGTTTTGGCGAATTTCGACGCGAGGCTCTGCATAATGGGCTCGTGCGCGTTAAATCCGGCGAAAAATATAATCACGCCAAAAATAAAAAAATAAGGGTTGTTTGCAAAAGCAAAAATCAAATACGAAACAATAAAAAATAAAATTCCAAGAAGTAAAATTTGCTTTGAAAGTCCGCGTTTTTCGCCCATTGCGCCACTTGCGCCCATAGCCAAAAATCCAAAAATCATAGCTACGCCATAGACTTTGATAAATTCGTCTTGCGCGAAGCCAAATTTAGAGTGAAGCATTATGGGGATTAGGAAAAATGCGGTCGTCATAAAGGCTTTTTGGAAAAAATTGCTTAAATTTAGCAAGGATAAATTTTTATCTCGCAAAAGCGCGAGTGAGGATTTTTTGGGCATTTTGGAGCGAATTTTGGGTTCAGCTGGCACGAGAGAAAATAGCAAAATCAGGCAAAAAATCGTCAAAATGACACTTAGCCAAAAAAGGCTTGCCAGCCCAAATTTCGCGCTCAAAACCGGGCTTAAAATCATCGCCGCGCCAAAGGCACAGCCTATCATCGCGCCCATTATCGCCATTGCCTTGCCTCTGTTTTCTTCCGTGGTAAAATCGCTAATCAGCGCCGTAGCCACGGCTCCGATAGCCCCACAACCCTGCACAAATCGCCCTAAAATCATAGTGTAAATGTCGCTAGCAAACGCGCAAATCACAGATCCTGCGATAAAAATCACAAGGCCGATTGCGATAGTGTTTTTGCGCCCGATTTTATCGCTAAGCGCGCCAAATGGGGTCTGCAAGAGCATTTGCATGATCGCATACACGCCGATTAAAACGCCGACTAGTTTTTCATCAGCACCGCGAAGCTCCAAAGCATAGTAGCTAAGCACCGGAAGCAGGATAAAAAGCCCAAAAAAGCGGGTCGCTGCGATAAAACTAAGTGGCAAAATTGTATTTAACATCGAAAGCCTTAAAGATTATTTTTGTCCGTGATTGTAGCTAAAATTTTGTCAAATTTGGATAAAATAAGCGTTTTTACGCAAGGATTTGATATGAAAATTTTAGTAGCCACTGGCAACAAAGATAAGCTTAACGAGATTAGAGAATTTTTCAAAAACGACGAAATTTACGGGCTTGGCGAGGTTTTGGAGCCTTTTGAAATCATTGAAGACGGCAAGAGTTTCAAAGAAAATGCGCTGATAAAGGTGCGCGCGGTCTATGAGAGGCTACTAGCGCGAGACCTGCACCGCGAATATCTCGTGATGAGCGATGATAGCGGGATTTGCGTGGATATTTTAGGTGGTGCGCCTGGGATTTATTCGGCCAGATTTAGTGGCGAGGGCGCGACGGACGCTAGCAACCGCGCGAAACTAGCTAGCGAGCTAATCGCGCGTGGCGTGCGTAGCTCAGGGGCGCACTATGTGGCTGCAATCGCGCTGAAATCGCACTTTGGCGAATACTGCACGCACGGATTTATGCACGGCGAAGTGATTTGTGAAGAGCGCGGGGAAAATGGGTTTGGGTATGATTTTATGTTTATTCCGCGTCGCTACGAAGAGCTTGGAGAGGGCGATTTGGGCAAAACCATAGGCGAGCTTCCAGCGCGCATTAAAGGCGAAATTTCGCACCGCTCGCGAGGACTTGCGCTAATGAAAATTTTGATAAATTCTTTTAAAAACATCTGATTTATAAAATTTAAAATTTCAGTATCGCAGATACTGACCGAGATTTTATAAAAGGATTAAATTTGGAAAACGAAAATTTAGAAAATAAACCAAATATTAAAAAATCAAATTTGCGAAATTATGATGAAAATCCGATAATTATGAAAGACGAATTATCAAATGCGAAATTTACAAGTATAATTATCACGATTATATTGTTGATTTCTTGCATAATTTATCTATTGATTTTTAATAGAGAACGCATTGATAGGGCTGTTATTTTGATAATTTTGACATATATAAATATAAGCAATTCGCTTAAAAATTTGGAAAGCAACTCGACTATATATTTTTATGAAAACAAAATAATGAAAGAATTGGAAAATGGATTGCAAAAATCCATTTTAACTAACAATATTCATCGCATATCAAAAACTATGTCTTCTGCACTTCCAAATTTTAATTTAAGCCCATTTATTACAAAACTTATTTTATTTTCGGGTTTAGTTTTATTGATTGTTTATTTAATGGCTCTTGTTGCCACAGGAGGCCTTATTCTTTTTATATTTGTCATGGCATTTGCATTTGGTGCAGTATATCTACCGCAATTTATAATTCATCGCAAATATGGTGGCTTAAAAGATAGTTTTTACGATGTCATTTGGCTACAAGATAAAGACGGCAAATTTTTTAATTTTATGGTTGGTTCAGATAAACAATACAATGAAATCAAAAAATATTTATTGGTTAAAACGGGCAAGAGTTTAGATAAGGTAGAAAAGAAATTTTTTCTATCTGTATCTTGGTTTAAAGATAGAGATTTATTAAATTAAACTTTTGTTAAATGAGAGATATGAGTAGAGAAATAGTTGCGAAAGCAGAACTTGACAAGGCAGAAGCTAGACTTCTTAAAAATTCAAATTTGACAAAGGAAATATTGCAGACATCTTTATCATCGCATTACTTGAAATTTACCCATAAATTCGCCATAAATAAAATTCTTTCTAAATTTTAAATTTTTAAGCTAAATTTCATTGACAAAATTTTAAAAATTATATATAATCAAGTTTCCTTTTTCAATCCACATCATTTATCGGAGCGTAGCGCAGTCTGGTAGCGCATCTGGTTTGGGACCAGAGGGTCGAAGGTTCGAATCCTTTCGCTCCGACCATTGTGGTGAGTTTAGCTCAGTTGGTTAGAGCATCAGATTGTGGTCCTGAGGGTCGTGGGTTCGATTCCCACAATTCACCCCACTTTCGCGCTCGTAGCTCAATTGGATAGAGCAACAGACTTCGGATCTGTAGGTTGAAGGTTCGACTCCTTTCGGGCGTACCACTGATTTGTTTTTTATGCGCTCATAGCTCAGCTGGATAGAGCAACGGCCTTCTAAGCCGTAGGCCTCAGGTTCGAATCCTGATGGGCGTACCATTTAAGCTAGCATTAAGAGCTTTTGGCTATAATGCGTTTTCTTTTTTGCGGATGTGGTGAAATTGGCAGACACGCCAGACTTAGGATCTGGTGCTTTACGGCGTGAAGGTTCAAGTCCTTTCATCCGCACCATTTAATACTCGTTCCGGATTAGCTCAGCGGTAGAGTAGGCGGCTGTTAACCGCTTGGTCGCTGGTTCGAATCCAGCATCCGGAGCCACTTTATCTTATGAAAATCCCCATTTTGTCGTAGTTTGTGAAGTTTAAGGAAACTAATTGACCCCTAATTTGACCCTTTTTAAAAATTTATTTCTCACCAGAGCGCATGATATTCATCAAATTTGTCTTATCTGCTTGATTGAAGCACTCTTCGCTGATTTTGCCGTTTTCGAAGTCGCTGTTTAATTTCGCTCTAAGGCGAGCGAAAATTTCATCTTTTGAGCCGATATTTATGAGATTTTGGACTTGTGCGAAACCTTGCACTACCTCATTACCTCTGTCTCTGTCGATAGCGATTATATTGATTTTATCTGCGAAATGCTCCGCTATATGCGCTAGCCCAGTGCCTAGATTGCCTTGTATGCTCGACATCACCGCGATACTACCGCCTCTGCCGTATGCCTCAAATCGCGCAAAAGTGTTTTCTAGCGCGCGTTCTGGGGCGATATGAAGAACGCAGATTGTGACATTTAACCCATTTTGTAAGCATTTTTCGATTTTGGCGATACTTGGGGCTGGGTTTGCTAGCTGTCCTTCGAAAATGAGTTTGATATCTGGGTTGGACATAAAATTTTTTACGCTAGCGCTTTTGCCAGCACCCGGGATTCCAGTGATAAAAACAGCCTCTGTTTTGCTCTCCTCGCGGGATTTTAAAATCTCATCAAACTGCGTCGCGCCCAAAACCGCCGAAGTGTTATGCAAAGCGTCATTTACAAGTGCTCTGTCGTTTTTGCGCACCCATGCCATAAACAGCTCCTTAAAGGTGTCTGAGCAAATGTAGCGTCCATGCGCGCTATCGGCGAATTTAGCGTAGTTTTCTAAAATGTAGGCTGTGAAATTTGAGGCTAAATTTATGGCATCGGTTTGAATTTTTGCCAAAAATTCATTGTGTGAAAAGTCGAGTTTTGTGATTTGGCTTATTAAATTTACGCTGTTTTGGCATGGAATTTGGCTGTAAATTTTATCTATAATCTCTGGCGCAATGCCCTTATACAGGCGTGCTTCGACCTGCGCGCGATATTGCGTATCATCGCTCATTTTGCTTAAATGTTTGCTTGCATTTTGCCACATTTTTAGCTGTTTGGCATTTAGCATGGTTTTCCTTTAAATCGCACAGATAAATTTGAAATATTTGAAGTTAAAACTCGATTAAATGGTGGTCCCGATTGGACTCGAACCAACGACTTCCACCATGTCAAGGTGACACTCTACCAACTGAGTTACGGGGCCAAAAATAAGAGTTTGCATTATAGCAAAAAAAGCTAATATAAAATTTAAAAAATGTAAAATTTAATCAAATTTGCCAAAATTTTTAAATTTTGCACTAAATTTTGCCCCAAATTTTCCAAATTTAGTGCAAAAGCTCATTTGCATACGCTCGCACGCTTCGGTCGATTTCGATTAGAGCGTGCGTGTCTGGGGTGTTTGGCGAGTGAAATTTCTCCACGGATTTTAGCACTACGCGTGAAATATCGCTAAATCTCGCCCGCTCTTCCAAAAACGCATAAACGCCAACTTCGTTTGCCGCATTTATCACTACGCCTAAATTCGGATTATCCAAAAGCGCTTCTTTGAGCCCAAAAATAGGGTATTTGAGTGTATCGATTGGAGCGAATTTAATCGGTTTTAAATCCAGCAAATTCACGGGCTTTACGATTTGCTCGCTAATCGCGCCCTCTAAAACCGCGTGCGCTATGGCTAGGCGCATGTCAGTTTCGCTAATGTGCGCTGTGGTCGAGCCATCTATAAACTCGACTAGGGCGTGGATTTGCGATGTGCGCTCGATCACGGCGTCGATATTTTTCGTGCCGTATAGCCAAAACGCCTCGATTACCTCGAAAAGCTTGTTTGCCATGCTCGCGCTATCAATTGTGATTTTTGCGCCCATTTGCCAGTTTGGGTGCCTTAGCGCGTCTTTGGCGCTAACACTTCCAAGCTCGGTTAGTGGCGTATCGTAAAACGCCCCTCCGCTGGCTGTTATGATGAGGCGAGAAATAGGGGTTTTTGCGTTTTGGATTAGAAATTTTAGCCCGAAATGCTCGCTGTCAATGGCGTGAATTTTTGAAATTTCAAGGAATTTCCCGCCCACGACTAGGCTTTCTTTATTTGCTAGGCATAGCGTTTTGCCAAGTTCTTGCGTTTTTAGGCTAGGGAGCATGCCAGCAAAGCCCACTAGGGCATTTACGACGGTGCTAGATTTGCACTCTTCGAGCATTGCCAAAATCCCCTCCATACCGACAAAAACCTTGTCGTGTTTGACGGCTGATTTTAGGCTCTCTTCGCCGATAGCGACGAATTTAGGGTGAAATTTAGCAATCTGTTCGTTTAGCAAACTCACATTTTTCCCGCACGCCAAAGCCTCGATTAAAATTCCCTTTTTGTGCGCGATATCTAGGGTGTTTGTGCCAATTGAGCCAGTCGAGCCTAGCACTACCATGAATACACGACCACCATAGCCACTGCGCCAAACATATACCCGTCAATGCGGTCTAGCACGCCACCGTGTCCCGGGAATAAACTGCCGCTGTCTTTGACGCCTGCGCTTCGTTTGAGATAGCTTTCAAACAGATCGCCAAAAATGCCAAAAATCACGATAACTAGGGTCTTGCATAAAATTTCAAGCGGCGGCAGGTTTGTGAAAATACGCGCGTAAATGAAGCTTGTGATAAAGGCAAAAATAATTCCACCGATAATGCCCTCGATTGTTTTGTTTGGCGAGCTAGGGCTAAATGGGGTTTTGCCAAAGCTTTTGCCAGCGAAATACGCACCGCTATCGCAGGCGATTATGGTGATGATAAGCCAGACGAAGTGGAAAATCCCCAAATCATCATAAACCGCCCACATTAGGCAAATCGGAGCGAAAGGGTAGATAAAAGGCAGGATAATTTTCGCGTTTTCAAGCTTTTTAAAAGCCACAATCGAAGCCGCCACGACTACCGAGGCGATACAGACTTTAACCGCGCTGATAAATGGCTCGTCGTCTTGGGCAAGTGGAATTAGCGCGAAAAACGCAAGCGCAAGGGTTAGCCATTTAAGGCTGACATTTTTTAGCCCATAGAGCTTGTAGCTCTCCAAAAGCCCTATGCTAAGCATTATGGCAAATACGAAAAAGTTGATAAATCTGCTATTTATCAGGATTAAAACAGAAAAAACAGCAAGCAAAATTCCGCCAGTTACTAATCTTTGTTTCATAAAATTTCCTTAGATTTGATTTCGCGAGATTATATAAAATTTCGCCTTATCACGGCTTTAAAACGCCGATAGTTTTATAATCCACATAATGCACAAACGAGCCTTTCACGGGGCTTACATTTAGGCGTTTGGTGTAATCAACGAGGTAGTTTCCAGCCTCTTTGACGCTAAAATTTACGCAAATTTTAGCAGCAAATTTCGCTATTTCTTCGCTTAAATTTTGCTTGTTTGTTTGGACGATTACATGCGCGCTGGCGCGGTCTTTTAAATGGAACCAAAAGTCGTTTTTGGCACTGTTTTTTAGCAAAAATTCGTTGCCTTTTTCATTTTTGCCCACGCTGATTTTAAACTCGCCGATATAAAAGCTCTGCACGAATTCGGCGTTTTTTTCCTTCAAATTCGCGCTAATTCGCTTTTTGGGGAGCAAAATTTCAAGCTCTTCGACGCTTTTTGCGTTTGCGATTAAATTTTTCAAATTTTCGTAAAATTCGATTTTTTCGTTTAAATTTGCGATTTGGATATGCGAATTTGCAGCCTTTTGGCGCAATTTTTTTGCTTCGTTAAAAAATTCGTTCATTGCGATTTTTGGCGGATTTTCTAGGCGAAATTCCACGCTTTCGCCGTTTTTATCTCTTAGGCAAAATTCCCTTTGCCAGTCGCTTAAATTATACAAATTCGCCGATAATACCTGCCCGAGATTTGCCAAATTTTCGGCTTTTACTAAAAGTTCGCTCTCTTTTGGCACGGCATTTAAATTTGCATGCAAAATTTCGATTTTTTTATCAATTTGGGTTAATTTTGAATTTCGAATTTGGGCTAAATTTGCCAAATTTAGCTTTTCAAACTCACCCACGAAAAATTCATCGAAATTCTCTATTTTTTCTACATTTTTTTCTTTGATTTTGTATGGCGGAAGTGGCGCCAAAACCCGCCCTACGCGCACGCTTCGCACATCGTTATCTAGGTGCCTGAGCGCTTCGAGTATGATGCCCTTTTCATCGGTGATGATGACATTTGTAAATCGCCCTGTAAATTCAAAGTATAAATTTGTGATAAACGCCTTGTAGCTGGCTTTGAGTTCGGTTTTGATATGCAAAATTCTATTATTTTCCACTACGCAAATTTGCAAAATTTTCGATTTTACAAGCCGTTTAGCCAAAACCCCGTCAAAGGGCGCTTTGTAAATTTTATTTTCCACGAAAGAGCCGTTTTTATGGATATTGCACGCGGTTTTATTCATATCAAAAAACAGCTCGTAGCTATCAAAGCTAAGCTTAAAAAGATTGTCGCCGACGCGCTTTATGTGGCTTAGAGTTTTGAAATTTTGCAAAAATTCGCAAATTTGGATTAGGTGTTGGTATTTCATAACCTAAAATTTCTCTTTGTGAATTTTGCTAAATTCTAGCTTTTCTAGTTTGTGTGGAGTGGGCGTGGAGATTAGATTTCCGAGTGATAAAATCGCTAAGGCTCTGTAATTCTCATCAAAACCCAAAATTTCGCGCAGGTATTCCTCGCTACTCGCGCCATTTTGCGCCTCGCGCAGTCTGCATTGTATCCAGCAGCTTCCCACGCCTAGTGCGCTTGCGCACAGGTGCATGTAGGCCATAGCGATAGAGGCGTCCTCGATCCAGACATCTTGCACGCTTTCATTGGCGATTACGACCACAGCGGCATTTGCACCTTTTAGCATATCGGCTGCGCCCGTGCGCGCAAGGCTTAGTTTGGCGAGGTTTGCTTTATCTTTGACTACGATAAACTCCCAAGATTTCCTTGCATGTCCGCTAGGGCTTAGCAAACCAGCCTTTAAGATTGTGTCTAAAATTTCATCGCTAATCTCGCCAGGAGCGTATTTTCGCACACTGCGCCTGGCTTTTAAAATCTCTAAAATTTCCATGATTTTTCCTTTCCAAAAGCAAAATTATACCTTTTATTATAAAGTTTTATGGTTAGATTTGATAGAATTTAGCCCAAATTTTTTAAGGACAGGTTATGAAACAGACAATTACGGAAAAAATTTTTAGCGAACATGTGGGCGAAGCGGTCAGTGCAGGGCAAATCGTAGAAAGCAAAATCGATATGGTCATCGGCAATGACATCACAACGCCGATTTCGATAAAGCAGTTTGAGCTAAGCGGCGCAAAGGCTTTGGCAAATCCAGACGGCTTTGCGATCGTAATGGATCACTATATCCCTACAAAGGACATTTTAAGCGCAAATCAAGCCAAAATTTCACGCGAATTTGCTTACAAACACAACCTAAAAAACTATTTTGACGAAAAAGATATGGGAATAGAACACGCCCTAATGCCTGAAAAAGGGCTAGTCGTACCCGGCGATGTCATCATCGGCGCTGATTCGCACACCTGCACGCACGGCGCACTTGGGGCGTTTTCTACCGGTATGGGAAGCACCGATTTAGCGTATGCGATGATAACGGGCAAAAACTGGTTTAAGGTGCCTGAAAGCATAAAAGTGGTTTTCAAAGGAAAGCCAGGCGCGCACATTTACGGCAAGGATTTGATACTTGAAGTTATCCGCCAAATCGGTGTTGATGGCGCACGCTACAAGGCGCTAGAATTTGTTGGCGAGGCGATTGCGCACCTTGATATGGATAGTAGATTTTCGCTTTGTAATATGGCAATCGAGGCTGGCGGAAAGAGCGGAATCGTTGCGTGCGATGAGGTAACAAAAGAATTTTTGGCTGAGCGAACGCTACGAAGCGAGCCGAAATTTCACTACTCAGATGAGGGGGCAAACTACGAGCGCGTCCTAGAAATCGACACTACGAATTTAGACCCAGTGATTGCTTATCCATTTTTGCCAAGTAACGGCAAAAGCGTGAGAGAGGCGGTAAAAGATAGTATCGCAGTCGATCAAGTTTTCATCGGAAGCTGCACAAATGGGCGTTTAAGCGATCTTCGCATAGCAGCGCAGATTTTAAAAGGCAGAAAAGTAGCTCGCAAAACTCGTCTCATCATCACACCAGCTACGCAAAAAATCGCCCTACAAGCGCAAAAAGAGGGCTTGTGGGATATTTTCGTCGAAGCAGGCGCAGTCGTGAGCAATCCGACCTGTGGCGCGTGTCTTGGCGGATATATGGGTATTTTGGGCGATGGCGAGAGATGCGTGAGCACGACAAATCGCAACTTCGTAGGCCGCATGGGCGATCGCACGAGCGAAGTGTATCTAGCCAACTCAGCCGTCGCAGCAGCTAGCGCAATCGCTGGTAAAATCGCAGATCCTAGGGATTTGTAACCTAAAATTTTGCCATTTTTTAATGGCAAAATTTATTCAAATTTTAAATTTCAAATGAAAAAATTCAAAGCTTGCTTTCTTTTTATAATTTATCTTTGTGCGCTCTTTAAAATCACGATTTTTAGGGCGAATTTTACTCTTAGCAAAATTTTCCAAGCTGGCGAGTATAATTTTACACTCTTTGCGGATTATGCCAAAATTTGGGATTTGGGGGCTTTAAAATTTATTTATCTGTTTTTTGGAAATATTATTTGGTTTGTGCCGTTTGGGCTCTTTGCGCGATATTTTTTCCCAAATTTTAGCATGCGAAAAATTTTGATTTTTGGCCTTTTGCTCTCGCTAATAATCGAAATTTCACAATTTGTCTTTAAAAGCGGAATTTTCGAGCTTGATGATTTGATTTTAAATGTTTTTGGGGTATTTTTGGGGGTAAAATTTGGCGAAATTTTAAAATTCCGCCAAATTTAGTTTTAAAACATCTCGGGGATTCGAAAATAGTGATTTATCGCGCCGTTGCCCCTGCCAATGTGCAAATCTTGCATTAGCGCTGTGCGGACGAATTCTTTCGCACTACCAACCGCTTCTTTTACGCCAAGCCCCGCTGCTAGGGCGCAAGCGATAGCTGATGAGAGTGTGCAACCTGTGCCGTGGGTGTTTTTGGTGATGATTTTGGGTGCGCTAAACTCGCTAAATTCGCCATTTTCGTAAAGAATATCGCGCGCTTCGCCCACGCCCTCTAAATCTCCGCCTTTAACCAAAATCGCTCCGCCGTAAAATTCAGCGATTTTTAGCGCGGCTGTTTTCATATCGTCGAAATTTGCGATTTTAACGCCACTTAGCGCGCTTGCTTCTTTGATATTTGGCGTGATAATCGCTGAAATGCTAAAAAGGTCGAATTTTAGTGCGTTCATTGCGCTATCTTGCATTAGCACGCCACCGCTTGTAGCGACCATGACAGGGTCTGTGACGACATTTCGCGCGCCAAATTTTTTCAACGCTTTGGCTATGGTTTGCGCAATTTGGGCAGTAGAAATCATGCCGATTTTCACAGCGTCTGGGACGATGTCGCAAAATACGCTTTCTAGCTGGGCTTCGACAAATTGGGGCTCGATATTTAGCACGCCTTGCACGCCAAGCGTGTTTTGGGCGGTGAGGGCTGTGATGACATTTTCGCCATACATTTTGTGGGCGGTTATGGTCTTGATATCGGCTGAAATACCTGCGCCACCGCTACTATCGACACCCGCGATTGTAAGAACCTTTTTCATAAATTTTCCTTGTAAAAAAATCGTGTTTTATAAAAGTATGCACATGCTTTTATAAAACACCACCGCTAGCGTCGCCCAGGTGGGGGTGCGGGGGCGGGCGGGCCTCGCAACTCTGAGCGCCGCCCCCGCAAAAAAAGATTAGACTTCAAAATTCCTAGCGGTGGGCAATTAAAAAATTTTAACAATAAATTTTACACTCAGTATTCCCAAAAATTCCAAAATTTTATAAAATTTCACCTTGCTAAAAATTAAATTTTCATCGCTATAATAGCGAGTTTATTTTAAATTTAAGGATTAAAATGTTTGATTGGATCAGCTCGCCTGAGGCGTGGATAAGCCTAGCCACGCTAACTGGGCTAGAAATCGTTCTTGGCATAGACAACATAATTTTCATAGCGATTTTGTGTTCGCGCCTGCCTCAGGAAAACCGCGACAAAGCTCGCATTATGGGGCTAGCTCTTGCGATGATTACGCGAATTTTGCTTCTACTTAGCCTTAGTTGGGTAATGGGGCTGACAAAAGAGCTATTTAGCGTGCTTGGACACGGTTTTAGTGGGCGAGATTTGGTGCTAATCGGCGGTGGTTTGTTTTTGCTGGTAAAATCCACGCTCGAAATCCACTCTTCTGCCGTGGGCGAGAGCCACGAAGAGCGGATAGATGAGAAAAAGGCTAGCTTTGGTGGCACGCTAATTCAAATCGCTTTGCTTGATATAATTTTCTCGCTCGATAGCGTGATTACGGCTGTGGGTATGGCACAGCACCTGCCTGTAATGATACTAGCTGTCATCATCGCCGTGGCTGTGATGATGTTTGCTAGTGGAGCGATTGCGAAATTTGTCGATGATAATCCTACGATAAAAATTCTTGCGCTTTCATTTTTGATTTTGGTGGGTGTTTCGCTCATAGCAGACGGTCTTGGGTTTCATATCCCAAAGGGCTATATTTATTTTTCTATGTTTTTCTCGCTCGTGGTCGAGCTCATCAATATCCAAGTGCGCAAAAAATCTGAGAAAAACTAGGTTAGCTTCGGTTAGATTCGGGCGATTTTGGGGTTAAAATTTTAGCCTAAAATCGCCTTTAAATTTTACAAAAGGAGCTATTTTGAAACCGCTTAGATTTGTAGGAACCGGGCTTTTAATCGCTGTTTTTGGCTTTGTCGCATTTAGTGGGGCCGGTATGTTTTTTGGGCTAAAAAGTGGGGTTATGAAAAATTTCCACGAATACTTTGGCATGGTTATGCTAGCCCTTGCGCTGGTCCATATTTTCATAAATTTCAAACCTTTTAAACTCTATTTTAAAGGCTGGCAGGGGCTTGTAATCTGCGCTATTATCGTGCTTAGCTGCGGATACGCTGGATACAGCCTCAAAGGCGCTAGCGGGGCTGGAAACCCAGCTAGGGCTGTGTATATGCAGGCTCTAAATTTGGAAATTAGCAAATTTAAAGGCGCATTTGGCACGGATAATGCGAAATTTAGCGCGTTTTTAGAGAGCAAGGGTATAGCGAATTTCGACGAAAGTCTAAATTTGCGCGAAGCGTGCGCGAAATATAATCTCAAAGAGGGCGAAATCCTAAACGCACTTTTGCCGGCTCGTGCGCCAAAAGGCGAGGCAGGTGGCGCGCAAAAAGGCAAAAATTCTCATTAATAAATTTTGGCAAATTTCAAATTTGCCAAAATTCAGCCATTATTTTTTAAGTCAAATTTTAATAAAATCCAAAATTTAAATTTCAAAAAAGGATTAAATTTAGTCTTGCTAAATTTCAAAAAATGTTAAAAGGTATCGCTTTATCGCTGTTTTCTTCTATCGGGTTTGCGAGCATTTATTATATGTCGGTTTTCATGCAGCCTCTTGGCGGGCAGGAGTTGCTGGGATACCGCATGCTAGTGACATTTCCGATAGTAGCGCTGTTTTTGGTGCTAGGTGGTAAAAAAACAGAGATGAAAAAGCTACTTGTCCGTCTGATAAAAAAGCCGTTTTTGCTCATCATTTTACTCGCGACTTCCGCTACAATGGGAATTCAGATGTGGCTGTATCTGTGGGCGCCAAGTAACGGCTACGCACTGCAAGTCTCAATCGGATACCTCATAATGCCCATTTCCATGGTGATTTTTGGCAATCTTGTTTTTGGCGAGAAAATTTCGCGCTTAAAAGCTCTGTGCGTGGGCTTTGCGGTGATTGGAGTGTTTTCAAAAATCCTAATTGGAGGCGCGCCGTCGTGGCATAGCGCGATTGTTTTTATTGGATTTCCGCTGTATTTTTGCCTAAGGCGGTATTTCAGGCTAGAAGGGGCTAGCAGTTTCGCCCTAGAAATCGCGCTTTTGTTGCCGTTTTGTTTGTGGTTTGTAAGCAACACTGACCTTGGCGCGGTCGCGGTGCAAAATCCAAACATTTACACGCTTTTATCGGTTTTGGCACTATTGAGTGCGACTGCGCTTTTGGCTCAAATTTTATCAAGCGCGCTAATTCCGATAAATTTCTTTGGGCTATTAATCTATGTCGAGCCGCTTTTGATGTTGGGCGTTTCTTTGCTTTTGGGCGAAAAAATCGAGCCTGATTCGTATATTTTGATGATTTGCCTATTTATCGCTATTTGCTTTTTGGTGGCTGATACGATCATCTCTATAAAACGCGCAAAAAGGGCTAAATTTTACATTAAGGCAAAATAACTGTAAAATGGCGCAAAAATTTAATCAAGGAAGTAGATGAAAAGAGTTCTTAGTGTTCAAGATATTTCGTGCGTGGGTAAGGTCTCGCTTAGCGCTGCTTTGCCAGTGATTAGCGCAATGGGGCTAAGTGTTAGTGTTTTGCCTACGGCGGTGCTTTCTATGCATACTGGATTTAGTGGTTTTACATTTCGCGATCTTACCAAAGATTTGCGCCCTATAATGTCGCATTGGCACGAGCATGGGGTGGAATTTGACGGAATTTACACTGGATTTTTGGGCTCGCAAGAACAAATCGCACTCATTAGCGAACTTTTTATGGAATTTGGCGGAAGCGGAAAGACGATATTAGTCGATCCGTGCATGGGCGATAATGGCGAATTTTACCCCGGATTTGATAGCGACTTTGCCCGTATGATGGCGCTTTTGTGCGCTAGTGCAGATGTGATTACGCCAAATATCACGGAAGCTTGCGCAATGGTTGGGGTGAAATACCGAGAAAAGGCCGAGAGGGAATTTATCTTTGATTTGCTCGAAGGACTAAAAGATTTAGGCGCATCAAAGGTGATTTTAAAGGGGATTAATTACATAAGCGAGCAGTGTGGTGTGTTTAGCTACGACGCCAAAGACGGGCGTGTGAGCGAGTATTTCCACGAGCTATTACCTGTGAAATACAACGGCACGGGCGATATTTTTGCCTCGGTTGCATTTGGTGCGCTAATGCGTGGCAAATCCCTCCAAACAGCAATCCGCATAGCCGCTGATTTCGTCGTAAGCGCGATGAAAGAGACTATGAGTGATAGCGAGTGGAGGCGCAGCGACGGGGTGAAATTCGAGCTTGTAATTCCTGAGCTTGTAAGGAAAATTTAAAGGCCAAATTTTAAAATTTTGGCTTTGAAATTTATTTTTAAAAATTAAATGCATAAATTTATACTATTTTAAGTGGTTGCTAAATTTGAAAAAGGTATAATCCTTAATCACTATTTTTTGGGAGAATACAATGAGAACAATCCAAGCAAGTGAAATCTCTAAAACAGTTGCAGAGCTTTGCAAAAAAGCCTGTTATGTAGTAACGCCAGATATGAGAAAAGCGTTTGAAAAAGCAAAAGAGACTGAGGTTTCTTCAATCGGTAAAGAAATCCTTAGCAAATTGCTTCAAAATGCCGATCTTGCAGAAAAAGGCGTAGCTCCAATCTGCCAAGACACAGGTATGACGGTAGTTTTCGTAGAACTTGGTCAAGATGTGCATATCGAGGGCGGATATATCGAGGACGCTATCAACGAGGGCGTTAAAAACGGCTATGTTGATAACTACCTAAGAAAATCAGTTGTAGCTGAGCCACTATTTGAGCGCAAAAACACCACAAACAACACTCCTGCTGTTATTAACATGCGCATAGTCCCAGGCGAAAAACTAAAAATCACAGTTGCTCCAAAAGGCTTTGGTAGCGAGAATAAATCTGTGCTAAAAATGCTTGTTCCAGCTGACGGCGTAGAGGGTGTGAAAAAAGTATTCCTTGAAGCTGTAAAATATGCTGGTCCAAACTCATGCCCTCCAATGGTTCTTGGCGTAGGAATCGGTGGCACAATGGACAAAGCAGCGCTTCTTGCAAAACAAGCAGCTGTTCGCTCAGTAGATAGCAGAAACAAAGACGAAAGATACGCAAAACTAGAAGATGAGTTATTAGAGCTTGCTAGACAAACAGGCGTTGGCCCACAAGGCCTAGGCGGTCTAAACACTGCTGTTAAAGTAAATGTAGAGTGGTATCCAACTCACATCGCAGGTCTTCCAGTAGCTATTAATGTCAATTGCCACGCAGCACGCCACGCAAGTGCTGAACTTTAAGGAGATAATTATGTCAGAAGTAAAAAGAATAACAGCTCCATTTGATAAAGATGTAGTAAAAAGCCTAAAAGCTGGTGATAATGTCCTAATCACAGGCACAATCATCGCAGCACGCGACGCTGCCCACAAGGCTTTGACTGAGACTTTGGCTCGTGGCGAGAAACTGCCTGTAAATTTAGCTGGCGAGACTATTTATTATCTTGGCCCAACACCTGCGAAACCGGGTCAAGCAGTAGGCGCAGCAGGCCCTACTACAAGCGGTCGTATGGATAAATACACCCCAACAATGATTAACGAAGTGGGTATCAACGGC
This sequence comes from Campylobacter sp. JMF_08 NE1, assembly GCF_027737875.1. Taxonomy (NCBI): domain Bacteria; kingdom Pseudomonadati; phylum Campylobacterota; class Epsilonproteobacteria; order Campylobacterales; family Campylobacteraceae; genus Campylobacter; species Campylobacter sp. JMF_08 NE1. Next base: position 33,104 of record NZ_JAOVUC010000008.1, read on the forward strand.
ATGATCGGTAAGGGTTATAGAAGCGACGCGGTAGTCGATGCTATGAAAAAATCAGGTTGTGTTTATATGGTAGCTATCGGCGGAGCCGGCGCGCTAATTAGCCAAAGTATCAAAAAATACGAGGTTTTAGCTTACCCTGAGCTTGGCCCAGAGGCCGTGGCAAGACTAACAGTCGAGGATTTCCCGGCGATTGTCGCAATTGATTGTGAGGGAAACAACTTCTACGAAGTCGGTCAAGCACCATACAAAAAAATCTAATCTTTCTAGGGCAAATTTGCCCTAGAATTTTAAAATTTAACCCTAAATTTAAATCTCAAATTTATCGCTCTTACGCCTAGCGTAACAGTCGCAAAAATCGCCAAATATTCGGCACTGCTGAATAAAAATGTATTTTTGTTTTCTAATCCAAAACCGGTTTTAAAAAACAAGTATTCGTAAAAATGCAGATCCACAAACGAATAAATTCCAAAAGCCAAAAGAGCTAAAAATAGGCAAAATTTCAAAATTTTATTAAATTTAATGCTAAGCAAATTTGCAAAAATTCTAAAATTTAGCCCCAAATGCGTAGCGCTTAGCAAAAACAGCGCGTGCGTGGCAAACATGTGGATATTTTTGGCTGCGTCCGAGCCAAAGCCAAAATCAATAAAGGAAAAAATATGCTCGCTAAGAAAAACAGCACTTATTAGCGTTGCTAAAAACGAGCCTAAAATGGCGAAATTTAGGGCGTTTCGCACCCTAAATTTGGCTAAGCATTTACGCCGCGAAAAGGCATGAAAAAGGGCAAAAAAGATTAAAATTAAGCCCAAAATTTCATGCGCTATCTCGCCAAATTTTTTGTAATTCATACACAAAACTAGGGCAAAAATCGCGCCCCAATAAAATGATTTTTTATTAAATTTCATTGCAAAATTTATTTTGAAATCTCATCAAACCACGCTTTTAGCTCGGTTTTGGCTTTCTCTCTTTGATTTTGCGCCACGCTTCCATACAGGCTAAAATAGCCCAAAACCTTGGCTTTTGTCGCTTTTTCGACCGAGCCGATAGTCCTATCTAAGCCACTTCCTTCGTGCGTGTTAAAGACGAAAATTGGCTTGCCCGCGAAATTTTGCCCCTCTAAAAATGTGAAAACGCCCATTGGCAAATCGCCCCACCAAGTAGGAAAGCCCAAAAATACGGCGTCAAAATCGGCTAGATTTTTATCAAATGGCTTAATCTCTGGTCTTGCTTTTTGTTTTTGTTCGCTTTTGGCAAAATCTATCGCGGCTTGATACTCTTTGGCATAGGGCGCGATAGTTTCGATTTTAAAGAGTTCGCCGCCGCTAAATTCCGCCAAATACTCAGCCAAAATTTCGGTATTTCCCTTCTCGATATAGCCCACCTGATAATTCTCATCTGCGCGCGAAAAATACGCGATTAGCACCTTTTTACCACTCATATTAAATCCTTGTGAAACCTTCGTGTCAGCGGCATTTCCCGCACAGCCAAAGAAAAATAAAAGAAAAAAAAGTAGGATTTTTTTCATACTTGCCCCTTAGTTAAAATTTCAAAGATTATATAAAAAAAGCGAAAATTTCGTTAGAAAAATTCTCTAAATTCATTGCCTAATCCTGCAAAATTTGCCAAATTTAAAATTCGGCGCAGTATCACGGGCTTGCGTAAGCAAAATTTAAAATTTATCTATATGTATCGCAGCGTTTTAGCCAGCCAGCTAACCAGCGCGTTTCATTGCGGTTTGTGGGCGCGTTAGCCACCCTGCGCTCTAAGAGAGATTTCGCGCACCTGCGAAACTCGCTCATTGCCTCTTTTTGCGCGCTCATGCACTCCAAAACCTGCATTAGCCCCCAACCTTCACCCGCGTATCGCTCACTCTCTTTTATGCCCTCGCCTTTGAAATTGACATAATCAATGAGCGCGTAAAGCCCATTTGGCGAGCTTGCGACGCGGTAAAACTGCGATTTGATATGCTCTTTTTTATCACTTAAATTTTGCATTTTTTCTAGGGAGTTTTGAAGCCTTTCATAGATAAATTCTACCTGCAAATTTTTGGTTTGATACAAAAAATTTTCTAGCTCTATTAAATCCGCGTCGCCTGATTTTTTTAGCGCATCAAGCGCGGTTTTGCTCTGCCAAGGCGCGTGAGAGTGCAGGCGCAGTATTTTTGGAAGCCTCACGCCGCGAATTTTATAAAATTTCATTAAATTTGGAAAGCTCTCTTCGAATTTATCTTTTTCGTCTTTTTTATACCAGATGAAGTGTCCGATACCCAAGGACGGGAAATTCTCGCCACTATTCCAGTGGATTAAATTTGACTTTTTTGCCCCTGTTTCGTTGGCGTAAATTTTCTCTGCCACGCTGGATAAATCCGCGCCAAACGCGCTCACGCACAAAAATGCCAAAAGGCTAAATTTCGCTAAATTTCGCATAAATTTATTGCTTTTTCACACCGTGCAAAAAGATTTTAATGCGGTCTTTTATGAAATTTTCTTTGTCTAAATTTGGTTCTTCGCCGAAAAATATAAGGCGGTTGAAGTGCGGTTCGCGAAGCAAAAAGCAAAAATAGCGCGCCAAATACTCAGGATCTGCGCTATCAAACTCATCAATATGCGCCCTAAAATAATTGCTAAGCCCCGCTGGAAATGCAAGCGTGCTGGTATCTAAGAAGATTTTGGAGACATTTTTTAGCATGGAACCAAAGGTTTTTGAGGTTCCAAGCAAGATATTTTTTAGAAATTTTTGATTTTCGGCACTATAAATAAAGTCGAAATAAATCGGAGCAAATTCGCTCAAATACTCCTGTGGCGCGAGGTTTTCGTCTAAGCTAAGCAGATTATCTAGCTTTTTATCAAGCCTTTGGGTGTGAAATTCGACCACATGCAAAAACAAATTTTCCTTGCTTTCGAAATATTTGTAAATCGAGGCAAGCGAGCCACCGCTGATAGCGAGGATATCATTTAGGCTGACGCTGTCATATCCTCGCTGTAAAAATAGCTCTGTGGCCACCTCGAAAATCTTTTCTATGCGAATTTGCGATTTATAATACCTTGATTTTTGTGCCATTAATCCTTCCTATCAATAAATTTTTGTTGCGGATAGACAAACACACTCTCGCGTGTAACGCTGATTTTTTCATCATCAACCGCATAAGCTTTGATGATTAGCGGTAAAACGACATTATCGTGCTCATTTTCTAGGCTCAAATTTGCCTTGCTTGTGAGCGAGACTATGATTTTTGCCTTTTTGCCGGGGCTTACTTTCACAGGCTCGTCTGGGCGAGAAATGCTGATATTTTCGTTATCTACGCTAAAAAAGAAGCTGTGCGGTTCGCTGCGGGTGTTTTCGAATAAAAATGTATAGCTGTTTTTGACGATTTTTTCGCCGTTATCGTCGAAATCGATTTTATAGAGCTGGGTGTTGCGATTGATGTTTAAAAGCATGCTCTCTTTCGTGCCACTCATCACCACTAGCCCGATTAGCGCAGCGGCTAGCACGCCGATATAGCCAATCGTGCGAAATCGCATAAATTTAACCTTGCTTTGCGATTTTTGCGCATTTAGGCTCGTCCAGTTGATAAGTGGAGCTTTGCCTAGTTTGCTCATTACTGCCGAGCATGCGTCGGCGCATTCTAGGCAGTTTATGCACTCTAACTGCATGCCTTTGCGGATATCGATATGTGTCGGACAGATCCTTACACACGCCTGACAGCCGGTGCAATCCCCGCTAGCTGGCTTGTTTGAGATTAAATTTTTATGCTCGTCATAAACTGCGCCACCTCTGATATCATCGTAAATCACGCCCAAAGAATCCTCGTCGAGCATGGTTGATTGAATCCTTGCGTAAGGGCAGATGAAAACGCAGAAATTCTCGCCCAAAAATGTGATATCAAATGTCAAAAACGCCGCAAATCCTAGCACTATGCCAAAAAGAAGTTTATGCTCGCCAATATCGCTAAGATAGGCAAAAAAGCTTTGTGGCGGCACGAAAAACCAGAGCAAATTTGAGGCTGCAATCAGCGCAACAATGGCAAAAAGCGCAACCGCGATAAAGCCCTTTGCGCCGCCTTTTTCGCCCTTTTGTTTGTTTGTGATAGAGCCACGAATTTTAAGAATTTTAGTGCAGATTAAATCTCTATAAATCACGCGAAAAATCGTTTGCGGACAGGCCCAGCCACACCACACGCGCCCGCCAAGCGTGGTTAGGAAAAATATCGAAATGAAAAAGAAGATTATCAAAAACGGCATTAAGAAAAATTCTTGCGTCGAAAAGGTGTTGAAAAAAAGGTGGATTTCTTTTTTTTCAAAACTGATTAAAAATAGGTGTTTGCCGCCTATTTGAAGCCACGGCATGATGAAAAGCCACAGCGAAGCGATAGTGTAAAAAAAGTAGCGCCTCTGCCTGAATTTCGAGATTTTACTCTCCATGAAATGTCCTTTTTGTATAAATGCACGATTTTACTCTTAAAAGATTAATTACATATTAAAATTATAGAATTTGGATATTTTTTCACGAAAAAAATCTGAATTTGTCTGTGAAATTTGATATTTAAAGCCCATTTTTAGGCAAATTTCGCCATAATACCCAGTTTTAAAATTTCAACGCGGATAAGGCGAATTATGAGAGAGGTTTCTATAAGCGAAGCGTCCGAAATTTTGGGTGTTTCAAAAGAGGCGATTTACAATAGAATCAGGCGAAATTCTATTCGCACGACAGAGATTAATGGCGTAAAATATGTCGTTTTAGAAGACGAAAACGACGAAATTTCAAATTCTAGTGCGCAAGGAGCTAGCGCAAAAGTGCGCCCCTCAAAACCTGCCCCGCAAAATTCGAACCAAAATTTTATTGATTATTTAATCAAAGAAATCGCCGAGCTAAAAGAACAAATCCAAACCTTACAAAGCGACAAAGATAGGCTCCACCGCGAAAAAGAGGAAATTTTAATCTCATCAAAAGAAGAAATCAAGCTCATGTATAAAGAGCGAGATGAGAAGCTTGGGTATTTTCTCTCGTTTTTCGAAAAACCGCTAATCGGCGAGAGCGCGCGTGATAAAAAACCATACGATGTCGAGGTAAAAGAGCAAATTTTCGATGAAAACGAGTGGTTAAGCCTAGCGAAATTTATCAAAAGCCTAGATTTAGGGCGCAAAAAACGGATGAAAGCCCAAAGCCTAATCATCGAAAATATCGGCGCAAACGAGCTAATCAGGGTCATTGGCGATGAGCTTTTGGTGCATAAAAGTTTAGATATCAAAAATTTAAAAGGAAAAAAATGAAAATTAGAAAAATTGCAAGTTATGCGATTGTAGGCGGTTTCGGACTGATTTTATCTGGTGCTTTGGCAGGCTGTGAGCGCGAAAATACAGGCTCAGAACTTCGTATCCAAGAGGGCGCACTAGTTAGAATCGAGGAAGTAGCGCCCGGAAAATATAAAATTTTAGAGGAATTTCCTAGCGAAAAAACGCAAATTATCTTAAAAAGCTTGGACGGAAGCGAGAGAATTTTAAGCGAGGCTGAGACAAACGCACTTTTGGCTGAGGAAAACGCCAAAATCGACGCTGGCACTTCAAATTTAACCAATCAAAACGCCGAAATTTCTAGTGGCGGATACAGCCTTGGCGAGGCGATTTTAGCAAGCGCAGCAGGCGCAATCATCGGCTCATGGATAGGCTCGAAACTCTTTGGCTCACCAGCGTATCAAGCGCACAGACAAACAGCCTTTAAAAACCCTAGCGCGTATTCAAGGAGTGTAAATAGCTTTAATCAAGCTAGGGCAAACAACGCCAAAGCAAAAAGCGGCAAAAGCGGGTTTTTTGGCTCAAAATCAGGCGAGAAAAGCGCGCCCACAAAAAGTGGCGGTAGTGCATTTGGTGGCTAAATTTACCCCGAATTTACCCAAATTTAGGCTAAATTTTAAAATTCAAGGAAATAGATGAAACTCAAAAAACTAACCCCACTAAGCAATGAATTTTTAGAAAAACTTGGCTTTTCGTGGCACACTGACGCGGATTTATCAGCATACATAGCAGATGAGGTCGTCCGCGTGAGCGCAGAGGAGGCAAACGCCTATTACGAGGCGGCAAACGAGCTGTATGATATGTTTATCGCTGCGGCGCAGTATGTGATAGATAATGACCTTTTCCACGAGCTTGGAATTCCGTTTAATCTAGTAGAAATTATCAAAATGAGCTGGGAAAATGATGTGCATTGGCACCTTTATGGCAGGTTTGATTTCGCTGGCGGATTAGATGGCGAGCCGATAAAACTACTCGAATTCAACGCCGATACGCCAACGGCTGTGTTTGAAACAGCGATTATCCAGTGGGCGCTACTTAAAGAAAATGGACTTGATGAAATGGCGCAGTTTAACGAGCTTTTCGCCGCGATTAGCGATAATTTCAAACGCCTTGTCGTTTTGGGCGGAGAGTTGGAGGAATTTGATAAATTTTACGAGGGGTGGAAAATTTTGTTTAGCTCGGTCGCTGGAAGCGATGAGGACGAGAAAACGCTTCGACTTTTGCAAACAGCTGCCGATGAAGCGGGCTTTAAGACAGCCTTTGCATACGCGCACGAGGTCGAGTTTGACGACGAGAAGGGTGTATTTTTTGGTGGCGAAAATTACGAGTATTGGTGCAGACTAATCCCGTGGGAGGCGATTGCTATCGAGGAGGGCGAGCTAGCCTTGATACTAAAAAACATAATGAAAAACCAAAAGGCAATTATCCTAAACCCCGCATACACGCTACTTTTCCAAAGCAAGGGAATAATGAAAATTTTATGGGATTTATACCCAAATCACCCGCTTTTGCTAGAAAGCGCGTGCGAGCCACTAATCGGCAAAAAAATGGTCAAAAAGCCGTTTTTTGGACGCGAGGGGGCAAATGTGAGTATTTTTGACGAAGACGGCAAAAAAATCAAAGAAAATGGTGGCGAATACGCAAACCAAAATTTCTTATACCAAGAATTTGCAAATCTAAACACTGATAAAAGCGGCGCAAAATACCAAGCTGGGGTGTTTTACGCCTTTGAAGGCTGTGCGCTTGGATTTAGGAAGGGCGCAGATATCATCGACAATTATTCTAAATTTGTCGGTCACTACATCGAAGGGGTGGAGTAATGAAACCAAAAATTGTTTTACTTGACGCTGATACATTAGGAAGCGACGCAAATTTCAGCGAATTTGAGGCCTTGGGCGAGCTTGTAACATACCCGAAAACCAAGCCAGAGCAGACAATCGAGCGTTTAGCGGGTGCTGATATTGTCATTACAAATAAGGTTTTAATCACAAAAGAGGTGCTTGAAAAGACAAATTTAAAGCTAATTTGCGTAAGTGCAACCGGCACGAACAATATCGACTCCGAAGCGGCCGCAGCGCATGGCGTGCCTGTGAAAAATGTGGCTGGGTATTCGACCAAAAGCGTATCGCAACAAGCCTTTGCTACGCTTCTAGCGCTTTTAAACGATGTGAGATATTACGCCGAATATGGCGAAAAAAAATGGTGTGAGAGTGAAATTTTCACACATTTAAACGCGCCAATTGATCAAATTTCTGGCAAGAATTTCGGAATAATCGGCCTTGGCGAAATCGGTCGCGAAGTAGGGCGCATAGCAAAAGCCTTTGGCGCAAATGTCTGCTACTACTCTACGAGTGGGGCGCACGATGACGCTGAGTTTAAAAGGGTGGATTTGGAAACTATGCTTAAAGAGTGCGATATCATCACGGTTCATGCGCCATTAAACGAAAAAACAAAAGGGCTAATCGGCAAAGATGAAATCGCTAAAATGAAAAAGGGTGCTGTGTTTATGAACTTTGGTCGTGGCGGAATCGCCGATGAGAGTGCATTGGCATGGGCTATCGATGAAATGGGACTTCGCGTGGGTCTTGATGTGGTCGAAAAAGAGCCGATTAACGCTGATAATCCGCTTCTTGGCGTGAAAAACAAGGCAAATCTAATCCTTACTCCGCACATTGCGTGGGCGAGCGTGGAAGCGCGCAAACTGCTAATCTCCAAAATCGCAGGAAATATCAAAGAATTTTTAAATGCGCAAATTTAAAGGGCAATTTGCCCTTTAAATTTAAAATTTTGCAAAATTTATAAAGTCCAAATTTAATCATTTTTTAAAACCCTTTTTAAAATTTAAAAAAGGGTTTTAAATTTAAATCTACGCTTCTAAAATCGCTCCATTGCTAGCATTTGTTACTAGTTTTTGGTATTGGCGAAGCCATCTGCCCTCGACCTTTTTGCCCTCGTATTTCCAAGCGGCACGGCGAGCGGCGATTTGGGCGTCGCTTAGACGGACATTTATGCTGAAATTATCCACATCGATATCGATTATATCGCCGTCTTTGAGTAGTCCTATCATGCCGCCCTCGGCTGCTTCTGGGCTTACATGACCGATACTTAGCCCCCTTGTAGCACCGCTAAAACGCCCGTCTGTGATGAGCGCAACATCAGCACCTAATCCACGACCTACAATCAGGCTTGTTGGACTTAGCATTTCTTGCATACCAGGCCCTCCTCTTGGACCCTCGTAGCGTATGACGACTACATTTCCTTTTTGCACTTTTCCGCCCGAAATCCCCTCGATTGCCTCGTCTTGGCTGTTAAAGCAAATCGCTTTACCGCTAAATTTGCGCTCGCCGATGATTCCAGCGGCTTTTATGACACAGCCTTGCTCGGCCAAATTTCCAAACAAAATCGCTAGTCCGCCACGCTTAGAATACGCGTTTGCTACGGTGTGGATTATGTTTTCATCTTTGATATCGTCGTTTTGGATACGCTCACCCAGGCTTTCGCCACTGATTGTGAGTAAATTTAAATCAAGCAAAGAGCTATCAAATTTCGCAATCTCTTTCATTATCGCGCCTAGTCCGCCTGCTTTTTGCACATCTTGCATATGAACTCCTGGTAGGCTTGGGCTTACTTTGGCTATGTGAGGCACACTGCGCGAAATTTCGTTTAATTCCGCGATATCAAGCGGTGTGCCCGCTTCGCGCGAGATTGCGAGCATGTGCAAAATCGTATTCGAGCTTCCACCCATTGCCATATCCATAACCATGGCGTTGCGGATCGATTTTTCGTTGATTAAATTTCGAATTTTAAATCTCTCATCGAGCGCAATTTCGCAAATTCTCCTAGCAGCTGCGCGTAATAATTCCTCGCGCTCAGGCGTAAGAGCTAGAATCGTTCCGTTGCCTTTAAGTGCGATTCCAAGAGCTTCGCATAGGGTATTCATTGAGTTTGCGGTAAACATACCAGAGCAACTTCCCCCACCAGGACATGCCGCGCACTCGATAGCTTTTAATTGCTCTTCGTTAATCTTGCCGGTCTCATACGCGCCAACAGCCTCAAATGCGGTATTTAAGTCGATTTGTTCGCCACCTAGCCCCTTGCCAGCAGCCATTGGGCCACCACTAGCAAAAATCGTAGGCACATTTACTCTTAGCGCTCCCATTATCATACCAGGCACGATTTTATCGCAGTTTGGTATGCAAAGCAGGGCGTCAAGTTTGTGAGCGTTCATCACGGTTTCTATCGAATTTGCGATGATTTCGCGACTTGGTAGCGAGTAGAGCATTCCGCTATGCCCCATTGCGATACCATCATCGACGCCGATTGTGTTAAATTCAAACGGCACACAGCCATTTTTACGAATTTCGTCTTTTACGATTTTGGCATATTCATTGAGATAAAAATGCCCCGGAATACACTCGATAAAGCTATTTGCCACGCCGATAAACGGCTTGTCAAAGTCCTCGTCCTTTAATCCTGTCGCGCGAAAAAGTGAGCGGTGCGGTGTGCGTGTGTAGCCCTTTTTAACGATATCGCTTCTCATAAAAATCCTTTGAAATGAAATTTGGTGATTTTATCAAAATTTTAATAAATTTTAGCAGGTGAAATTTGGCAGAATTTAGTAGTTGCGAGAAAATCTCGCAACTAAATTTTATGCAAAAAACAGATAAACATAAAGCGATACTATCACCGCGCCAGCGAAGGCTAGGTAAGCACCTGCTTTAATCATATCCATTTGTTTAATCATGCCAGTGCCAAAAACTAGGGCATTTGGCGGAGTTGCTACTGGCATTACAAAGGCACAACTTGCGCCGATACCAATTACGATTGTTAGCGTTTCTTTCGGCAAGCCCATGTGAGCTGCTACGCCCGCAAATACAGGCACCAAAAGCGCAGCCGAGGCAGTGTTTGAAGTAAATTCTGTAAGGCAGATGATAAATACAGCTGTTACAAGCAATACCAAATACACAGGCGCGTCTTTGAAGGTATCAGCTACTAGGTTTCCTAACACGCCAGAAGCCCCTGACATGCCTAGCACCGCACTTAGCGTTAGTCCTCCACCAAATAGCATCAAAACACCCCACTCTGTGTTTTCAGCCACATCGTGCCATTTAGCAAGGCCTAGCATTACCACAGCGATTGCGGCGCACACAGCGACATACGAGTCGTCGATTTTAAAGCCGATTACCTTGCTAATGTCTTTTGAGAAAATCCACGCAAACGCAGTAATTACGAAAACTATGACGGTAAGTATGCGCTTGTTGTTCCATGGAATTTCTTCGAGTTCGATCTCGACTTTGTGGTTTAAATTTGGGCGGAATACCAAATATAGCACCACTAACATGAGTGGAAGCATTAAAAGCATTACCGGAAGTCCTACCTTCATCCAATCAGCAAAATTCCAGCCCAAAGCCTCAGCTGCGATGATGTTTGGCGGTGAGCCAACAATCGTACCAAGTCCTCCGATACTAGCCGAATATGCAATTCCTAAGAGTAAAAAGACGATTGTGCCACGATCTTCTTTTTTCTTTGCGTCCAAATTCGCGCAAATTCCAAGCGCAAGTGGTAACATCATCGCAGCAGTTGCGGTGTTTGAAACCCACATTGATAAAAGCGCGGTTGTGATACATATCAAAATCGCAGCCACGCCAAGGCGTCCGCCAGCTTTTTGGATAAGCCATGTTGCGATTTTTTTGTCGAGTTTTTGCATGTGAAGTGCCGTAGCTAGGGCAAATCCACCAAAAAATGTAAAAATCGTAGGGTTTGCGAAATTTGCCAAGGCGTTTTTTAGCGTCAAAGCCGTAAATTCGCCGTCTTTGCTAAATTTGCCAATCCCAATCGCCACAGCCAAAACTGGCACCATAAGCGCTGTAATCGTGATATGCACGGCCTCTGTAAGCCACATAATCGCGATAAATGCCAAAAGCGCCAAGCCCTTTTTGACATTTGGCTCAAACGGCAAGACATTGTAAAGCGCAAATGCGATCAACGCCGCTACTATCGTAATGATAATGCCACGCTTCGGAAACGAATCAACATCGGTTAGTTGCGCTACTTCCGCAACTTCTTCCGAGTTTTGCGGTTCTAGGTCTGGGAAGTTGTGCCCACGCACCTTGATTTGATCAGGCATGTTACTCCTTTTTTGTAAGATTTTATGAATAATACAAAATTAGGTTGGAAATTTATTAAAATTGCGTTAAATAAAATTTGAAAATTTTTTTGTGCGTTACTTATGGTAACAAAATTTTAAAATTTGGCGAAATTTTAAAATTTTTATAAAATAATATTAATAAATTTTATCCTTTAAATTTGATTTAAATTACAAATTTTCACAAATTTAAAATGTGTAATGGTCAAATTTAAACGCTCACCGCGCATAAATTTGACCTAAAAATTATTGAAGCGGGATATTTTCGCCGTTTAGTTGCAATAAATTTGAAGCCTTATCGTAGCTAAAATCAAGCCTTACGCCATTTCCATCAGGGCGTAAAAACTGCGCCGAATACAGCTCGATTAGCGGTGCGAACTGGCGCAGGCTATCGTAATCAGAGATAAACTCACTAAGGCTTGTGTCGATTTTAGCGTTGCCGCTGGCGCTCATTTTCGCAAACAGTGTCTCCTCATCGACGAAATCGCCCACGACGCCCTTTGCGCTAAGGCTAAATTTTTTGCCGATGCTGTTTTCGAAGGATAAATTTTTCAAATTTAGCGAAATATCATCTTTAAGCAAATCTCTTAAAATTTGCGGATTTTTTGCTAGTTCCTCTGCTTTGTTTTGGTTCGCAAATGCAAGCTCGCGGTAAAGTTTTTCGCTCATAGCGATGTCGCTATCGATCGCGACATTTCGCACTAGCACATCTGCGACTTTGAGGCTTGCTATGCGCGATTTATCGTCCATAAAGTATTTTCCAGCGCTAATCTTAGTCTCGCCCTCGCTAGAAGCGTCATTTGCGACGATAAATCTATCGCCCTCCACGGTGATTAGGGCGTTTTTAAGGCTGGAAGTATAGCTCATATCAGCTAAGAAATAATCTACTAGCTCTGTGCCCTTTTTGACGCCGTTTTTGTATTTCATATCGTAGTTAAGGCCCTGCATTTCGATATCCACACCCTCTACGCCATAAACGAAAAATTTATCCAAACTCAAATTTAGGGTTTTAAAAATTTCGCCATTTAAATCGCTAACTCCACCAAAATTTAGCCCGCTTAAATTTATCATCACCCCCTCGTTTGAGTATTCGGCGTCTGCTACTTGGATAATAAATTTAATATCAGTTGCGATTGTAACGCGGTTTGTAACGATTTCCTCGGTTTTGAAAAATTGTTTTAAAATTTCAGCATAGTGTGGGGTAGTGATTTTGATTTTACCCTCGATTTGCGCGCCATCAGCGATATTTGCGACACTGTGCGCGATAGTATAATCATACCTAAACTCCAAATCCTGCGGGAAAATTTCATCCATTTCGGAATTTAACTTTTGCAAATCCTTAGCCTCTGCCTCGCCAAGCACGCTAGCTACGACTACGACTAGCTGATCTTTTAGGGTTTGTTTTTTAATCACACCGGTAAAATATCCAGCAGACGAGCTATCGCCTCTGTCGAATTTACGCTCTTTGACCTCGAAAAACTGGCTATTTTCTAGCATTTGGTTAATGTATTTTTCGGCTAGCTCGCCTGCTTTGTTGCCAACTACGCTATCAATAGCCTTGGCGATAGGATTTGCGGGCGCACTTTGCTCTACTTTTGGCTCATTTTGGCTCTCGCCCTTATCTTTGCTTGGCAAAAAGGCAAAACCCAAAATTAGCACGATTACAGCCGCTATGGGAACAAGAAATTTTTTCACAGCTTCTCCTTAAAATTTGGATTAAATTCAAAAAGACATTGTAACCAAAAATAATAAAATTTTAAATTATCTATCTTTAACCAAAACAAAGATATAATCTCGCCATTAATCAAAATCAAAATTTAGGATATTTCTATGTCAAAACAAACGAAGTATATTTTTGTGACGGGTGGCGTTTTAAGCTCCCTTGGCAAGGGTATTGCGGCGGCATCGATTGCGACACTTTTGAAGCACTCGGGGCTAAAAGTTCGCATGCTAAAAGCAGATCCATACATCAATGTCGATCCAGGCACAATGAGCCCGCTAGAACACGGAGAGGTTTTTGTCACTGATGACGGGGCTGAAACTGACCTTGATTTGGGACATTATGAGAGATTTTTGGACGAAAATTTAAGCCAAGATAACAACTTCACCACAGGTAGAGTTTATAGCGCAGTAATCGAGCGCGAGCGCAGGGGGGATTATCTAGGCAAGACTATTCAAGTAATCCCGCATATCGTGGGCGAAATCGTGCGCCGTATCAAAAAAGCGGGCGAAGACAATGACATTTTAATCGTCGAAATCGGTGGAACCGTGGGCGATATCGAGGGTTTGCCGTTTTTGGAGGCGATAAGGGCTATGAGAGTGGAGCTTGGGCGCGCAAACACCATGAATATCCACCTAACGCTAGTTCCATATATCAAGGTCGCTGGCGAGCTAAAAACCAAACCAACCCAGCACAGCGTGGGCGAGTTGCGCCGTATCGGTATCAGTCCTGATATGATAATCTGCCGTTCGGAAATGCCTTTAAATCGAAATTTAAAGGATAAAATCGCGCTAAGTTGTGGCGTGGATAAAAACTGCGTCATCGAAAGCCCAGATAGCCAAAGCATATATCAAATTCCACTCGCATTTATGAGCCAAGGAATTTTAGAGCCGATTGCAAGCTTCCTAAATTTGGGCGTTTTAAAACCAGATATGAGCAAATGGGACAGCCTAGTTAAGCGCGTAATCGCTCCGACTAATGAGACCACAATCGCATTTGTAGGCAAATATATCGACCTCAAAGAGAGCTACAAATCCCTAACCGAGGGCATTATCCATGCAGGGGCTACTCTGGATACTAGGGTAAATCTCAAATGGATTGATAGCGAAAAAATAGAAGAGTCAAATTTAGATGAAATGCTAAGCGATGTAAATGGCGTGCTAGTAGCCGGTGGATTTGGCGTGCGTGGCGTAGAGGGCAAAATTTTAGCCATAAATTATGCTAGGACGCACAAAGTGCCGTTTTTAGGCATTTGCCTTGGTATGCAACTGTGTATAATCGAATTTGCACGAAATGTGCTAGGCATAAAAGATGCAAATTCAATCGAATTTGACGAAAATACCAAAAGTCCGCTTATTTATCTCATTGATAGCTTTATCGACGCAAGTGGCAAAAAACAAATCCGCACGCACAAAAGCCCGCTAGGTGGGACTATGCGCCTTGGCGGATACGACTGCGATACCAAAAAAGGCTCACTGCTAGCCAAAATTTACGATGGTGCAAAGACCATTAGAGAGCGCCACAGACACAGATACGAGGCAAACCCTGAATATAGAGCCGAATTTGAAAAAGAGGGTTTGATCGTATGTGGCGAATCAAACGGCCTAATCGAGGCGGTGGAGTTAAAAAATCATCCGTTTTTTCTAGGTGTGCAGTTTCACCCAGAATTTACTAGTCGCTTAGTGCGCCCAAATCCTGCGATTTTGGGTTTTATCGAAGCTTCTATTAAAAATGTTAGGTAAAAACGAAGTAAGGGAAATTTTACAATCGAGGTTTGCAAATGATAAACATACAAAACTTAGTGAAATTCCCTTACCAAGCCAGCTCAAAGATATCTATAAGGCTGCATTGCGTATAAAAACTGCCATTGATGAAAATGAACGCATAGCAGTCGTGGGTGATTACGATGTCGATGGTATCGTAAGCACCGTGATTATGAGCGACTTTTTTAACCAAATCGGCGCAGATTATGTCATAAAAATCCCGAACCGCTTCACTGACGGATACGGACTAAATAACGAAATAATTGACGAATTAGAGGGTATCGGGCTGATTGTTACCGTTGATAACGGCACTTCGGCGATAGAAGCAGCGCAAATTTGCGCTAAAAAGGGCATTGATTTAATCATCACAGATCACCACATGCCACCACCAATCCTGCCAGAAGCCTACGCTATCGTCAATCCAAAACAACCAGACTGCACCTTTCCAAATGTTGAAATTTGCGGGGCGCAGGTCGCGTGGTATCTAGTGGGCGCGCTCAAAGAAACCCTTGGCGTGAATTACGATATGTCTAGTCTAATGGATATCCTAATCATCGCTATAATCGCCGATATGATGGAGCTTAGAGATATGAATAGGGCGCTTTTGCGCTATGGTATCAAAAAGCTAAACAACTCAAATCGGGCTTGTTTTAAGGCGATTAAAGAGCATTATTTCAAAAAACATTTCGAATTCGACGATATTAGCTACACAATTGCTCCGCTGATTAACTGCACGGGGCGCATGGACGATGCGACAATGTCGTATAAATTTCTGTGCGCGCGCGATATCAGAGAGGCGAATCAATACCTAAAAATGATAGATCACATCAACAACTCTCGCAAAGAGGAGGAAAAAGCCCTTTACGAGCAAATCGCGCAAAGTATCAACGAAGATGACAATATTATCGTGGTTTGGGGTGATGAGTGGCACGAGGGGATTATCGGAATTGTCGCTTCGCGCCTAAGTAAAACTTACAAAAAACCAGCGATTGTTTTTAGCGTGCATGAGGACCGCGCCAAGGGAAGCGCTAGAAGCGTGGGGAAATTTGATATTTTAAATTTAATCTCATCGCAGGCTGAAATTTTAACCACTTACGGCGGACATAAGGGTGCAGCTGGCGTGGGGATAGAGCCTGCGAATTTAGAGGAATTTAGGCGCAGGGTAAATGCGAAAATCACGCCTGATGATTTGGAGGATTTCAGAGCGGCGGACGATTTGCTAGGCGAGTTAGAAGTTTCGCAAATCGACTTTGAACTGCTTGAAATTTTGGAATTTTTCGAGCCTTACGGGCAGAAAAATCCAAAGCCTGTCTTTAATATCTGTGGCGCGAGTGTGGGCAATGTGCGCCAAATCGGCAAAGAGGGCAAACATATCAAAATGAGTATCCAAAAAAACGGCGCCAGCGTCGAGGCGCTGTGGTTTAACTATGATTTTTTGCCACGCGAAAACCAGAGAGTGGATTTGATTTTTAGCATAAATAAAAATAATTTCAGAAGTGTAATCTCGCCAGAGCTTGTGATAAAGCAGATGAGCCCGACTGAGTAAGCCATGAAATTTGGGTTAAATTTAGCGTGAATTTAGCCCAAATTTAGGATTTTTTCCATTGTTTTACCTCTGCTATATCTTTAATCAAATCCTCATTTCCATCTTCTTCATGGAGCCACCACCACTCTTTTACATTGTCAATAAACCACTCACAATCAATTAAATATGTATAGCAAAATTTACCAAGCTCACCTAGACTATATCTGCCCTTTACGGCGTAATATGTGTTTTTATCCTGCTTTTGCATATTGCACTCTGCGGCGATTTTGTCAATCTGTGCGTAAAGCGTTTCTGGGCGGTATTTGCCCTCGCGCAGGATTTTTTCCTCGTCAAGGACAAATCTCGTTCCCATTAGCGGATAGGTGCTATTTTCGTCCCTCATTTGCTCTCGCCTTTGTTTTTCATCTTTGCAAGTGCATCAAGTGCGCTTTCATAGGCTTTTTTGCTGATTTCACGCGCTTTTTGGCTCATATTTTTCGCCATATCCGTTTTGATTTCGCTAAGCTTCTCGCTCATTTCCTTTTTAAAGCTACCGAATTTCTCATCAAGCTCGAAATTTTCGATAATCCTCTCGCCCTTTTCCTTCCATTGCGCGCTTAGATCCTTGGCTTTTTCGCCAAATTTCATTTCGCTGATTTTATCGCTTAGCACCTCGCCAAGCTCGCCATAAATTTTCTTAAATTTCGACAAATACCCGCCAAATTCCTCTTGCGCTAATTTTTCGATTTCGCTTTTGGCTGGCTCGCCAGCGCGAGAGATTGCGTCGCTTAAAACAGCCGTGAAAATGTCGCTAGTTTGGGCAATTTGCGCCTTTTTTTGCTCCAAGGTCTGCACGCTCTCATCAGGGCTCACGCTCATATCGTCTAGGTATTTTTCAGCCACTTTGGTGATCGCATCATACACGCCAAGCACGGCTCCTCGGATTAGTGCTGGGGCAGTGTTTTTGCTCTCGTTTGCCACGAAAATTGCGCTTTCGATGATGAGCTTGGCTATCTCTTTTAGGCGGAAGCGGGTAAATTCGCCCTCGCTAATAGCGTAAAATGCGATATTTTTCGCCGTATAATGCGCCGTATCCTCGATATCATCGCCGTTTTCAAGCACGCTGATAAACGCCATTTCGCTAGCTTCCTTCAAAACATCGGCAAGCAAAAGCGAGTTTTTGCTAAGCTCCCCAAGAGCGTCAGAGACTATATTTTTCTCGTTTTCGCCCAAATTTGGGAGCAAATTTTCGATTTTTTCGTAGCCGTTTTCGACTAAATTTAAAAGCTCTCTTTGTGAGGCTAGGATTTTTTTGCGCAAATCGTCGTATTCGTAAAACAGGCTATAAAGCTCCTTTTCGCCCTCTTCGCAAAGTGCCTTTTTCGCGCCGTTTATGACAGATTTGGCGTTTGATTTGTTTAAAATTTCAAGCTCACCTAGCTCGGCACAAAGTGCGCTAGTAAGGGTTGCAAATTTAGCGGTTTTCTCATCTTTGCTTAAATTTCCAAATTCGCTTTCGCACGCTAAAAATGCCAAATTTTCGATACTTTCAGTAATTTGCGCCTCGCTTGCGCTGCGTAAATTCTCGCCAAATTTCGCTACTAATTCCTCTTTCATACTCTCTCCTATAATACAAATTTAAAATTTTTCTTTAATTTCTCAAAAACGCCCAGCCTGTGAGCCTCGCTAGCCACCAAGACCGAAATATCGAAACTTGCGTATTTTCCGCCGTTTGAAAATTTCGAAAATTTCAGGCTGTATTCCTCGCTAGCTAAAACCTCGTCAATCTTTTCTCTTTTTTGCGTGGCGCATTCGATGATGACCTTGTATTTCCACTGCGCCGGATAGGCGATTACAGGCTTACTCTCTAACATACACGCCACTTTTGCCACCCTCTTTGCGCTCTAAGATTATGTCTGAAATGCGCATTGATTTATCTACGGCTTTAACCATATCATAAATTGCTAGTAAGCCCACGCTCACGCCGGTTAATGCTTCCATTTCCACGCCTGTTTTACCAGTGATTTTTACCGTAACATAGAGTTTAAAAGCGTTTGGCAACTCTTCAATTTGCGTTTTTATGGAATTTATCATTAGCGGGTGGCACATTGGGATTAGTTCGCTTGTCTTTTTTGCCCCCATGATAGCCGCTACAACGGCGGTTTGAAGCACGGGGCCCTTTTTGCCATCGCCCTCTTTGACTGCGCGAAACGCAGCCTCGTTTAGGTGGATTATACCGCTGGCTGTGGCGGAGCGCTCGGTGTCGTCTTTGGCGCTGACATCGACCATGCGTGGCATATTGTTTTCATCTATGTGTGTTAGCATTGATTTTCCTTGGAATTTGATTTGGCGGGATTATAGCAAATTTTTGGGCATAAAAAAAGCCTAGACCCGAAAGCCTAGGCAAATACAAAAAGGAGGTTTTTATCTTGTCGGACAGGGGGATTATACTACTAGTTTGGTAAATAAATGATTAATATGTGATATAAAAATGATAATTTAAGTATATTTTAATATGCGAAATTTGGGAATTTCGCATATTTTTTTATTTTCAGACTTTGAACATTTTCATCAATGTGCCAAGATCAAGCCCAGATTGTCCGCTGTTATCTGCGCCAAAACCAGCCTTGTTTCCGCCACCAATGATATTGCCGAGTATCCCGCCTAGATCGTTCATATCGATTTTGCCGTCGCCGTTTGTGTCAAATTTCGCCACAGCAAGCTTGCCGATAAGCGCGGTAAAATCTACGCCTGATTTATCTACTGAGTTTGCGTTTGCTCTCTCTCCGCCGCCTAAAAGTCCGCCTAACACAGCTCCAATCATATCGCTGCCGCCGCCATTACCCATAGCATTTGCAGTGTTGCCTTTCAAAAAGTTATTGCTAACGCCGGCGATTAGGGCATTTACTTGATCATCAGGCAGATCGACGCCTAAAAATTTCTCGATAAATGCAACTGGGTTTGCTTGGAAATTGCTGACATTTCCCTCGTCGCTTTTAAGCGCAGAAACCATTTTCATAAGTGCGTTTAAATCCATAATAGCTCTCCTATCATTAAAAATTTGGCTGATATTTTAGCAAAATTTTTAATAACAATCATTAAAATTTACCTTTTTTACCTAAAATTACTCAAAAATTTTCAAGGAGAAAAAATGAAAAAATTTTATCTTGTTTTGGCGATTTTATGCGGTTTAACTCACGCAAACGAGGATAGCGACAAGCTATTTGGGGATACTAAAATTTCCTTGCCGTGCGATTTAAACACAGCCTCATGCCTTAGTAATGCAGATGGCGAGAGCGCGAGTTTTACAATCATACCAGCGCCGATTGTAGCGATGAGCGAGAGCGAGGTTGTGGTTAGCGGGATTTTGCGCGAGCTAAAAAATCCAACCCTAAAAATCAAAGGAATTAGCATGAATATGGGAAATTTCGAAAGCCCGCTTGTTCGCTTTAACGACGGCTCATACCACGCTAAAATCATGGTCGCAGCCTGCCATAGCCCTATCATGCGCTACAAACTCGAAATTTTCGAAAACGGCGAAAGCACAGGACATTTTATCTATTTTGATTTGCGCAAAACGCCAAAACACAAATAAATCAAATTTTGCATAATTAGGCAAGAAATTTGCAATATTGTTCTATTAAAATTTTAAAAATTTTGGTATAAAAATAGAAATTTATCACAAGGAAAATTTATGCAAACATTAAAACAAATGCGATTTAGTGGCGAAAGAGCACTTTTTGGCGCGAAAAATTTAAAAATAGAAAATTCCGTTTTTTGCGACGGCGAATCACCGCTGAAAGAGAGCTCTGACATAATCGTGCAAAACTCAAAATTTGAGTGGAAATATCCGTTTTGGTATGCGAAAAATATCGAAATCTCAAACTGCCTTTTCGATGAAATCGCGCGCGCAGGTATCTGGTATAGTCAAAATTTAAGGCTAAGCGATTGCGTATATGGCGCGCCAAAGGGGCTTCGCAGAGTGAAAAATGCGCACATTGAAAATGTCCAATTCACTGACGCGCTAGAAACCCTGTGGCACTGTGAGGATATCGTGCTTAAAAATATCAGCGCAAAAGGCCCATATTTTGGGCTTGATTGTCAAAATTTAGAAATACAAAATTTAAATCTTTTTGGCGATTATTGCTTTGACGGCTGCAAAAATGTGAAAATCAAAAATTCAAAACTTCTTAGCAAAGACGCGTTTTGGAACTGCGAAAATATCCTAATCGAGGATTGTTTCATCGCGGGCGAGTATTTTGGCTGGAATTCCAAAAATGTCACTCTGAAAAACTGCAAAATCGAAAGCCTGCAAGGATTTTGCTATATGCAAAATTTGCGCCTAGAAAACTGCGAGCTCATAAACACAACCTTGGCGTTTGAATTTAGCGATGTGCATGCCGAAATCATCGGCGAAATCGACAGCGTGAAAAATCCGCGCTCAGGGCTAATCAAAGCCGCTAAAATCCGCGAGCTGATCCAAGACGGCGCGACAGACGCGAGCAAAACAGAGATTATCACTGAATTAAGGGCGTAAAATGGCGTATGAATTTGACAATCTGCC
This sequence comes from Campylobacter sp. JMF_08 NE1, assembly GCF_027737875.1. NCBI lineage: Bacteria > Pseudomonadati > Campylobacterota > Epsilonproteobacteria > Campylobacterales > Campylobacteraceae > Campylobacter > Campylobacter sp. JMF_08 NE1. The sequence goes on from NZ_JAOVUC010000008.1 coordinate 54,109, forward strand.
AAACCGCGCTGGCACAAAATCGCTAAAATGGGAAGTAGGTGAGGGCGAGCTTGCAATGTGGGTTGCGGATATGGATTTTGCCGTCGCACCCGAGATTTACGAGGCATTAAAAACCCGCTTGGAAGAGCGCGTGTATGGATATAGCGTGCTAGATGAGCAGTGGGAAAACGCCTATACTTCGTGGTGGAAAAGGCGCCATAATTACGAAATCAAAAAAGGCTCTTTAACTTACGCTGGTGGCACGCTAGCAGCGATAAATTCGTTAATTCGCAAGCTTAGCGCGCCCGGGGAAAATGTCGTAATCCTAACCCCTGTTTATAACTGCTTTTTTTACTGCATTAAAAATATGGGCAGAAATACCCTCTCTTGCGAGCTTAGATACGAAGAGGGCGAGTATTTCATCGACTGGGGAAATTTGGAATTTTGCCTAAAAGACCCGCAAACATCGCTATTACTGCTTTGCAATCCGCACAATCCTATCGGCAGGACATTGCGCAAGGACGAGCTAATGAGAATCGGCGAGCTGTGCGAAAAATACGGCGTCATCGTCATCAGCGATGAGGTGCATTGCGATATCACTGAGCCCGGTGTAAATTACACCCCATTTGCCGCTGCTAGCGAGGTTTGTGCGAATTTAAGCGCAAATATCATAGCTCCGACAAAAGCGTTTAATATCGCTGGTTTGCAAACAGCGGCTGTTTTTACCCCAAATCCAAAACTGCATAAAAAAATCAGTCGCGCGCTAAATGGCGATGATATCGCAGAGCCTAGCTTTTTTGGGCTAATTGCGGCGATTGTGGCGTTTGAGAGGGGCGAAGCGTGGCTAGAAGAGATGAGAGCGTATGTGAGCGCAAACCGAGCTTTTGCCAATGAATTTATAGCGCGCGAACTGCCAAAAGTGCGTAGCGTAGCGCAAAATGCGACATATTTAATGTGGCTTGATGTAAGCGAGTATTGCGATGAGAGCACGAAATTAGCCAATTTTATCCGCCAAAAAACAGGGCTTTTCCTAAGCCATGGCGCGCAATACGGCAAGGGCGGAGAGAAATTTTTGCGATTAAATATCGCAACTTCGCGCAAAAATGTGATTGATGGTCTATCTAGGCTAAAAACTGCGCTTGATTTATGGGAAGGACAAATTTAAATTTCGACATAATATGTCAAAATTTCACGCTAAAATAGTGGAAATTTTAGGAAAGGAGAGCGAAATGAAAAAGATTTATTTCACAATCACTGGGCTAAATTTCTACTATGGGTGGGAATTTTTGAAGGAAAATATGGTCGTAAATCTCGAAAAAGAGCCAGATAATAAATACGACCGCGAGGCAATCGCCGTGAAATTGGAGGGTTTTGGCAAAATCGGCTATGTCGCAAACAGCACCAAAACTGTCATCGGCGAGAGCATGAGTGCAGGTAGGCTTTACGATAAATTTAAGAAAAAGGCAAAAGGTAAAGTTTTATTTGCGAGTGAGCGGGGCGTGATTTGCCGTTTTAAGGGCTAAAATTTAGGCTTAAAATTTGGTGAAATTTTGAAATTTGGTAGAATTTTGAAATTTAAAGAAATCTGGTAAATTTGGGGCGAATTTGCCCCAAATTTTAACTTAGAACTAAAATCGGCACAAGAGCGTTGTGCAAGATATCCTCTGAAACGCTTCCTACAAAAAGCTTTTTGAAAAAACTCTTCGTAAATGCGCCAGTCGCGATTAAATCGAGGTTGTTGGCGCGACGATATTTGATAATCTCATCGCCCGGAACATCGCCTGAGACGCTTACAAATTCGGCGTTTTCGCCTTTTAAAATCTCTCTTGCGATTTCAAGCGTTTTTTGCGATTCCTCGGTGTCGTTATTTACATTTATGACATATTTTTTCGCGTCTTTTAGAAGCTTGGCCTCTTTTGTGAAATTTAGAGTTTTTTGCGCAGCCTCTGTGCCGTCAAACGCCACAAGCACGGAGTTTATTGGGCTGAAATCTTTATTTACCAAAAGGGCCGGAACTTTCATCTCTTTAATCAGCATAGTTGCGTTAAAGCCCACATCTTCGCTGTTTGTGCCTTTTATGCCTAGCACAAAAATTCTAGCTTCGTCTTTGTATTCTTCGATGATTTCGATAAAATCGCCGTCGCGCAAAATCGCGCTAGCACTCACGCCCTGAGCCTTTGCCTCATCTACGCATTTATCTAGCCATGCTTTGATTTTGCTCTCATCTACTTCGTTGTCTTTGCCGTCAAATGCCCCATACTGTGACATTACCATATCATTTTCGCCCAAAACTATCCCGCCAGCTGCAAGTCCGTAAAAATTTTGACCAAGCTCTGGGGTTTCGATTACATGGATAAACACAGCCTCGGCGTCAAGACGCTTTGCAGTGTAGATTCCATAATCGCAAACAGGTTTTAAAAGCGCATTTTCATCAACGCAGATAAATACTTTTTTGCTCATAGCTATCCTTTTGATTAAAATTCGAAAGAGAATAGCAAAATTTAGAATAAATTTCGTTTAAATTTTGCTATTTTTTATTTTTCGTCGCCTTTTTCGATAAATTCAAAATAATCGCTTGAATTTTCATCAAAAGTGCGGTTTTTTGTGTGATAGTAGTATAGATACGCTAGGCCAACGGGTGCGATGATGATAGAAAACGCAAAAAGCACTATCATAACTACAAGTTTCCAAATGAGCAAAAACACGGCATTTACGATAAAAAAGTTGTTTCCGATGATGAAATTTACGATACTTTCATACACAAATCTTGCATATGGATACAAAAGCGCGCAAATCGCATAAAATATATAGATGAAAAAATCCATGCCAGCGAATTCCTTGCCAGTCCTTGCTGCCATACTCTCTGCTGAGTAGCTTTGCGCCCAGATCAAAATCACAGCCAAAACTGCGCCAAAGATAAAATGTCTAAAATAATACGCCTTGTCTAATCCGCCAAAAGTTTTTTGCCAAATTCCCATGAATTTTCCTTTTTTTAAAATTTAAAAAGGGGATTATAGTTCCCCATTAAAAACAGATAAAATTTTGATTAAATTTGATTTATAGATAAATTTAGCTTTACAGCCCTGCGTTTGCAATCGCTTCGGCCTGTGCGTTTGTGATGAGTGGATCGATGATTTCATCAAAAAGTCCGCCAGCCATAATGGCATCTAAGCGGTAAAGTGTTAAATTTATGCGGTGGTCACTAATGCGGTTTTGCGGGTAGTTGTAAGTGCGAATTCGACCGCTTCTATCGCCTGTGCCGACTTGATCTTTTCGTTCGGCGCGCTCTTTTTCTAAGCGTTCTTGCTCTTGCAAGTCATAAAGCCTAGCTTTTAGCACTTTCATCGCAGCTTCTTTGTTTTTGTGTTGGCTTTTGCCGTCTTGGTTGGTTACGACTAGACCTGTTGGTATATGGGTGATACGAACGGCGCTATCAGTGGTATTTACGGATTGTCCGCCATGCCCTGAGCTACGCATGACATCGATACGCAAATCGCTATCTTTGATTTCGATTTCGCTATCTTCGATTTCTGGCATAACTGCCACAGTGATTGCAGAAGTATGCACACGCCCTTGACTTTCGGTTTCAGGCACCCTTTGGACTCTGTGCGTGCCGCCTTCGAATTTAAGCCTTGAATACGCCCCGTCGCCCTTAACAAGCAAAATAACTTCTTTAAAACCGCCCACGCTTCCTTCGCTTTGGCTTACGATTTCGCATTTATAGCCACGAAGTTCAGCATAACGCAAATACGCCCCTAGTAGATCTCCCGCAAAAAGCGCAGCCTCGTCGCCACCGGTTCCGGCGCGAATTTCAAGGAAGATATTTTTATCATCATTTGGATCTTTTGGAAGAAGTAAAATTTTGATTTGCTCTTCGAGTTCGTCTTTTTCGAGTTCTAAATTTTTAAGCTCCTCTTTGGCAAGCTCGCCAAGCTCAGGATCGCCTAATAAATTTTTGTTTTCCTCGATATCGGCGACAACCTTTATATACCTATCTGCGGCGTTTTTTATCGGTTCGATACCTCTTTGCTCTTTGGAAAGCTTTGTCATATTTGAAATATCGCTTGCGATACCTGGATCACTAAGGAGCCGTGAAAGCTCCTCGTATCGGTCTAAAAAGGGTTGTAATTTTTGGGCTAACATTTAATGATAATTATGCGACTTTTAGTGTATTTACTAGTTTTGCCAAGCGGCTAACTTTTCTGCTTGCAGTTTCTTTTTTCAAAAATCCACGGCTAACGAAAGCGTGGAAGCTTTGATTAACTACTTTTAGCGCTGCCTCGGCTGCTGCTAGGTCTTTACTATCTACTGCTTCTCTTACCGCTCTTGTCATGTTTTTTACTCTTGTGCGGTAAAATCTATTGCGCTCTGTTTTTTTCACAGTTTGTCTAGCGCGTTTTTCGGCTGATTTGTGATTTGCCATTTTTATCCCTTTAAATGAAAATATTAAACTCGTGATTATACTACAAAAATTTTAAGCGTTGCTGAAATTAAGCAATTTTTAAAAGAAATTCGATTATTAAACTTTTTTTGCTAATATTGCGAGAATTTTGATTTATAAAGGATTAAATTTATGAAACTTTTCGGAACTGACGGCGTCAGGGGCAGAGCGGGCGAGTTTTTGACAGCCGAACTTGCTATGAGATTAGCCATGGCAGCTGGAATTTATTTTAGGAAAAATTCCGTTACAAATATGATTTTAGTCGGTAAAGACACTAGGCGAAGTGGCTATATGATAGAAACTGCGATTGTGGCTGGACTTACTAGCGTGGGTTATAATGTCCGCCAAATAGGCCCTATGCCAACCCCAGCAATCGCGTTTTTGACAGAGGATATGCGCTGTGATGGCGGAATTATGATAAGCGCTTCACACAATCCATACTATGATAACGGCATTAAATTTTTCGATCACACGGGTTTTAAACTCGATGAAAAAGAGGAAGCCGAAATCGAAAAAATCTATTTTAGCGACGAGCTAATCGCCGAGGCTAGAAAGCAAATGATGGAAATCGGCGTGGCAAGGCGCGTCGATGATGTCATCGGCAGATATATCGTCCAGCTTAAAAATTCTTTTCCAAAAAACAAAACCCTGCATGGACTTCGCATTGTGCTTGATTGCGCAAATGGCGCAAGCTACAAGGTCGCTCCGACGGTGTTTAGCGAGCTTGGCGCAGAAGTGATAGTCCTAGGCGATGAGCCAAATGGAAAAAATATCAACGAAAATTGTGGCGCCTTGGCTCCGCAAAATTTGGCAAGCGAAGTAAAAAGATTGCGCGCTGATGTGGGATTTGCCTTTGACGGGGACGCTGATAGATTAGTCGTAGTCGATGATAGCGGTCAAATTTTACACGGAGATATTTTGCTTGGCGTTTTGGCGCTGTATTTAAAAGAGCTTGGCAAGCTTCAAAACGACCAAATTATCGCAACTGTGATGAGTAACGGCGCGCTTGATGATTTTTTGGCAAAGCACAAAATCGCTGTGCATAGATGCAGTGTGGGCGATAAATTTGTGCTAGAAATGATGAAAGAGAAAAAGGCGAATTTCGGCGGCGAGCAAAGCGGACATGTGATTTTTGGCGATTATGCTAAGACAGGCGATGGAATCGCCTCGGCGCTTCAATTTGCAGCGTGTATGCTAAGCATGAATAAAAAAGCGAGCGAGTTAGCAAATTTAATCAAGCCGTATCCGCAAATTTTGCGAAATTTAAAGATTACAAATAAAAAACCGCTTGAAAAAATCGCTGGGCTAAAAGAGCTTGAAGAAGAGATCAAAAAAGATAAAATTCGCACGCTGTTTCGCTACTCTGGCACGGAAAATTTGATCCGTTTGCTTTTTGAGGGCAAAAACGCAAAAGCTCTGGAAAAATGGGCGAACGAAGCGGAGAAATTTTTCAAAAAAGCGTTAAATGACTAGAAAATTTATTAAATTTGTCCTGATTTTTACGCTTGTTTTGGCGCTTGATCAATTTATAAAATTTATATTTTTAAATGGTTTTTCGTGGGAGGGTGAGTATTTTTCGCTGATACTGACCTTTAATAGGGGCGTGGCGTTTTCGATGTTAGCTTTTTTGGGCGAGAGTTTGAAATTTATCCAGCTTGGGCTAATCGCGCTTTTGGCGTGGTATGTTTTTAGCCAAAAAGAGCTTTTTAACGCTCACTATCTGCCTTTCGGCATTTTGCTTGGAGGCGGGGTTTCAAATGTGTTAGATCGCTTTATCCACGGCGGAGTTGTGGATTATGTGGCGTGGCACAAATGGTTTGAATTTGCGGTTTTTAACTTTGCCGATGTGATGATTGATTTAGCGATTGTCATATTTTTGTGGCAAAATTTGAAAATTTCAAAGAAAGGCAAAATTTGAAAAGAAACAATTATATCGCGTATGCGCTGTGGTTTGCCGGAGCTTTTTCGTGGGCTGTGGGATTGCCGATTGGTGGCGGTTTGCACCGAATTTATTGTGGTAAATTTGTCAGTGGATTTGCGCAAATCGGGCTGTATTGGGCTGGGATTTTTACGCTGTATTTTTTGCTAGGGCTTGTGATTTTGCCGATTTGGCTTCTTTGGGTGCTTTTTGACCTATTTTTCGTAGGAATTTGGGTCGAGGATATCAACGAAGAAGCTGGCGAAGGCGTGGCTGAGGATTATTCACAGCGTCTTAAAAAGGTAGAGGCCCTATACGAGCTTTTCCAAAAAGGGGCGATTAGCAAGGAAGAATTTGAAGCTAGAAAAGATATTTTAATGAGAGATTGAAAGGAAGGAAAATGAGTTATTATTGGTTTAAATTTATCCATTTTGTGGGCTTTATTTCGTGGATGGCGATGCTGTTTTATCTACCGCGCCTATATGTTTATCACGCTGAGAATTTGGACAATCCAAATTTTGTCAAAGTTGTGAAAAAAATGGAAAAAATGCTCTATCACGCTATCGGCTGGATAGCTTTGGCGGTTACGATTTTTAGCGCGGTTATGCTGATTTTGCTAAATCCGGGACTTATGAAAATGGGCTATTTTCACCTAAAATTACTTTGCGCTGTTTTAATGGTGGCTTATCATTTTTGGCTTCATTATTATTTGATTAAATTCGAAAAAGACGCCTGTAAAAAAAGTGGCAAGTATTTCCGTGCGCTAAATGAAATTCCAACGATTCTGATGATAGGCATACTTTATGCTATGTTAATCATGCCAAATCAATGAGAATTTAATGAAATTTATACTAAAATAGACAAATTTGTTCAAAGGGAGAATCATGCAACGCATAATCAAAAAAATCCTATCCAGCGAAAGTAGTGCTGGCGTAATCCTCCTTTTATCCGCAGTATTTGCTATCATCGCACAAAATGTCGATATTTTATCTCCGTATTACCGCGAGTTTATCCACACGCACATCGTCATGGGTATCGGCAAACTAAAACTCGATGAGGATATGCACTTTTGGATAAACGACTTTTTAATGGCGATATTTTTCTTCGCTATCGGTTTGGAGTTAAAACGCGAAAAAATCGAAGGTCAGCTTCGCCATTTTTCTCAAATTTTGCTTCCTAGTTTCGCAGCACTTGGTGGCGTTATGGCGCCTGCGATTATCTTTGCGATACTTAACTGGGGCGATAGCGAGGCTTTGAAGGGCTGGGCGATTCCTACGGCTACTGATATTGCCTTTGCCGTGGGCGTAATGGCGCTACTTGGCAAACGAATTCCAGCAAGTCTTAAAATTTTCGTCTTAACACTAGCGATTATGGACGATTTGTGCGCGATTTTGATTATTGCGCTTTTCTACTCATCTACGATAAATATCTCTTACCTAATCGGCGCAGGAATTTGCGTGGCGATTATGTTTATAATGAATAAAATGAAGGTAGATAAAAAACTGCTTTTCGTCATTATGTCGCTTATTTTGTGGGTAATGGTGCTAAATTCAGGTATCCACGCGACAATCGCTGGCGTTGTGGCTGGATTTTGTATCCCATTGCAAACACGCTCTGGCTCAATGCTAAAAGATATGGAGCACGGACTTGCATATCCTGTGAATTTTTTCATTTTGCCGATTTTTGCCTTCGCAAATGCGGGCGTAAGCCTAGCTGGTATGAGCCCTAGCTATCTATTTGGCCCAGTTCCAATGGGTATCGCGCTTGGCCTATTTTTCGGCAAACAATTTGGAATTTTCGCATTTAGTTGGCTACTTATCAAGGGCAAAATCGCCTACTTACCAGAAAACGCAAACTGGGCGCAACTATACGCTGTAAGCATAATTTGCGGTATTGGATTTACAATGGCGCTATTTGTCGATGGCCTAGCTTATGGCGGAAGCGACATTTATCACCACACAGACAAACTCGCTGTTTTCATCGGCTCTATCGTCTCGGGTCTGGTCGGATACATCGTGGCTAAGGTCGTAGGACCAAAACCAGCTTAAATTTAGGGGCAAAATTTAGTGTTAAATTTAGCCTCATTTCTTAGTGCGCGCGAGTGGAGAAATCTACTGCGCGCCGAATTTCAAAGCGAAAATTTCAAAAATTTAGAGCGAAATTTAGCTCAAATTTCACAAACTACCCAAATTTACCCACCGCTAAATTTAATCTTTAACGCCCTAAATTTGACCCCATTATCAAATTTAAAAGTCGTAATCATAGGTCAAGACCCATATCACGGCGCAGGCGAGGCTATGGGGCTAGCATTTAGCGTGCCAGAGGGGGTAAAAATCCCGCCAAGCCTAAAAAATATTTTCAAAGAAATCATCGCAGATGTCGGCTCGTGCGCCCTAAATAACGGCGATTTGACCCCGTGGGCGAGGCAGGGCGTGCTACTACTAAACTCCACTCTAAGCGTGAGTGCAGGTGCTCCAAATTCGCACGCCAAGCTTGGCTGGGGCGAATTCACAGACGCCATAATCGCTAAAATCAGCGAAAACTGCGAAAATTTAGTCTTTATGCTCTGGGGAAATTTCGCCATAAAAAAGGCAAATTTAATCGACGCAAATCGCCATTTGATCCTCACAGCCCCGCACCCTAGCCCATTAGCGCGCGGTGGGTTTTTTGGGTGCAGACATTTTAGCAAATGTAATGAATATTTAGCTTTAAAAGGTAAAAATACAATACTTTGGTAAATTTATAAAAATACTATGTGTTTTAAAATTTAATTAAACAATTTAAGTATATAATCAGCGCCTAAATTTTTATCTACACTAAAAAAAAGGAAAAAAATGAATAAAATTTTATTCGCACTAACTTCTAGTGCGCTACTTTTTAGCGGAGTTTGCGCCAAAAGCCTAGCAGAAATCAAATCTAGCGGAACAATTCTAATAGCCGTCCATGATGACGAGGCTCCATTTGGCAAGCTAAATGGCGACAAATACGAGGGTTTTGAAATAACCCTAGCCGAGGCTGTGGCTGCGAAAATTTTCGGAGATAGCGAGGGAAAGGTGGAGTTCGTAGCCTCTGCAAACGATGAAACTTCTTATAGATTGTTGCAAGATGGCGCTGTGGATATGGCTGTCTCGACCCTAGTCCCTACCGCTGAGACCGAGAAGCTCGCTGATTTTTCTAGCCCGTATTTTAGCGTAAATGTCGGTATCCTAACCCGCAAAGCAGACGCGATAACAAGCATAAAAGATCTAAAAGATAAAACAATCCTAGCCATGCCAGGAAGTATCGGCGAAAAATATTTCCAAAAACAAGGCTATACTATCAAAGAGTGCGATAGCGCTGGTGGCTGTGCTAGGGCGCTACTCGAAAATCAAGGCGATGCTTATGCTGATGAAAACATCATCGTAATGGCGTTTCCAGTGATAAATAGAGAAGTCGAAGTCCCGCAAAAAAACCTCGGAGCCTCTGAGTTTAACTCAATCGGCGTGCAAAAGGGCAACACAGATTTGCTAAAAGCAATCGACGCTGCGCTTGTGGAGTTATCTAAAACTGGCTTTTTTGAAACAGAGTTTAACAACCACATTTCCCCATATTACAAGGGCACAGCCGAGAAAAAATACTTCTTGCTAGATGACATTTATAATCTACTTTAAGCTTTAAATTTTTAAAATTTCGCCTTGCTAAATTTGTGTTTAGCAAGGTTTTTTATCGCTAAAAAACCTTAAATTTTGATAATTAAGTTAAATTTTTATGACATAAATCTCTTTTAAATAAAATTTTTGATACAATCTAACGATTTAAATTTATTTTAAGGGGTGAAAAATGCAAGTTCCAATTCGTTATGGCAAAGATGATGTTTTAAATATCAAATTTGATGAGAAAAATCTTTTGGGGATTTTCAATCCGAATAAGGTTGAGAAATTTGACGAGGCCGAGCTTATCAAAAAAGCAATGCAAAATCCGATAAATCAAAAAACTTTTGATGAGTTTATCAGTGGCGATGAAGAGATTGTAATCATCGTAAATGACGGCACACGCCCAACCCCGACATCTAAAATTTTAAAAGAAATTTATCCAAAAATTCGCGATAAAAAGAAAACATTTATCATCGCAAACGGCTGCCACAGAGATCCGACCGAAGATGAGTATGAGATGATTTTTTCAAAAGAAATTTGGGCTGAGGTCAAGGCCAAAGGTGAGGCTCACAGCCATGATTCTAAAAACGATGAAATGGTCTATCTGGGCGAGAGTAGCAACAAAACCCAAATGTATCTAAACAAAATCGTAGCAAACGCGAAAAAAGTTATCCCAATCGGCTCGGTCGAACCGCACTATTTCGCGGGTTACACAGGCGGTAGAAAGGCGTTTTTGCCAGGCGTAGCCAAATACGAAACTATCGAGCAAAACCACAAATTAGCCCTTAGCCACGACGCGCAGGCTTTGCGATTAGAGGGCAATCCTGTGCATGAGGATATGGTCGATGCGATGAAGGTGCTAACTCATATCGATGTATTTGCGATTATGACGGTGCTAGATAGCGACCATAATATTTATTATGTAAATAGTGGCGATTTAAACGATACATTTTATGATTGTATTGAAAAAGCAGAAGAGGTATTTTGCGTCAAAATCCCTCAAAAAGCCGATATCGTAATCTCAGTAGCCCCATATCCAATGGATGTGGATTTATACCAAGCCCAAAAAGCGCTAGATAACGGCAAACTAGCCCTGGCAGAGGGCGGCGTGCTTATCATGGTAGCCAAATGTCGCACAGGTATCGGCCCTAAGCCATTTTTTAACCTCATGGCATCGGCTGATACACCGCAAAAAGTGCTAGAAAAAATCCAAGAGGAATTTCACCTAGGCTATCATAAAGCTGGCAAAATGGCTGAAATTGGGCTTTGGGCGCAGACTTGGGCGGTTAGCGATTTAAGCGATGATGAGATGAGAGCCGTGCATTTAAAGCCATATCATGATTTGCAAAAAGCCCTAGATGACGCGCTTGGCGAGAAGGGCAAAGACGCTAAGATTGTGATTTTACCATTTGGTTCAATGACGGTTCCAAAAATTTGAGTAAATTTATCTATTTAGACTGCGCCAGTGGCATTAGCGGAGATATGTGCCTTGGCGCATTTATCGACCTTGGCGTAGATTTTGACTTCTTAAAACACAGCCTTGCAAAGCTAGGAATTTCTAATGAGTATGAAATTTGCGCCAAAAAGGTTTTAAAATCTGGCATAAGCGCTACGAAAGTAGATGTGATTTTAAAGCGCAAATGGAGCACCACGCCCCATTTCCATGAGCATGGACGCACTTTTAAAGACATTGTAAATTTAATAAATTCTTCAAATTTAAGCGAATTTGTAAAAGAAAAATCAATCGAAATTTTCACTATCATCGGCGAAGCGGAGGCAAAAATCCACCAAAGCAGCCTAGAAAATGTCCATTTCCACGAGGTTGGTTGCACCGATAGCATAGTCGATATCGTAGGAAGCGCGATTTGCTTCGAATCGCTTGGGATTTCACGCGTGCTTTGCTCGACACTTGCCCTTGGCGGGGGATTTGTGAAGTGCGCTCACGGCATACTTAGCGTGCCAGCACCCGCGGTGAGTGAAATTTTATCTGGCGTGCCTGTGAAATTTGGTGGTGATTTCGAACAGACGACACCTACTGGCGCAGGTATCGCAAAGGCTCTAACGAGCGAATTTTGCGCCGAATTTAGTGCTAAAATTTTGCGCGCTGGATACGGGGCTGGAAGCAAGGAAGCCAAATTTGCAAATTTGCTTAAAATTATGATTTGCGAAGATGAGAGCATAAGGCAATCAGGGCAGGTTTTAATCGAGACAAATATCGATGATATGGACGCTGAGGGCTTGGCGCTGGCGAGTGAAATTTTACTAAATGCTGGCGCGCTTGATGTGTTTAGCGAGGCCGTGAATATGAAAAAATCGCGCCTTGGCACGAAGCTTAGCGTGCTAGCTAAATCTTGCGACGCGCCCGCGCTAAAAGAGCTGATTTTCCGCCATACCACGGCGATTGGGGTGCGTGAAATTTCTGTGCAAAAAACAGAGCTTCCACGCCAAATTCGCGCTGTGAATACGAAATTTGGCGAGGTTAGGATTAAAATTTGCAAATTTGAGGGCGGAGAAAAAATCAAGCCCGAATTTGATGATTGCAAAAATTTGGCACAAAAATTTGGCACAAATATCGCTACGGTGCGAGCTGTGGCGATCAAAGAGTATGAAAATGGAAACTTTAAAGGAAGAGATTAGAGGGCTTAAAAATCTCGCCCTAGCCTTTTCTGGCGGGGTGGATAGCTCGTTTTTAGCCTGCGTGGCGGGCGAAATTTTGGGGAAAAATTTCATCGCGCTTACCATAAAAACGCCATATATGAGCGAACGCGAAATTTCGCAGGCTATAAATTTTGCTAAAATTCACAAATTTCGCCACGAAATTTTAGAACTCCAAACCCCACAAGAAATCGCAAATAATCCGCAAAATCGCTGTTATTTATGCAAAAAAAATTTATTCGAAAATTTAATTAAATTTGGGCGAAATTTGGGGTTTTCAAATTTCGCAGATGGCACAAACAAAGATGATTTAGGCGAAGATCGCCCAGGACTTCGCGCCGTGCGCGAGCTTGGCGTCATTTCGCCACTGATAAATTTAACCAAAGCCCAAATTAGGGAGTATTCACGCACCCTGCGCCTAGAAAGCGCAGACTTGCCTAGCTTTGCGTGCTTGCTAACTCGTTTGCCTCACGGGCGCGAATTTAGCGCAGATGATTTAAGATTAATCGAGCGTGTGGAAAATTTACTCATACAAAACGGCTTTGCAAACATCAGAGCGCGCTTTGATGGGCGAAATTTAAAAATCGAAATGCCAAGAGCGCTGATGAGCGAATTTGTGGCGAGTGAAAATTTTGCAAAAATTATTCAAAAAATAGATGAAATTTCGCAAATTGATGAAATTTTGCTCGATTTAAAGGGTTTTAGAAAGGAAGTTTTAAATGAAAAAGGCTGAAATTTTGGACTTAATCGCCCAAATCAAGGGTGGCAAAATTTCTGATGAAAAGGTCGTCGAGTATTTCGCAAACTACCCATTTTCCGATATTGGCTGCGCTAAGGTCGATATGCAAAGAGAGCTTAGAAGTGGCGTAGGCGAGGTGATTTATGGCGAGGGAAAAAGTGCTGAGGCGATTTTGGCAATCGCGCGCGAGTGTGTGAAATGTGGCAACAATGTCCTAATCACGCGCACAAATTCGCATGTGGCTGGAATTTTGCAAAAGGACTTCCCGCTTGCCAAATTTAACGAGGTCGGTCGCACGATAAGCATTATCATAAACGAGCAAAAACTTACGCAGAGTTATATCGGTATCATTTCGGCTGGCACATCTGATTCTTACGCTGTGGAAGAGGCATACGAGACGGCGAAATTTTTGGGTAATGATGTGCGCAAAATCACCGATGTGGGCGTGGCTGGGATAAATAGGCTGTTTTTGAAGCTTGATGAAATCCAAAAAGCCAAAGTCCTAATCGTCATAGCAGGCATGGAAGGGGCCCTTCCTAGCGTGATTGCAGGCCTTGTCAAAGCCCCGGTCATCGCCGTGCCTACGAGCGTGGGATATGGGGCGAGTTTTGGTGGTGTGGCAGCCTTGCTTGGTATGCTAAATTCGTGTGCAAACGGCATTAGTGTCGTAAATATCGACAACGGATACGGCGCAGCGTATAATGCGAGTATAATCAACCATTTATAAGGAGAGAGCGTGGAAAATGTAGAGAAAATGACCGCCGTCATGGCTAGTCTCGTCGGATACAGTGGCAAAATTTTGCCAGATGATGTCACGGCGAAATTAAAGGAGCTAGCGAGCAAAGAAAGTGCGCCGTTAGCAAAGACGATTTATGAGACGATGTTTAAAAACCAAGAGCTTGCCAAAGAGCTAAATCGCCCCTCTTGTCAAGATACTGGCGCGATTCAGTTTTTCGTAAAATGTGGCGCAAAATTCCCGCTAATTGGCGAATTAGAGCAAATTTTAAGGGAAAGCGTCTTGCGAGCGACAAAAGAAGCCCCACTTCGCCACAACAGCGTCGAGACCTTTGATGAATACAACACCGGCAAAAATGTCGGAAAAGATGTGCCTTCGATCTTTTGGGAAATCGTGCCTGGTAGCGATAAATGCGAGATTGATACATACATGGCAGGAGGTGGCTGCACGCTTCCTGGCAAGGCTGGCGTGCTAATGCCTGGTATGGGCTATGAGGGCGTGGTGAAATTCGTAATGGATATAATGACAAGCTATGGCCTAAACGCCTGTCCGCCGTTAGTCGTGGGCGTGGGCGTGGCAACCTCGATAGATGTGGCGTCGTTGCTTTCTAAAAAAGCTTTGTTTCGCCCGCTTGGAAAGCATAATCCAAACGAGCGCGCCGCAAAAACCGAAAAATTGCTAGAAGATGGCATTAACAAAATCGGCCTTGGCCCGCAAGGCATGGGCGGAGCTAGCTCGGTGCTGGGCGTGCATATCGAAAACTCAGCCCGTCACCCCTCAGTCATCGCTGTGGCTGTAAATACAGGCTGCTGGTCGCACAGACGCGCGAATATCGTTTGGAACGGTGATTTAAGCTTTACCGTGACATCTCATAAGGACTACAAATATGAATAAGAAAATTTTGCAAACTCCGATTTCTAGGGAGGATTTAGAGGATATTAAAATTGGCGATATCATTTATCTAAGCGGAAATATCGTAACTTGTCGCGATGTGGCTCACAGGCGCGTAGTCGAAAAAAATATGCCTTTGCCACTTGATATCCGTGGTGGGGCGATACTGCACGCAGGCCCAATTATCAAAAAAACAAGCGCTGGTGGCGAGGATAGATACGAAATCGTCTCAGTAGGACCTACGACAAGTATGCGTATGGAGAAATTCGAGTATGAATTTATCGAAAAAACAGGCGTTAGAGTAATCGTGGGTAAGGGTGGAATGGCTAGCAATACAGAAAATGGTTGCAAGGATTTTGGCGCATTGCACTGCGTTTTCCCGGCAGGGTGCGCAGTAATCGCTGCTATGGAGGTCGAGGAAATCGTAAGTGCTGATTGGATGGAGCTTGGTATGCCAGAGACCTTGTGGAATTGCAAAGTCAAAGAATTTGGCCCACTAATCGTATCAATCGACGCGAAAGGCAATAATCTTTTTGAGAAAAATAAGGTTGAATTTAACAAGAAAAAAGATGAGGCGTTAGCGGAAATTTTGCCAGAAGTTAGCTTCATAAAATAGGAGAAATTTATGAAAAAAACAGCTTTTATCACAGGTGCTACAAGTGGTTTTGGCGAGGCGATAGCTAGAATTTTAAGCAAAGAGGGCTATAAAATCATCGCTCTTGGGCGCAGAAAAGAGAGATTAGAAAATTTGGCCAAAGAGCTAGGAAATACCCATATAATCGTAGCTGATGTGCGAAATAAAGATGAAATTTTTAAAGCTGTGGAGAATTTGCCGAGTGAGTATAGAGATGTCGAAATTTTGGTAAATAATGCTGGTCTTGCCCTTGGTCTAGATGGCATTAAAGACGCTCAAATCGAGGATTTAGAGACTATGGTCGATACGAATATCAAGGGCGTTATTTACACTACAAAGGCAGTTTTACCACTACTTTTGCAAAGTGGTAATGGCTATATTTTCAATATCGGCTCTACTGCTGGTGCGTGGCCGTATCCTGGAAGCCATGTCTATGGCGCAAGCAAGGCGTTTGTGAAGCAATTCAGCAGAAATATCAGAAACGACTTAATCGGCACTGGTATTCGCGTAACAGAGATCGCGCCGGGTATTTGCGAGACTGAATTTAGCGATGTGAGATTTAAAGGCGATAAAGCAAGAGCGAAAAAGGTCTATGAAAACACGGATCCGATTAAGGCAGAGGATATAGCACAAATCGTGCTAAATTGCATAAATATGCCTCATCATGTCAATATAAATATCGTCGAGGCTATGGCGACAGCGCAAACTTGGGCTGGATTGCATGTAGAGAAAAGATAACTCTAAATTTTGAATAAGTATTATAAATAAATTTTTAACACTTATTCTATAAAAATTCAATATTTGAATTTTATTTATATTTCTTTAAAAGAAATATTGATATAATAAAATAAGTATTTTTTAAGGAAAGGAAGAAGCGATGGAGTTTCTTACAGGTTTGTCTGAGAGCGTCCAATTTACTATTCAGTTGATAATAGTTTTGGCGTGTCTGTTTTATGGTGCCAAAAAGGGTGGTATGGCCCTTGGTATTTTAGGTGGTATAGGTTTAGTTATACTCGTATTTTTATTCAAAATGTCTCCGGGCAAACCAGCCGTTGATGTTATTTTGACAATCCTTGCGGTTGTTGTCGCCTCAGCTACATTGCAGGCTGCGGGTGGTTTGGATGTTATGCTTCAACTTGCTGAAAAAGCGTTGAGAAAAAATCCAAAATTAGTTTGTTATGTTGCACCAATGTGTGCTTGGACTTTGACAGTTCTTTGCGGTACTGGTCACACAGTTTATACACTTTTGCCGATTATCTACGATGTATCTATGAAAAGTGGTGTGCGCCCAGAGCGTCCAATGGCAGCTACTACCGTTTCATCACAATTAGCAATCATCGCTAGCCCAGTTTCAGTTGCTGGTGTTTCTATCGTAGCTGTATTGCTAGGCGCTGGTGCTCAAATCGAGGGATTTTCTAGCTACCTTGACCTTCTTAAAGTAACTATTCCTTCTACTTTCTTCGGTATGCTATGTATCAGCACATACTCAGTATTCCGCGGTAAAAGCCTTGAAAAAGATGAGGAATTCCAAGCTAAACTTAAAGATCCAGAGCAAAGAAAAATCATCTATGGTTCTGATGACGCTAAATCACTAGTTGGTGTTAAACTTCCACAAAAACAATGGAATGTTATGTATATCTTCCTTTCAGCAATCGTTGTTGTTGCGGTTTTGGGTTATTACAAACAACTTCGCCCGACATGGTCTATCTCAAAAGACGCTGCTATCGTTAATATCGTAGATGCAGGCGATAGCTCAAAAGTCCTAGACAAAGTAAAAATCAGCGACGGAACTATGATGTTAAGCGGTGCTGAGACAAAAATGAGCGTTAAAAAAGATAAATCTAAATTAACTCAAAGCGCACAAAGCGTTGAGGTTAAAGACAAAGACGGCAAAACTTACAAAGTTAGCCAAGACGGCGCAAATGTAACTTATGTAAATGCAAAAGGCGAAACTAAAACTTACGAAAACGCAAAAATTGATGTAGCTACAAGCACAAAAGGTTCAAAAACTCTTGGTATGGTTGATACTATCCAAATGTTTATGCTCCTTGCTGCTGCTATTATGATGATTTATTCAGGTATCAAAGCCGGCACAATCGCTCAAAACGAAATCTTCCACAGCGGTATGATTGCGCTTGTTGCGATTTATGGTATCTCTTGGATGGCTGATACTATGTTCCACGCTCATATTGATATGCTAGCTGGCTCACTTGGTAAGGTAATGCAAGCATATCCATTTACATACATTGTAGTTGGTATGTTGATTTCAAAATTCCTTAACTCACAAGCTGCTGCTGCTGCGACTTTCGTTCCACTAGCGATTGCTATCGGTGTAAATCCAGGAACAATCATTGCGTTCGCAACTGCATGCTATGGTTATTTCATCTTACCTACATACCCAAGCGACCTTGCTGCGATTCAATTCGACCGCTCAGGCACAACAAAAATCGGTAAATATGTTATCAACCACAGCTTCATTATCCCTGGTTTCATCGGCGTATTCAGCTCATGCTTCCTAGGATATATCCTAGCTCACTTCTACGGATATATGTAATAGCTCTTGTCTGCGAGGAAACTCGCAGACAAATTCTTCTAAATTTCTAAATTTTATTTCAAATATTTATTAAGTCAAATTATGCAAAACACCGATATTGACATACAGGCATTAGAGGAAGAATTTAAAAAATTCAATGCCAAAAATTATACAAACAACGGAGTGTGTATGTATTGCTAATTGTAGTGTATTGCACACTTTCAAATATTGTGCTTTTAAATCAATTACAAAATCAATTACAAAATCAATTACAAAAGAAAAGATAAAATAGATTTCTATATTTTTCGCACCTTTCTCGCATAAAATTTCTTATAAATAATTTTTATTAATAAACATAAGCTAAAATCCAAATTTTAAATTTTTCAAAAGGAGAAAAAATGAAAATTATCTCAATTCTAAGTGCATGCGCGCTTGGCGCAATGCTAGCAAACGCTACCCCTTACGAGGTCGATAACGCCCATTCTAGCGTAGGTTTTAAGATCAAACACATGAGCATTAGCAATGTGATCGGAAACTTCAAGGATTTTAGTGCGGAGATTGACGCTGAGGACGGCAAACTAAATAAACTAAGCGCCGTGGTCAAAACCGTCTCAGTTTTTACTGACAACGAAAAACGCGACGCTCACTTGCAAGCGGACGATTTTTTTGGCTCAGAAAAATTTCCTGATATGAAATTTGAGATGAAAGAGTTCGCGCCTGACAAGGTCAAAGGCGAGCTTACGATTCGCGATATTACAAAAGAAGTTGAGTTCGACTATGATTTTGGTGGCGAAGCCAAGCAGGGCGACAAAGATAAAATTGGTTTTAGTTTAGAGGGCAAAATCAAACGCTCTGATTTTAATTTCGCCCCAGGTAGCGGCACTGCAATGCTGGGTGATGATATAAAAATTTCTATCGAAATCGAAGCCGTAGCGAAGTAAAATTTATGCAAATTTTATTGCAAATTTTGGGAAATTTAGCAAACCGCTAAATTTCCCTTTTTTATTTAAATTTTAAATTTTCGCTACGCAATCTCGCAATACTGCGCCTGAAATTTCGGCGCAGTATTTAAAAACTTGCGGTAGCGAAATTTAGCGAAATTTGGCTAAATTTAGCGCACAAACGAGCGTAGTAGCGCGATTTCGTCCGCCCAAATACTCTCATCAATCGTCTCTAAAATGAGCGGAATTTCATCGATATTTTTGTCGTTCATAATGTTTTCGAAGCTTGCCAGCCCCAAAAATCCGCGTCCAAGGCTCTCGTGGCGGTCTTTGCGCACGCCAAGGTCGTTTTTGGTGTCGTTTAGGTGCATGCCTGATAAAAATTTATAGCCGATTACGCGGTCAAACTCGCTCATAGTGCGCTCATAGGCGTCTTTCGTGCGAAAGTCGTATCCACCGGCGAACGCGTGGCAGGTGTCGATACATACGCCAATGCGGGCCTTGTCGCTTACGCGCGCGATTATGGAGGCGATTTGGGCGAATTCAAAGCCTAAATTTGAGCCTTGGCCTGCTGTGTTTTCGATGACGAGTTTGACACTGCTAGTGTTTGCGATAGCGAAATTTAGGCACCTGACGATATTTTGCAGACACTGCTGGGGCGAAATTTCATTTAAATGCGAGCCCGGGTGGAAATTTAGCAGTTTTATGCCAAGCTTTTCGCAACGATTTATCTCGTCGATAAAGGCGTCAAGGCTTTTTTGGCGAAGCGTGGGGTCTGGGTGGCCTAGATTTATGAGATAGCTATCGTGGGCTAGGATATGCTCTGCGCGTATGCCAGTGGTGGCGAGATTTGCACGAAACTGCGCTATATCGCTATCTCTAAGTGGTTTTGCGCTCCATTGACGCTGATTTTTGACAAAAAGCGCAAACGCGTCTGCGCCGATTTTTTGCGCGTTAAGCGGAGCGTTAAAAACCCCGCCAGCAGCGCTTACATGGGCTCCGACACGCTTCATAAAAGCTCTCTTACGCTGATTTTTACCCTGGCTTTTTTGTCGCTAAATTTGATAATTTTACCGCTATCATCGCAGACGCTGTATGAAATTTCGCCCAAATTTTGCTCGAATCCGCAATCTGTTTTGGCTAAATTTTTCGCGCCATAGATTGCCTTCGCGCCCAAAATTTCGCCCAAAAAGCCCTTGTAATGGGCGTTTTTGAAAAATTTCTCATTGAAAGTTGGCTCATCATCGCAGGCATTGTTCATGCATACGCTTTCGTTTTTTGCGACCAAGGAAAGCACGCTAACCCCGCTAGAATAGACCTGCAACTCGGTTTGGTTTTTAAAACTTCTAATAAATCCCGTGTCGTTTAGGCGCAAATTTGGCGAAATTATCGAAAACGCCACCGCTTGCGTCTTTTGCGGGGTGAGCTTGGCGCAACCACAAAACACTGCCCCGATTCCCAAAAATCCAGCAAAAATCAAATTTATTTTTTTCATTTTTGTCCTTTTTTAAATTTTAATATTTTCATTTTAGCGAAATTTATAAAAATTCAAGCTTTATTAAGTGAAATTTAAGCGCAATTTATATAAAATAATCGTTCCTTTTAATTTAACCGAATTAAGTGGCCCCTTCGTCTAACGGTTAGGACATCGCCCTTTCACGGCGGTAACACGAGTTCGAATCTCGTAGGGGTCACCACTAAAATACAAAATCCAAAAAATTAAATTTCAAATCAAAATTTAATGAAAATTCAAAATTCGCTTAAAATTTCTTAAAATTTAGCCAAATTTAAATTTACGGTTAAGGTTGTATTGGCTAAAATTACAGCTTATTCTTTTATTGTAGAAAAGATAAATTTGGTAAAAAAGGAAAAAAATGAGCGACATTATCGCATACAAATTTAATGGTGAAATTTATGATACTCAAAGTATCGGCGAGGGCGTAGATGGCGCAGAACCGATATTTTTCGATAACTCTGCTGACGCGCTAAAAGTGCTTCGCCACTCATGCGCGCATTTGTTAGCACAAGCTGTCAAATCACTCTACCCAGACGCGAAATTTTTCGTGGGTCCTGCGATTGAAGATGGATTTTATTATGATATGCGCGTGAGCAAAAACGGCGGCGAGAAGCTTGGCGAGGACGATTTAAAGGCGATTGAGAAAAAAATGAAAGAGCTAGCCGAAGCCAAGCAAGATATAGTTAAAATTTGCTCTACCAAAGGCGCTGTTAGCGCAAAATACGCCGAGGACGACCTAAAAGTCGAGGTTTTAAAACGCATACCAGAGGGCGAAGTGAGTTTGTATGCGCAAGGCGATTTTGAGGATATTTGTCGCGGACCGCATGTGCCAAACACCAAATTTTTGCGAAATTTCGCCTTAACTAGGATTGCGGGTGCGTATTTGGGCGGCGATGAGACACGCGAAATGCTAACTCGAATTTACGGCGTGGTTTTTGCCGATAAAGAGAGCCTAAAAAATCACCTAACAATGCTTGAAGAGGCTAAAAAGCGCGATCACCGCAAGCTTGGTGCGGAGATGAAATTTTTCACATTTGATGAAGAAATCGGCGCTGGACTTCCGATTTGGTTGCCAGCGGGTGCGAAAATGCGTGTCAAACTAGAAGAGAGGCTTTACAAACAGCTTCGCCGTCGCGGTTACGAGCCAGTCAGAGGCCCTGAAATCCTAAAATCTGACGCGTGGAAAATCAGCGGACACTACACAAATTACAAAGAAAATATGTATTTTACGATGATCGAAGAGCAAGAATACGGCATTAAGCCGATGAACTGTGTGGGTCATATCAAAGTCTATCAAAGCGAAATTCGCTCATACCGCGATTTGCCACTTAAATTTTGCGAATACGGCGTCGTGCATAGACACGAAAAATCAGGCGTTTTGCACGGGTTGTTTAGAGTGCGTGAATTCACCCAAGATGACGCGCATATCTTTTGTATGCCAAGCCAAATCAAAGAAAATGTCTATGAAATTTTAGATTTCGTCGATGTGCTAATGGGCGCATTTGATTTCAACTACGAAATGGAAATTTCAACCAAACCCGCCAAAGCTGTGGGCGATGATGAAGTGTGGGAGATTGCTACAAAAGCGCTTAAAGACGCACTTGATGAAAAGGGCTTTAAATATGGTATCGACGAGGGCGGCGGTGCGTTTTACGGACCAAAAATTGATATAAAAATCACTGACGCATTGGGGCGAAAATGGCAGTGTGGCACCGTGCAGGTGGATTTCAACCTGCCAAATCGCTTCGAGCTAGGCTATATCGACGAAAACAATGAGAAAAAACAGCCTGTCATGCTTCACAGAGCGATTTTGGGAAGCTTTGAGAGATTTATAGGAATTTTGATCGAACACACAGCTGGTGAGCTTCCGTTTTGGATCTGCCCGACACAAGTGGCGATTATCCCGATTGGCGAAGCGCACAGCGCGTATGCAAAAGAGATTTCAGCTATGTTACGCGAATTGGGTATAGACAGCGAAATTTTAACCAAAAACGAAACTTTAAATAAAAAAATCAGAACAGCCGAAAAGCAAAAGGTGCCATTAATCATCGTTCTTGGCGATAATGAAGTGGCTAATCGTAGCGTCGCATTGCGTGATAGGCGTGCGCGCGAACAGCGAAATTTAGGGCTTAGCGAGTTCTTAGATTTCGTGCAAAACAAATTAAATGAGGTGAATTTTTGAGCAGCAAAAAAGAAGTTTTTCTAAACGAAGAAATCGAGGCTGATGAAGTTAGGTGTATCGGCGAAGATGGTGAAGCATACGGCGTAATCTCGCTAGATGAGGCGTTGCAAATCGCAAGCAAACAAGGTGTCGATCTCGTGCTAATCGCGCCAGATGCGAAACCGCCAGTGTGCAAGGTAATGGATTATAGTAAATTCCGTTATCAACAAGAAAAAAAGCTAAAAGAGACCAAGAAAAAACAGAAAATCATCGAGATTAAAGAGATAAAATTTTCGGCAAAAATCGCTCAAAACGATGTGAATTACAAGGTAAAACACGCAAAAGAATTTTTGGATTCTGGCAAACATGTCAAACTTCGCGTGTTTTTGAAGGGTCGCGAGATGAGCACTCCTGAGATTGGCGTAAATTTGCTAAACAAAATTTGGGAAGAGAATTTCGCAGGTAGCGCAGAGCGCGACAAAGCCCCGATTTTAGAGGGAAGATATGTGAGTATGCTAATTACGCCGAAAAAGTCTTAAATTTCGGCGTAGCTTAAATATTTTTAAATTTCAGCAGAAATTTAAAATTTTATTATATAATCACAGCTTATCTTAAAAAAAAGGATAAACATGCCAAAGATGAAAAGTGTGCGTGGCGCAGCAAAACGCTTTAAAGTAGGCAAAAACAAGATTAAACGCGGTTCAGCTTTCCGCAGCCATATCTTGACTAAAAAGTCTAGCGAGTGTAAAAGAGATTTGCGCGGCCCACATTATGTAGATTCTACAAATGTTAGAGCTGTTAAGCTTATGCTTTGTAAATAATTTTAGTTTTTGACCTAGTCATTCAAACTCCCCTAAGATAGGGAAAGACCCAAAAATGGGCGCCATTTAAGAAAGGATTAATATGGCAAGAGTAAAAACAGGCGTTGTTAGAAGACGCAGACACAATAAAGTTTTAAAACTTGCTCGCGGTTTTTATAGCGCAAGAAGAAAACATTTCAGAAAAGCCAAAGAACAATTAGAAAGAAGTTTGGTTTATGCTTACCGCGACAGACGCGCGAAAAAACGCGACTTCCGCAGACTATGGATCGTTAGGATTAACGCTGCTTGCAGAATCAACGATATTAGTTATTCTAAATTTATGCACGGTCTTAAACTTGCAAACATCGAATTAGATAGAAAAATCCTAGCAAACCTTGCTATGAACGATGCTAAGGCTTTCGCTGCATTAGCTGATAAAGCAAAGGCTGCTTTAAAATAATTGTTTGAATTTCAAGATTTTTCTTGAAATTCTCCCTTTTAAATTTTGTATTCTGGCTCGTTTAAATAGATTTTAAGCGGGGTTTGAATACAATACCCCCTTTATTTCGTGGTTGGATAGCTCAGTCGGTAGAGCAGCAGACTGAAAATCTGCGTGTCGGCAGTTCGATTCTGCCTCTAACCACCATTTAAGTTTATTTTTAATTCTTTTTATTCGCTTTAAAATTTTGAAAATCAAAAAATTTGGCTATGACGAATTTAGTCGCAGAAACTAAATTTATCTTTTTGTAATTATCTTTAAATTCGGCATTTCTTGTAAAATTTCTTGGTTTTGTATAGGCAAATCCAAAATGTTTATACGGAATAAATTTTTTAAATTTACTATGCTAGGTGGTAGCTTTTTTATGCCAGTAAAACCTATGTTTAAATATTCTAAATTTGTTAATTCTCCGATATTTTCAGGCAGAGCAGACAGATCTTTATTATCATAAATCAAAAGCGTTTCTAAATTTTTCAAATTTGCAATTTTTGGCGAAATCGTTTTTAGGCTTCCTCTGGTGTATTCAAATCGCCTTAAATTCGCCAAATTTTCAATTTCATCAGGTATGGTAGTGATATTGCTATCGTTTAGTTGCAAATCTTCTAAATTGCGTAGTTTAAGTATCTCCATAAAGTTTTCTTGGGTTACATTGCTGATACTTAAAACTTTTAAGTTTTGTAAATTTGAAAAATTTTGTGGAAAATTTTTAAAACTAGTAGATAAATACTCTAAATTTTGCAGATTTGTTATCCACTTTGGGAATTCTTTTTGGGCAATTAAACTCAAATTTAATAGTTGTAAATTTTTTAAATTTGCCATTTCGTCAGGTATAGATTTTAACTTTCTACACATATCACAATTAAATTGTTTTAAGTTTATAAGATTTCCAAATTCAGGCGAAATTTCAGATATATCAGTGCCCGAAATGTCTAACGCTTCTAAATTTTTCATATTTAATATATGTTTTCCTAGATTTTCTATCTTAGAATGACTTAAATTTAAAGCTTTTAAATTTGGAATTTTGCTTATGATTTCTGTGATTTCTTTTATTTGTGTTTCTCTAAGATTTAATATAGAAAGTTTTGTCAAATTCACAACACAAGGCGGTAAATCTGTAATATTGGCTTCACGGACATCGATTGTTTCTAGGTTACTAAGCATACAAATTTCGCTAGGTAATTCATTTGTATTGTCTGTATCGATTGAAAAATACACTCCGCGTGGGGAAGGTCTTTCTATTGATATTTCAGTAAAATATTCTAGACTATCATAGAAATCTTTTGTGGTTTCGACTTTTAAATTTTCAACAGCTTTGTCAAATTCTACTATATTTATCTCATTATTTGCCAATTTTTTAGACAACTTGTCGTATCTTAGGTCGGATTGAACCGGTCTAGAATAATCTACAAATTTGGATAGAATTTGCATTTGCTCATTTGTTTTACTATCAAGTTCCGGTGAATTTATTAATTCATTATCGCTTTGGTTGGCATTTAGAAAAATTTGCCCTATTATAAGTAGTGCTAAAATTATCTTTTTCATAAAATCTCCAAATTTAAAAAATTTAATAAGCATAGATTATAACAAAAAAGTGAATTTTTAGCTCTTTTGGCGAGTTTTGCAAAATTTCAAAAATTCCCCCCCCCATTTAATCTCTTTTTAAGCAACCCTTGAATATAATCCACTTTCCGTTTTTGAAATCTAACTTCTGTTATTTTCCAATGCGTGTTATTTTATTTATTATTGTCAAAAACT
>NZ_JAOVUC010000009.1:0-56171 GCF_027737875.1 Campylobacter sp. JMF_08 NE1
CGCGACCTCGCAATTCAAGCCCCCTTCCCCCTTACGAGAAAAGAAAATTTAGTCTAAAATTTAGAAAATAATTCAATGCTAAATTTGGATTGAATTTTGAATTTAAATTTCCCTGGATTGCTTCGGTGCTACAAAACAGCTCCTTGCAATGACAAATTAGACAAAATTTGCAATTTTTCCGAAAAAATTTTAAAATTAAAAACCAAAATTTAAAAAAGGAAAAAAATGAAAAACCTAATCCTACCCTGCCTAATCGCGCTAAGCTTCACAGGTTGCGCCTTTTTCGCGCCACGCACCACGCCACTTTGCCCAGACACCACCGCTAGCAAAATGCAGATTTCTAGCTACACAAGACAGAGCAAAGTCGCATATACATATAAATTTATAAATGGTAGCGAGCAATGCACCGCCAAATCAAATAAATACTTCGCCAACCCAGGTGATGTCGCACTTATCAGCGTTACAAACGGCACCGTTTCGAGCGCGCAAATACTCTCTCGCAAAATCACCCCGGGCGAGAAAGAGAGCTACACACCGACCAAAATCATCAAAAAACAGCTCCGCAAAAACGAAAATATCAAAGCCCCAACCGAAGAAAAAATCAGTTTTTGATAACTTACGCCCGAATTTCGCCCTTTAAATTTAACGCAAAATTAACAAAAAGGGCAAATTTCGCGCCAAAAATTATAAATTTTGCATAAATTTTATGAATTTTATCAGCCAAATTTAGCTTAACTGCAAATTTTTCACTATTAAAAATAATTCTCATTTGTTGCCATATATTTACTCAAATTTAGCTACAATCACCCTATCGAAATCAAACTCCTTTCAATATTTGCGAGGCGCAAGAGCGTCTCGCTTTTTTTATGCAAAATTCAGCGATTTTGGTTAATACTCGGTAACAAAATGGTTATATTTCAGTAAAATTAAGATTGTTTTAAGCAAATAATTTAGTATTTTGTGCTACTATTACGACCATAACTTTTACAAGGAGTTCAAATGAAATTATTCAAACTTAGTTTAGCAGCTGCATTAGCAGCAGGTGCATTTGCTACATCAGCAAGTGCTGTTGCATTAGAAGATGCAATCAAAGATGTAGATGTAAGCGGTTTCGCTTGGATGCGTATTGATTCTACAAAAACAGATGATGGTCTAAAAACAGAAAACGATCACAGATGGAGATTCAAAAGCGTTGTTAATACAAATGTAAAAATCGATGACAACTTCTTCTTCGTAGCTGGTATTCGCTATGCTCACGACAATGACTGGGCAGAAGGCAGAACAGCTGATGCGGTTACAACAAAATTTGATTTATACCAAGGATACCTAGGATATAAAATCGGTGGCACTACATTCCAACTAGGTCGCCAAAAACTAGGCACATTCTTCACAGATGATATGTTTGGTGATGGTTTGAAAGTCGTTAATCAAGATATCGAGGGCTTAACTCTTGCAGCTCTATATATGGATACATTAGAGAGCGATGGCGATATCGATTTAAATGCGGCAGCAGCAACTCTTGCAGCAGATGGCAAAAGACTAGATCAACACGACCTATGGGGCGTAGCTGCTATCGGTTCTTATGATCCAGTATCTTTCCAACTATGGTATGCTGGCCTAGAAGATGTTGTTGACTTATTCGCAGTTGAGGCTGGTCTAAGCTTCGATGTTACAGAGGATATCAACCTAGGCTTAACAGCTCAATATGCTTACTCAAATTTTAGCGATGAGTATGTTGCAATCGGTGCAGACGATGCTGATTTCTTCGGTGTAGAAGCTAGCACAAGCCTATTTGGATTTGATTTAACAGCTGGTTATGTTCAATACGATACAGATTCACAAGTTCATTCAAGAGTGTCTTTTGAAGACCAAGGCTCTTTCATCAGCCCAGGTGAAGACCTACTTAATTACAGAGATTTCAGAGGCGACAACCACGCTTGGTTCATCACAGCTGCTTATGCTATCGCAGACACTGGTCTAACAATCGGCGATGACTTCGTTAGCGGTGAATTCAACGATGAAGACGCTTGGGAAAATGTTGTTAGAGTTAATTACAAATACAACAAAAAACTTAGCTTCACAACTTTCTGGTCACATGTTAAATATGACGGCAAAGCTGGCGTAAAAGATAGCGAAGAAGATCACATCAGATTCCAAGCTAGATACGCTTTCTAATCATTTACTCTGATTAGTTATAATCCTAGGGCGAGGGCAAAACCTCGCCCTTTTTAAATTCTATCGACAAGGTATCAAATGAAGATTTTAAAACTTTCGTTTTTAGCATGTTTTTGCGCGGGTGCGCTTTTGGTGGCTAATGAGCCAGAAGAAAGCTATGTATTTGAGGCAAAAGGCGAGTTTGCCAAAGAGCTAAAATCTCTAATCGAAAAGCATTCCAAAGACGAAAATATCACAGTCAATGTCTATAAAAACGACGGCTCAAAAGGTGGCGTGCTAAATACTATTAAGCATAACCCTGCCGCTGCCAAAGAAGAGGGAGCTAAGATTTTCGCAGCTAAATGTGCCTCATGCCACGGCGCAAATGGCGAAAAGCGCGCTCACAGCGTCTCTAAAAAAATCAAAAATCTATCCGCAGGGGAGATTGCTATGGCTGTGAGCAACTATGGCACAGACCATGAATTTGGCGGTAAAAAAGCGTATTTGATGAACTCTATCGCACTATCTACGACCTCGACAGAGATAGGCTATATCATAGCATTTTTGAAGGGCGACACTTCATTTTTGCCTGGCGGTTCAAGCTCTGCGCGTGGTGGCAATACAGATATTTCGACCACTCCGAGCGAGCAAGGCTCATATCTAAAATAAAGGGAAAAAATGAAAGTAGCCGTTATTTTAGCCAATGGCTTCGAGGAAATCGAGGCAATAAGCGTGGTTGATTTGCTAAGACGAGCTGGAATCGACGCTAAATTTCTCGGTTTAGAGAAAAAATGCGTTACAGGCTCTCACGGCGTGGAAATCATCGCCGATGATTTACTCGTAAATTTAGACATTAACGAATACGAAATGATAGTCTTGCCGGGCGGTTTGCCAGGTGCCGAGCATTTGGCAAAAAGCGAAAAACTAGGCGAAATTTTACGCAAATTTGACAAAGCCGGCAAAAAAATTGGCGCAATCTGCGCTGCACCTTGGGCTCTGGGCACAGCCGGTGTTTTAAAGGATAGCTACACCTGCTACCCGGGCTTCGAGGGCACGGTCGCGCACGCTGGCTACACCGCTAGCGCAAATGTCATAATAGATAAAAATATCATTACCTCTCGTGGTCCAGCCACCGCAATGGAGTTCGCACTCACAATCGTGCGCGAACTAAAAGGCGAACAGGCTTTTAGCACACTAAAATCCGAGCTACTTTTTAACTAATTTCACTCGCTCGCAATTGCTGTTTAATCTGTCATTGCGAGGCGACGCAGTCGCCGTGGCAATCCAGTAAAATTCCCTAATCATAAATCTGTCATTGCGAGAATTTTGCGTTAGCAAAATTCATGGCAATCTACGACTTTAAATTTAGAGCATGCGAATTCCGTGTCATTGCGAGGAGCAAAGCGACGAAGCAATCCAGTAAAATTTAGAGAGTGTTAGAAAATTGAATTGGAATTTATCTAAATTCCCCTGGATTGTTTCGCTTTCTGCGAAAACTCGCAATGACAGCAAATTTACATGCCCTAAATTTTGCGCTCGTAGATTGCTTCGGCGATAAATCGCCTCGCAATGACAACAGCGAGCAAATTTTGCATAATCTGTCATTGCAAGAAATGCGAAGCATTTCAATTAAATAAAACCAGCTAAATTTAGAAAAACTTCGTTTTTCTAAATTTAGCCACTTCTAAGGTTTTACAGGGGTGAGGGTTGGTAAGAGGGAGGGTAGCGTCTCCTAAAAAGCGCGCCCTCCCCCTTACAAGAAAATCAAAATTTCGCCTAAAATTTAAAAAATCGTTCAATGCAAAATTTAGGTTGAATTTTAAATTTAAATTTTTCTGGATTGCTTCGAAAACTTCGTTTTCTCGCAATGACAGCAAATTTGCGCACTTTAAATTTTATACTCGTAGATTGCTTCGCTCGTTACACTCGCTCGCAATGACAAATTAAAAGCAAATCAATTGCTTGCTTGCATAACAAATTCGGCGCAGTGTCTGCCAAAACACAGCGATAACACAAAGCAAATTCTCCAAATTTCAAAAAGCCAAAATTTAACCCCTTTTTGCTAAAATGAGCGCAAAATCAAAGGACATTTTATGAGCGAATTCACACATTTACACCTGCATACAGAATACTCATTGCTTGACGGGGCCAACAAAGTCAGCGAACTAGCCAAAATCCTAGCCGAGCGTGGCGCCAAAGCCTGCGCAATCACAGATCACGGCAATATGTTTGGGGCGATCGATTTTTACCAAACCATGCGCAAAAACGGCATAAAGCCGATAATCGGTATCGAAGCCTATATCCACAACCACGATGATATCGGCGATAAAAGCGACAAAAATCGCTTCCACCTAATTTTGCTAGCCAAAAACGAAATCGGTTACAAAAACCTAATGTATCTTAGCTCGCAAGCCTTTTTAAACGGATTTTACTACTACCCACGCATAAACAAAAAACTACTTCGCGAGCATAGCGAGGGGCTTGTTTGCTCATCTGCCTGCCTTGCGGGCGAGGTTGAGTTTCACCTAAATTTAAGCGAACGAAACCTAAAACGAGGTGCAGGCGGATACGAAGCTGCCAAAAAGGCTGCCGCAGAATACAAAGAGATTTTTGGCGATGATTTTTACCTAGAAATCATGCGACACGGTATCGGCGAGCAACTAAATGTCGAAAAAGATTTAATCCGCATAGCGCGCGAGCTTGATATCAAACTCATCGCCACCAACGACGCCCACTACGCCTACAAAGAGCGCGCCACAGCACACGATGTGTATCAGTGCATAGCCATGGGCAAAACCATAAACGACGGAGATCGCCTAAAACATGTCGTAAGCGAATTTTATGTCAAATCAGATGAGGAAATGCAAAGGCTCTTTGCCGATATGCCAGAGGTCATCACAAATACGCAAGAAATAGTCGAAAAGTGCGATTTGCACTTTGCTTTCGAAGAAAAAGGCTACGCGCCCACACCGCCAAATTTCAAATTTACCCTCGAATACGCTAGCAAACACGGACTAAGCCTGCCTGAGCCAGAGGCTAGATATAGCTTTGCCAATGATGATTTTTTGTTTGATTATCTATGCCGTGAGGGTTTGAAAGAGAGATTAAAATTTATCGATGAGGCAAAACACCAAATTTACGAAGAAAGATTAAACAAAGAGCTTGAAATCATAAAAAACATGCACTTTTCAGGCTATATGATTATCGTGCAAGACTTCATCAACTGGGCCAAAGACCACGATATCCCAGTAGGACCCGGCAGAGGCTCTGCGGCTGGCTCGATTTGTGCGTATGCGCTTCGTATCACCGACCTAGATCCGATACCTTATAACCTGCTTTTCGAGCGATTCTTAAACCCTGCTCGTATCTCTATGCCAGATATTGATGTGGATTTTTGTCAAGCAAGGCGTGGCGAAGTAATTGATTATGTCATAAAGCAGTATGGCAAATACAATGTCGCCCAAGTAGCGACCTTTGGTAAATTGCTAGCTCGTGGCGTAATCCGCGATGTCGCCAGAGTCTGCGATATGCCTCTCTCACAAGCTGACAAAATGGCAAAACTTATCCCAGAAGGCCCTGGCGTAACCCTAACTGGCGTCGGAGATCCCGCTAGTGATAAATACAAACCGGGCGCTTACGAGCAAGAGCCAAAAATCGCCGAGCTTTTGCAAAGCGATCCCACAGCCGCGCAAGTATGGGAGTTCGCGCTTCAATTAGAGGGCTTAAACCGCAACGCTGGCATGCACGCAGCAGGCGTGGTTATCTCAAACGAGGAGTTATGGCACAAGGCCCCGCTTTTCAAGCAGGATAAAGGCGATGACGCGCGTATCGTCACGCAGTATATGAAAAACTATCTAGAAGATGTGGATCTCATCAAATTTGACTTTTTGGGGCTTAAAACTCTCGATGTCATCGACAGCGCGCTAAAACTCATAAAAAGGCGATATGATAAAGACATAATCTGGGAAAAAATAGATTTTAACGACCCTGCGACTTATAAAACAATCCAATCAGGCAACACGCTTGGAATTTTCCAAATCGAGGGCGCTGGCATGCAAGATTTAGCCGTAAATTTAAAGCCAGATAGATTTGAGGATATCATCGCGATGATTTCGCTATATCGCCCAGGTCCAATGGATCTAATCCCGCGCTTTATCGATATCAAACACGGACGCGAGGAAGCCTCATATATGTTCCCGCAAATCAAGGAAATTTTAGAGCCGACTTATGGAATCATCGTCTATCAAGAGCAGGTCATGCAGCTAGTGCAAACTATCGGCGGATTTTCGCTTGGCGAAGCTGATTTGGTGCGTAGAGCCATGGGTAAAAAGGACGAAAAAAAGCTAGCTCACATGAGAGAGCAGTATTTGGAGGGTGCTAAGACAAACGGCTTTGATGTCGCCAAGGCAAACGAGCTATTTGATATGATTATGAAATTTGCCTCTTATGGATTTAACAAATCCCACGCGGCGGCTTATTCGATGATTACATTTCAAACAGCCTATCTCAAAACCTACTATCCAGCCGAATTTATGGCTGGTTTGCTCACATCTGAGGAGGGAAACACAGAGAAAGTCGCCAAATACATAGACGAAGCCAAGCGCCTAGGAATCGGCCTTAAACAGCCCTCTATCAACCAAAGTTTGCGCGGATTTAGCGTAATTGACGATGAAGCAAGTGAATCGGGCCAGTCTATCATCTACGGACTTGGCGCGATTAAGGGCGTGGGTTCGGCTGCGATTGAAAATATCTTGGAGCTTCAAAACGAAAGGCTTTTTGAAAATATCGATGATTTTGCCACCAGAGTGGATAATTTCAAGGTCAATAAAAAGGTCATCGAGTCCCTAACTTACGGTGGGGCAATGGATTGTTTGGGTAAAACTAGGCTTGCGATTATCCAAAACATGGAAAATATCCTAGATGTGATGAAAAAAATCACAGAAATCAAAAAAGACGCTCAAAGCTCGCTATTTGGCGAAGATGAGGAGATGACCGAGGGGATAAAAGTAAGCTTCGTGGAAAATGCTGAGGAATTTGCGCAAAGTGAAATTTTAAAATTCGAGCAACAAACCGTGGGGGTGTATCTCTCTGGCCACCCGCTCGATGATTATAAAGAGCAAATGAGCGGTATAGATTACCTGCTCTCATCGCAATTTGGCGAGATTACGGGCGATAATGCCGAAATTTTAAGCGTTGGGCGGATCAAGGATATCACTACTCGTATCACAAAAACCGGCAAAAAAATGGGAATTTTAACCATTTTGGATTTGCACGGCTCGTATGAACTAGCCGTATTTGACAACACGCTAAAAACTATCGAAAATTTAAGCCCTGCTGAGCTTGAAAAACCATACGCTTTTATGATAAAAATCAGCAAAAGTGCCGCTAGTGAGGGAGCGTATCAAGTTTCCTTCCTTTCAATGCTAAGCCTAGAAAACGCCAAAGACGCTGGGTTTAGACCACGCTCTGGCGTATTTTTGCAAGGAAATCCGCTCAAAGTTTTCGAGAGCGAAATTTCGCCTATCGCACACAGCAAATCGAGCGAATTTGATGAAATTTTGCAAAATGATGGCTCATCAATGAAGCTTTTGTGTGTCGGCAAAATAGAAAGCGTGAATTCTCGCACCACAAAATCTGGCTCGCAAATGGCAAATTTAACCATACTCGATTTATCAGGAAGCTTCGAAGTCGCGGCATTTGGCGATGTGTGCGAAAGCGTGCTAGCCCTAAGCGATAGCGACCTAGAACGCCCGCTGGCATTTTGGGTAAGGCTTGCGAAAAACACAGGAACTTACGGCGGAAAATATCAAATTTACCTAGATGAAATTTTATCGCTCGATGAGGCGCGAAATATCGAAAACTACGCCCCTAGCGAAGCGAAGGCTTATGGCGGCTCTGCGCGCAAAGAGAGGCGAAATTTTGGCGATAACGGCTTTGAAAAGGGCGAAAACGCCGCACTTGTGGCCTTGCAACAAAGCAAAAAGGAGCGCGAAGAACAGCGCAAAAAGGCCGTGGATTTCGAGTTTGAAATAAGTGCTAGCGAGCTAAACCGCGACAAAATTCAAAAAATTTACTCTCTAGCCTTCAACGACAGGGATTTGAAAAACTCCAAACGGCTAATTTTGCGCGTGAGGTTTGAAAACGAGGTTTTGATCTATCCTACCGAATACATCGTCGGCGACGATTTTGGCGAGAAAGTGGGCGAAATTTTAGCTGCGTGAAATTTCTGAAATTTACGAATTTTAAGAATTTTAGAAATTTGAAATTTTAAAATTTAGCCCAAAATTTGGGCTAAATTTATTAAATTTGGCTATGAACGGGCAAATTCCACAATCGCGCGCGCAAGTTCGAGCGTAGCGTCAAGGAAAACCTTATCCGTCTCAATGAGTGGCAAAAACAGCGGGATCTCCGTGCAGCCAGCGATATAAACATCCGCGTCAATACTATCTAACACGCTTTTAAAAAGCTCCACATATTCTGCTGTTTTGCCAGCTTTCACACCTTTGTAAATGCAATCCATTAACTTAGCTTGATTTTCCTCGCCAAGCTCTACGCTGATTAATCCAGCATTCTCTAAGTGCTCATCATACACCCTAGCCTTTTTCGTGCCAGAAGTAGCCAAAACTGCGATTTTTTTGGCATTTGGATAGCGGGTCTGTATCGTGCTAACTGCGTTTTTTGCGATATGGATTAGTGGCAAATCCACAGCCTCCAAAACCCTTGGTGCGAAATAATGCGCTGTATTGCAAACCATGACAAACGCCTCGCAACCTGCATTTTTAAGGCGAGTTGCGCTTTCGATTAGCTTTGGCGTAGGATCCTCGCCCTCGCCGAAAATGCACGCCGTCCTATCCTCGATTTGCGGATAACTATCGATTAGAAGCGGGATATTTTCTTGATCGCTTCTAGCCCCCGTTAATTCTATCGTTTTTAGATACAAATCAGCACTTGCTAGCGGTCCCATACCGCCGATTACTCCGACTCTACGCATTTAATTCTCCCATTTTGAGGCATCTAGTTTGCCCTCTGTTTTAGCCACATATAGTGAAGCCACGACATCGCCTGTAACATTCATAGATGTGCGCCCCATATCTAGTATCGCGTCAATGCCTAGTATCATACCATAAGCCACTGCCACGGTTCCAGTTACGCTGATACCTACTGATTCTAGTATCAAAAGTAGCATTAACGCGCCAGCACCAGGCACACCAGCTGTTCCGATAGCTGCTAGCATAGATGTGATGATAATCGTAAAGTAGTTTTGAGCGGTTAGGTCGATACCGCACGCATTAGCGATAAAAAGCGTGCAAACGCCCAAATATACGGTCGTTCCGTTCATATTCACAGTCGCACCCACAGGCAAAACAAAGCCGTAGATTGATTTTGGAATTCCCATTTCCTCATCAGCTGTCCTCATTGTAATAGGAAGCGTGCCGTTCGAGCTTCTGGTAACAAACGCCGTAAGCATAGGCGCACGGACTTTTTTGAGGAATTTCGCAGGATTTATGCCAATTAGCATACAAACCACGCAATATATTGCAAAAACCTGCACCGCAAGTCCCACATATAGCGCAATCGTAACGGTCAAAAGCGAGCTAATCGCGCCAATTCCAGCTTTGTTAAACACAACGAACATTAGCGCGAAAACACCGATTGGTGCATATTGCATAACCCAGCGGATAACCTTAAACATAATCTCGCTCATACCATCAAAAAACGCATACACAGTCTCTGCACTACGCGCAATGCGCTCATCGTCGCTACTTTTGCAATACGCTAGGCCAATTCCCACAAAAATACAAAACGCGATAATAGGCAAAATTTCGCCCTTAACGATAGCCTCAAACGGATTTGTAGGGATAATATTTAGTAGAATTTGGCTCATCGCAGGAGCGTTTGCGCTCTTTTCCACAGCTTTGGCAGCATCTAGCTCCAACCCACTACCAGGGCTGAAAATCAATCCGCACGCCAAACCTATCGCGATCGCAAACAGCGTAGTAATCGCGTAGAAAATTATCGTTTTGACGCCAACTTTACCAAGGTGAGCTGGATCAATCGAACTTGTGCCAATTATCAGCGAGCAGACGATTACAGGCACCATAATCATTTTGAGCATTCGCACAAAAAGATCACCAAACGGCGTTAAAATCGATACCCAAGTGGTATCGCCAACGGTGGCATTTTGCGGTAAAATTATACCCAAAACCGAACCCAAAACAAGCGCAATCATTATGCGCCAAAGTAGGCTTGACTCAAAATACCATGCAAATATACCGCGCTTTTTAGGCGCATTAGCGTCACTTTGCGACATTTTTTCCCCTTTAAAATATAATGTTCTTATGATTTTACAATAAATTTGCATAGAACAAATTTAATTAGGGCTGAATTTATAACGAAAGGTTAAAATTTCATTTGTTTTCTAAATTTTGCACCATAAATTTGGCGAATTTAAAATCGGACAAGGCGGAATAATCCACCCAAGCGACGCTGATCACTGGATTTATGCGATTGAGCTTTACGCAGATGATAAACTCGTAGCCAAGGCTTCGTTAGAACCAGTCGCAAGCAGGGGATTTTTAAGCGCAAGACTAAATCTAAAAGATATCAAAACCCTCAAAGCAATCTCTCGCTGTAACCTGCACGGAAATTTTACATTTTCGATAAATTTATAACCACTAAGCCCAAATTCAGGGCTTTGAATTTTATTTTTTAATTTTATATAATCGTTTTTAAAAAGTTTTAAAAAAAGGCTGAAATTGTGTAATGGTGGGCTCACCATTTTTCTAAAATTGAGATATAACGACGATTTTAAGGGATTATTGCTTCTTAAAATTTAGCATTTTACTTATACATTTACTTATACTTTTTCTTTAAGGTTTGCAAAGAAAAAAAATAATTTTGAAAAGTTTAATTTTCAATACTAAATTTTAAAAAGCCCCTATTTTAGGACTTTTAACGATTGCGAAATTTTGACTTTAAGTTTCGTAAGCTTAAAAAATATGTTTCACGGCTTTTTTGTTTAAGTTTTTGCAAATTTGGCTTAAATTTTAGGTCAAAACTTATTTAAGCTTTGCTGTATGCAAAAGTGGTATTTAAGTCCAAAGCCTTTAAAATTTTAAAAATGCTTTCAAATCGTGGCTTTGAATTTGGTCTGAAAATCTTATAAAAACTCTCTCTGTTTAATTCTGCTTTTTTGGCTATTTTCTCTACGCCCTCAGCCTTTGCAAGGTAAAAAAGGGCTCTTTTAAACTCTTCCAAATCGCCCCCCTTTATAACTTCGTTAAGGTAGTGTTGGCGTGTTTCTTGGTCGTTTAATAGTTCGGTCATATCGTTATCGGTAAATTTGCTAAATTTAACGCTCATTTTCTAGCCCCTTTAATCACTTCCATAGATTAATTATAATGCTTTGTTGCTAAATAGCTACTTAAAGGCTTGATTGTCTATGCGTTCGCTTTTGGGTGGTGTGTGCGCGGTCGTGCTTGGTTTGTGTTCGGTTTTGTTTTGGCTCTTTGGTTTGGTTGTGGTTTTTGGTGATTTGTGTTTATGTGGTTTAAAAGCGTTTAAAGGGGTCTAATTTGATTTGTAAGGGTTTGGGTGGTGTGTTTGTATTCGTAAGGGGTTAAAGGGGCTTAAATCGCTTTAAAATGCGTTTTGGGTTTTTGTGTGATAAATCTGTGATAAATTAGTGCATAGATTGCGATTTTAGGGGCGTTTAGCGTGATTGCTAGGGCTTGGCGGCGCGGTTGCGTGGTGTGATTAATTTGTGAGTAATAGCGTGGTTTAGGGCGTTTGGTTGAGGTTTAGGGCGTTTTGGTTTAAAGGGGGTTAGGGGCGCGCGGTCGTGCGCGGTTGATTTTTAAGAGAGAAAAAAAAGTAGCAAAAAAAAGAGAGAATTTTTTTATTTTTTATCCCCCCTAAAAATATAAATTTTCTTTTTTTTTAAATTGAGTGTAAATTTTAGATTTTTTCTCTTTATTTAAAGTATTAATATAATTATAGGGGGCGATTTTTTCTGTATTTTCACTCTTTGCAAATATCGCTATTATCGTGCTTTACTCCATTTCTTAAAAAAAACTAAAAAACGCCATTTAAGGCGGGATTTTTTGCAAAGTCTTTCAGATATTATCAATTAATTTCACACAATTTCAAAAAGCCTATTTTTTAGGGTTTTTTGGTTAGTCGATTTTATAGAGTAATTCTGCTCTAATTAGTGGAAATTTTAAGTCGTTTTTGTGTGTTTTATCGTAAATTTTAATTTTTCGTAAGGTGTTTAAAAGTGGTTTTTGGCTGTCTTGGTTTTGTATGTATAGCGTGGTTTTGCATTGTCTAAATTTTACGCCTTTTATTGCGCCTAAATGCTCGTTTTTGCTTAGGGCGTATTGTTTGCTTATGGTTGCGCTCTCTAAATAGTCAAGTGCATAATCAAAGCTTTTAAGGCTGATTTGTTTGCGCTCTTTGCTTTGGTTACAATACCTTAGCAAATATTTTAAAATTTGCGCTGTTTGTTTGTCGTGCTTTAATGGCTCTTTGGTTTGGTTGTCGTATTGCTGTAAGCCGTGAATTGATAAAATTGCGTAATTATCTAGCCTATCTTTGCTTTTACGGCTCTTTGTGATTGTGTCGTGCGTGTAAAATGCCATAATTGTGATTTGCTTGGTTAGTTTTAGGGCTTTTGTGGTGCTGACTTCGCATCGTTCGCCTAAATTTGCGTAAATTTCCCTTTGCGTGTTTAGCTTTTTGCTTTCTAAATTCAGACAAAATTTTGTCGTAAATCGCTTTAAAAATGCTTTTGTGGTAATAAATCGTAAGCTATCAATACCGCTGAAATTAGGCGTTTTGAATTGCGATATTTGCGCTTTGATTTGCCTTGCGTGTGTGGTGTTTAGCGTGGATAATACGGCGTTTAAAAGCGTGGTTTGCGATTGTCGTTTATTGTGGTATAATGCGCCTTGCATTTAGTTCTATAAGGGGCTATTTTTTAGCCCCTTTTTTCTTTCATTTGAATTCACTATCGCCAAAAATATCACTTAATTTCTTTGGCTCTTTGTTTGGCTCATTGTCTTTTTGTGGGTCAAATTTCAGCCTGTTACTATGCGCTGAATTTTGCATAAATGGAATTAAAGGCTGTTTATCCATTGTTTCGCCTTGATTGTCTATAAGATAAATATTTATCTCATATTTGTTTAATGCGTTTTGCATTTCTAGCCCTATTAAATACGGCGTTGTTAGTTCTGTAAAATCGCCTTTGCGCCTTAATGCTTTGTAAGTATTAACGAAATTTAGGCGTTCGATATCTCTTTTACTCTCTAACTCGTTGCAAAAGTTATACCAGTTTTTATATAAAACCCCTAGCGTTTCGGTGATATAGTCGTTTAAAAAAGATACGCTCTTATATGCGCCTTGTCTGTTTCGTGCTATATCGGCGATTAAATACGCCCTTATGGCTTCGCTTTCAAGTTCGCTATCACTTAAACGCTGTTCTAAAATGTCGATAATTTCGCTTAATCGTGGCAAAAATTTGGCTGTGGTGATTAGCTTGTAAATCGCTCTTTTAAAGCTGTCTAGGTCGTATTTTTTTAAGATTTCATAATGCGCTTTTAAAAGTTCGCTGTTTGGCTCTTTGTCATAATTTGCGTATAAAACTAGCATTATCTCTAAATATTTTTCAAAATTCATTTTTTAACCTTTCTATGTCTTAAATTTTAGCGTCGATTGCGCCGTTTTGGTTGTTGATTAAACTTGACTTATAATCTCTCATAAATCGCTCTTTGCGCTCCCTTAGCGTTTCGCCTTTGCTTTTATCTTTTGGATTTTTTGCGCTCCATAAAATAAAAGTCGTTGCGAAATTTGCTAATTTATAGCCCTTTGTGTAGCATTGTAAAACAAAGCTTTCAAAGGTTAGCGTGGTGTCGTGTGTTTGCTTGAATACATTTACAAAATGTTCTAAGCTCTCTAAATACTCTGTGCTTACTTGGTTCAAGCTTACAGGGCGTTTTAATTGGTATTTATTTATGGCTTTATAAAATGCGCTATTCATTTAAGCCCCCTTTGCGCTGTCTGTTTCGCTATCTGTTGCGCTCTCTGTTGCGTTTGCGCCGTTTTGACTTATAAGGGCTAAACTCTTTTTAACTTCGTTAAAATCCCATAAAATAAGCGTTTTGCTTATGCGTAATTTTGGCGGTGGCAAAATGCCTTTTTGTAGTAACCGCCAAAATGTGGTTTTTGAAATACCGCCTAAATACTCGCAAATTTGCGCCGTGTTTATATAGTCTTTTTTTACTTCCATATTTTTGCCTTTCATTGATTTTCTTTTTCTTTCTAGCTAGTTATTGAAAAATTAGGCGTATTTTAAAAGTTTGGTTGCGTATAAAAAAGGAAAATTTATTTTCCACTAAATTTTTAAAATGCGCTTTTTGGCGTTTTAAACGATTTTTTAAAAAATGGAAAATTTTCTTTAAAATGCCTTATTTTCGGCTTTGTGTATCGTGGAAAAATTTTTTCCACGCAAATTTGAAAGGTTAAAAATTTGGTTGTTTTTTGTAGTTATTTACTCGTTCAAGCGTTAAAAATTTTTTGAGTTTGTTTGTAAATTCAGCTTTTGAAAAAATATTTTTTGTTTCAATATCATAAATTTCGCATAAATCTAGCATTTTTTGATTAAAGTTATATTCTATTTCCCTGTCTTTTTTCTCAAATATTTCCTTATAACGCTTATGTGGCTGAAAATATCTTTCACACTCTAATAAAAAAGCTTTATAAATTGTATCCATACGATTATTATATTCCATATTTTCGAAATTCATAACTGGTTTAATGTTGTTTTCGCTATCAAATCTAAAAGCTTGTTTTAAATACGATAAAGCTTTTAAGTAAATTTCGTATTCTGTAATTTCAAAAGGTATATCTTGGTATCTCAAATGAAAATGATAAGAAAATAATCCGTTTAATATCTCTAATGCTTCGTGTTTTGATTTGCTAAATTTTTCAAATTTTAACATAAATTCAAAATCTAAAATTGATAAATTTTCGTTATATTCTTTTTCTAAATCATTAAAGATTTTATTCAAATAAAATTCTAACATAGAATAATTTTTCTTTTGATATTGTTCTTTTTCTTTGTTAGTGTCTAATGCTTCGTCAAAAAAAGCTTTAATTTTTTTTATTTTGTTTTGCTCTTTTTGTTCTCTTTTACCTAATGTATCGTCTATATTTATGCTACTTCTCGCCATTTTTTCGCCCCTTGCGTGTTATTTTTATTTAAAAAGGTTACACAATATAACCTAACCTTTTTGCTCTTTGTCTAAATTTTCTAAAAAATCGCTATACCATTGCATTAAATGCGCTCTTTCGTTTAGCCTTTCGCTTCGGTCGTAAATAGCTTTTATTCTGTTTTGTGGTGCGTGGTCTAAGCATAGTTCGATTATTTCGGAGTTTGCACCGTGAAGTTTGGTGTATTCGTTGCATATCGTGCTAAATGTGCTTCGTGCGCCGTGTCCGTGCATTTCATCGCCAAAACCTAACCGCTTAATGGCTTGGTTGATTGCGTTCTCGTTGATTGCCTTGCTTTTGGCTATATCGCTATAAAATACAAATTCGCCCCTTTTTATCGTTTGCATTTCGTGCAAAATCGCCCTTACTTGCTTAGAAATCGGAAGTAAAAAATCGTTTGCGCTCTTATTCATTTTCATTTTTTGGCTTGGTATGGTGATTAGGCTTTTTTCAAAGTCTATATAATCCCATTTCAAAAAACGGATATTAGCTGTCCTTAGTGCTGTATGGAGTGCAAATTTTAAGGCGTTTTTGGTAATTAGGTTTATGGTTGTATTTGTGTTTAGCTCTGTGATAAAATCGCTTAGTCTGTTAAGGTCTGTAATGGCTTTAAAATGCCTTTCTTGCTTAGCTGTTTTAAAGCTGTCTTTAAAGTCGATATCGCTTAGTGGTGAAGTTTCAATAAAGCCTTTACTCACGGCGAATTTTAGTATTTGCTTTAAAATGTTAAATGTGCGCCGTGAAGTTTCAAAGGTTAGATTATTCTTAGTTTCGTAATCTTGGATTTGTTCTATAACTTCGATTAATTCACGCCTTTTAAGCTCTGAAAGTTTGCGCTCTTTTAGGCGCGGTAAAAGGTGCATATTTATCCGTGATAGCTCTTTTTTGATTGTGCTTTGCGCTAGTCCTTTGCTTTGGCTATGCGCTATAAAATCGCTTATAATATCGCTAAATTTTAGGGCTTTTGTGGCTTGGCTCTTTATGCTTTCGCCTTTGGCTCTTTGGTTTGTAATCTCTAAGGCTCTTTGTCTCGCTTCGTTTAGCGTGGTGCTTGGATATTTGCCTATTTTTATGCTTATTAGATTTTTTGCGCCGTGCGTTTTGTATTTGTAATAAAAAGTCTTGGTCGTGGTTGTTTTGCCTTGCGTTATTTCGATATATAAATTCGGCGTAATGTCTTTTAAAATTTGGCTCTTTGTTCCGTTTGCCTTTGGCTTTATGTCGTTTGGGATTTTATAATTTTTTAGTTGGCTGTCTGTGGTAATGTGTTTTTTATCACTCATTGCATTTAGTCCCTTTAAATCGTGGTTAGGTAAAAAGTATAAGTAAATTTTTTCTGTGGATTTTTACTTATACATTTACTTATATTTTTATCTGAAAATCGCTGATTTTCTCTGAAATTGATTGTAATCGAAAATGCTTTAAAACTCTCTTAAAATCGTGGTTTGTGAAAGGTTGTGAAAAAGGCTGAAATTGTGTGGTGGTGGGCTCACCAGGACTCGAACCTGGGACCATCCGGTTATGAGCCGGATGCTCTAACCAACTGAGCTATGAGCCCGATTGAATAAATTGGATAAGCTGTAATTTTACAAAAAATTTCTTAAATTTTAGTTAAAGCGCAAAATTTCGCCAAACGCCAAATTTCTTACATGCGATACGCAATCCAACCTGCACACGCAAATTTTAGCGCCAAATCACGACACATTATGACGCAAGAACCGCGCG
Organism: Campylobacter sp. JMF_08 NE1; assembly: GCF_027737875.1. Classification (NCBI taxonomy): domain Bacteria; kingdom Pseudomonadati; phylum Campylobacterota; class Epsilonproteobacteria; order Campylobacterales; family Campylobacteraceae; genus Campylobacter; species Campylobacter sp. JMF_08 NE1. The sequence goes on from NZ_JAOVUC010000009.1 coordinate 17,149, forward strand.
CATTTCGGCGCAGTATAATCCACGCAAACCACGCAAACCACGCAAACCACGCAAACCACGCAAACCACGCAAACCACGCAAACCACGCAAACCACGCAAACCACGCAAACCACGCAAACCACGCAATCCACGCAATCCACGCAATCCACGCAATCCACGCAATCCACGCAATCCACACAATCCACACAATCCACACAATCCACACAATCCACACAATCCACACAATCCACACAATCCACACAATCCACACAATCCACGCGAACGCGCTTAAAAATATCGCCCAAATTTCGGCGCAGTATTAGCCCAAACCAAAATCAAGCCCAAACCAAATTCAAGCCCAAACCAAATTTCGGCGCAGTGTTTAAAAGCGCAAGAGTATTTGACAAAATTTAACAACAAATTTTAAGGATTAAATTTAAAATTCCCCGCTAAATTTGGCAAATTTCGCAAATTCGCCAAATTTAATCAGGGAAGGAAGAATTATTTGTTTGCTTTTTCGATATATTCGCCACGCACGGTATCTACGCGGATAACCTCGCCTTCAAGCACATGAAATGGGATTTGCACGACCGCACCAGTTTCAAGGGTCGCTGGTTTTTTGTTGCTTCCTTGTGTATCACCACGGAAATTTGGCGCAGTTTCGACGATTTTTAGCTCGACTACTTGCGGAACTTCCACGCCAATCGCTTTGCCGTTGTAAAACATAATGCTAACCATCATACCATCGAGCATCCATTTTTTCGCCTCGCCCACATCCTCGTCAGCGATTGCTACTTGCTCGTAGCTCTCTGTGTCCATGAATTGGCAATACTCGCCGTCATCATAAAGGTATTGCATATCTTTTTGCTCTAAATTTGGCTCCTCGCATTTATCGCCTGCGTGGAAAGTTTTTTCCAAAACCTTACCGTCGATGAAGGATTTTAGTTTCGCGCGCACGAAAGCCGCACCCTTGCCCGGTTTTACATGTTGATATTCTACGATTTTAAACGGAATTCCATCAACTTCGATTTTAAGACCTTTTTTCAAATCGCCCATTGAATAAGCCATTTTTTCTCCTTAGTTTGGTTGCATAAAAACTGCGATTATACTAAATTTAGCTTTAAATTTAGCCAAATTTAATCAAAGTAAAATTTTAAAATCCTCTATATCAAAAAGCAAAATTCTATCATTTTTGATTTTTTCTAGCTCGCCTGAGAACCCAGATTTTGAAAACAGCGCCACCATATCGGGCGCAAGTGCGGAATTTTCGCACTTTGCGAGCAGTTCGTTTAGGACATTTTTTGAGATTTTGCGCTCTTTGTATTTACACTCGCCCACGATTAAAAACCCCTCAAATTTCGCGAAAATATCAATCTCGCTATTTTTATCCCAATAACTCGAAATTTGCGAAATGTCGATATTTAGGTAGTTTGCGAGCAGTTCACGGCAGAGTATCTCATAGCCAAAACTCGCGTAATTATCGAAATCCTCTCTAATCTCGCCGATGACTTTTTCGTATTCGCCCTGCGCCAAAATTTGCAAATTTGGCTCGATAAACCTGAACCAAAACCGCGAGAAATTATCGTTAAAATGGACTTTATCTGTGATTTGATAGCGTCTTAAAATTCGTGGTAATTTATCATTTTTATGCAGTTTTACGGGGCGTTTTTCGTGCGATTTTTCTAAATTTAAAAACCCAGCTTCTAGCAAAATTTGCGTGATTTTTTGGGCGGTGAAGCGGGGCAGTATCTTTGCGACACCGATTTTTTTGCGATCTGATTTGGCGAATTTCATCAACGCTTGTTTTAGCTCTTTTTCATACTCGCCGCCGAAACTAAACCTCTCGCCAATCTCCCTAAAATTCGGCAAAATTTCAGCCTCTATCGCGCTAAATACATCGTCATATTTCGCGCAAATATCAAAAGCATCGAATACGAAGTGAAATTTCAAAATTTCACTCAGTTCCAAATGGCCAAATTTGCTAGCCGTGTGTTTTAACCCTAGAATTTCACCCCTCCTAAAACGGCTAATTTTAGCAAGTTTAGGTATAATTTACAAAATTTTGGAGCAAAAAATGCAAATCGAAAAAATAAAAAATGATTTAATACTAAAAGAGGGACTCAAATACTTCGATTTCGCCGCGTCTGGGCTAGCGTGCAATAGCGTCGAGCGCGAAATCGAGCGGGTTTTGCGCACTTATGCCAACACGCACTCTCTTGGTGGCGAAAACGCCCACACCACGAGCGAATACTACGAAAACGCGCGCGCCAAAATCAAAGAAATGCTAGGGTGCGCTGGCAGATACTACCTCATCTCGTGCGGATTTGGCGCGACAGCCGCGATTAAGAAGCTATGGGAAATTTTAGGCATTTACCTGCCGCCAAACACCAAAAAACGGCTAAATTTGACAAATTTCGCCACAAATGAGCGCGCGAAATTTCCACTAATCGTGATTTCACCATACGAGCACCACTCGGTCGAAATCAGCCTGCGCCAGGCTCTGTGCGAACTCGTGCGCGTGCCACTGGGCGCAGACGGGCTTATGGATTTTGGCAAATTAAATGAAATTTTAGGCGCAAATAAAGGGCGCGAAATTTATGGCGTATTTAGCGCGTGTTCTAACGCCACTGGGATTTTAGTCGATTATAAGCGGGTATTTTTGGCGCTGAAAATGCACGGCGCGAAACTTTTCATCGACGCTAGCGCGCTTGTGGCGCATGATAATGTGGATTTGGGCTTTTGCGACGGGCTGTTTTTTGGCGCACACAAACTAATCGGCGGAGTGGGCGCGTGCGGGATTTTGGCACTGAAAAAAGAGTTTTTAGAAGGCGCGGAGCCCACATTTGCGGGCGGTGGCGCGGTAAAATACGCTGATTTTAGCACGCAAAGCTTCGTCATCGACAAAGAGAGGCTAGAAGAGCCAGGCACGCCGGGGATTACGGCGCTCATTAGGGCGTATTTGGCGCTGGATTTGCGCCGTAAGGTGGGATTTACGGCGATAAAAGAGCGAGAGAGCGCGCTAAATGCGAAATTTATCGATGAAATTTCAAAAATTAAAGAGATTAAAATTTACGGAAATTTAAGCGCGCCAAGGGTGCCGATTTTTGCGTTTAATATGCAAAATTTAGCCTCTGACGCCCTAGCCTCCGTGCTTAGCTCGAAATTCGAAATCCAAACGCGCTCTGGGTGCGACTGCGCGGCACCGTATGGATTTGATCTGACAGGACTTGCGCCAGATCCCGTAAATCAGACCAAACCAAGCTGGGTGCGGGCAAGCTTCTCATGGGTCAATGACGAGGACGATATCGCCTACCTCGCCCACGCGCTCAAAGAAATCGTCAAAATCCGCACAAAGATAAATTTCGTAAGCGGAAAATATCGTTGCTAATCGCCCCCGCAAGGCGAAAATACTGCGCCAAATTTGAAATAATGATAAATAAAGGATAAAAAAACGATGAAATTTGACAAAAATATAAAATTCGGTGGGCAAGGATACCCATCTACGGTACTGTTACAAAGAGTATAGCCGAAAATGATGAATAAACAGGAAAAAGCTATGTTTCTTATAATTATGTTATGTTTTTGGTTTGCAATACTATTTGTTTTATTTAAACTTTTTGGAATAAATAGAGTATTTGATATATTTTGTATTATATTAATTTCGATAAATGTCTTTTTTGTGCTAAAAAATGGAGTAAAAAAAGATGATTTTAAATGGCAAAAAATAAAAGACATGGAGATAGTAAAATATGGCGGTGTTGCTTTATTCTATCTTATTTGTTGGATTTTCGTTTGGGCAGCAATGATTTACATAAGGCATAAATAAATGAAAACATTTAAAAACAAATTTGAAGCTGGTGCGGGTATCGGTAGAGCAGTTGTTCCAAATATAACAAATGGTAAAAACAATGAATAGTTTTAAAAAATTTATATTCGCATTAGTGCCAATAAGCTGTATTATACTACTAATGAAAATTTCAATAGATTTTTTAGGTAGTAATAATTTTTTTGATATCTTATGTATTTTAATACTTACATACTTTGGATATTGTATATTTAAAAATGGCATAAATAAATCTGATATAAAACTAATTAATATATTAAGTATCGACCCTAGTAAAAACGGTGGCGTAGCTTTAATATGGTTTATGATTGTTAGCGTAATATGGGGATTTCTGCTATACATTAGAATTAATGAAGTGAGTATGATAATAAAAATTTAAAGGAATATAATGAAAATTGATAAAAATATAAAATTCGGTGGGCAAGGATACCCACCCTACGGTGCTGCAATATAGGAAGGATAACCGTTGAATAATAGCATTATTAGAAATATGACAAAAAAAGAGCAACTATTAATTAAAGTATTGCTTAAAAATAAACTAGATGATTATAAGGATATTTATTTCAAATACTCAAATAAGGTAGTTGAATGGGGCGATTGTAGTGGTAGCTTTGATTTTGTTTATGAACAAGAAATTGATCCAAAAAGCAATCGTTCATCAATAATTTCGGAAATTCGTTTTTATGATGTCGATGAAATTGTATGCGAAGCAATATTATTGGGATATATCAATAAACAGTGTTTATATTGTATTGATATAGTAAAACTAGACGAAACTGGTTTATTAATTCAATTACCAACAAATGAAAACGAATTTTTCATACCGGAATAGGATTTAAATATGATTACTGAAATTTATGTAAAAATTTTAAATGAAGATTTGTTGGTTTGGCGACCAGTTAAAGCCAAGCTTATAAAAGAAAATATTTTTAAAATAATTGACAAAAGAGATTTTGTAAATGATTTTGATGAAAATTTAGAATTTATTTTTGACGATACAGTTGAGTGCTATTGTAAAAATGGGGAATATTATGCAAATAAACGCTTTTTATTATCCGAATAATTTTGTATTTCTAAGAACTAGTATCGTAGGGTAGGCATCCTTGCCCACCATAATCATAAATAAAGAATAAAAAATGATAAAATTCTCGGTGCAGTATCCCAAAATTTGCGAAGCGAAATTTGGCGAAATTTAAATCACAAAATCACAAACAAAAACAAAATTCCTACAATAATGCGATAAATTCCAAACGGGATAAAGTCAAATTTGCTAACAAAGCTCAAAAATAGCTTTATAGCAAGAAGTGCGACGAAAAACGCCACAACGCCACCGACTAAAAATATCCAAATATTTTGCGAATTTTGCGCGAAGGTGTCAAGATTTTTGTAAGTATCATACAAAGTCGCCGCAAACATCGTAGGAATCGCAAGCAAAAAGCTAAACCTGGCCGCTAAATTTCGGCTAAGCCCACAAAGAAGCCCAGCGATAATGGTCGCTCCCGATCTAGAAGTGCCCGGCACCATAGCAAAACACTGCGAAAGCCCGATTATAAAAGCTTGTTTGTATGAAATTTCGCTGAAATGTTCGCTCTGGCTTTTAGGCGGATTTTTCTTGCGAAGTAACTCGACCACGATAAAAATCACGCCCCAAATGACAAGCATATACGCTGTCGTAGCAGGCGAAAATAGCGATTTTATCGTCTTATACATCAAAAATCCGATGATTGCTGTGGGGAAAAATCCGACCATTAGCTTCACCCAAAGCGAAAAATCCTGTTTAAGTCGCTCAAAAAACATAAAAACTACCGCTAAAATCGAGCCTAGTTGAATTACGACCTCGAAGCATTTAAGCGCGTCTGTCTGCTCCAAGCCCAAAAAATGCGACGCCAAAATCATGTGTCCTGTCGAGCTTACGGGCAAAAACTCGGTCAGCCCCTCGACAACGCCTAAAATTATCGCACTAATTATATCCATTGATTATGCCTTGTAAATTTTGTATGTTTTGCGAAATGCTATTTGGTCTGTAAATCGCACTCACAAGCGCGATATAATCGGGGTTTAACGCCAAAATTTGGGCTAAATTTTGCTCGCTAATCCCGCCAATTATCGCAACTGGGATTTCAAGCTCACGCTTTGCCATTTGCACGATTTCGTGCGGACAAAGCGAGGCCTCTTTTTTGGTGGAGCTGGCAAACATCGCCCCAAACGCAGCGTAACTCGCACCACCCTCTTGCGCCGCTCTCGCTCGCTCTAAATCAGAGTAGCAAGTTACGCCGATGATTTTATCTCGCCCCAAATACTCTCGCACGGATTTTATCTCGCCGTCATCCTTGCCGATATGCACGCCGTGAGCGCGGAGTTTTTTCGCCAAAGCGACATTATCATTGATGATTAGCTTCGCGCCATAATCCTCGCAAAGTGAGATTAGCGAGGCGATGAGAGTTTCGTCTTGGCACGGGAGTTTGGAGCGATACTGCACGAGTTTGACGCCACTATCTAAAATTTCACGCACCTGCGAAAAAACACTAGAATTTGGCGTCAAAACATCATCGGTAATGGCGTAAATTTCACTCATTGATTGACATTTCTATCGTTGGTTTGTTTGGAGTTGGCTCTTCTGTTTTAGGCGCAGGTTGCTCTGCACTAGGCTCTTTTTTAGGCTCAGAAGGCTTTGATTTTGGCTCATCTTTTATGCCAAAGGCGCATTTGCTTACCTTTGAATATTTTTTGCCAAAAAACCCTTTTTCGCCCTCAATCGCCAAAACGCTAGCCTTCACAAACGCCTCTTTATCGTCGTTTTTAGGCATAGCAAGTCCAGCCCTTACCAAATCTAGCCCCAAATTTGACTTTTCGGTGCTGATATCGCAAATCAGCTCGTTTTTGCCCTCGGCTTTGATTTTTATGAAATATCGCTGGGTTGGGACGAGAAATTTTTCGATCATATTTTTTTGATCTTTTTTGAAAGTTTTTAAATCTTTTTTGTCTTTGATACATTTAGCGACTTGCTTTTCACTAATTAGCGTAACTTCGCTAAATTTGCACATTAGCCTTGTCTTGCCCCGTTTAAAAAGCAATCTATCCTCGTCTTGGACGAAGCCTAGGAATTTCGCCACGATAAAATCATCATTTCTCGCACACGCACTCGTAACCAAAAGCGATAAAAATATAAAAATCAGTTTTTTCATAAAAGCCCTTTAAATAGAAAAAAGCGCAAAATTTAAAGGCTAAATTTTGCGCCAAATTTGGATTATTTTAGGTTGTATTTTTCTAAAAGTTTGTCGTATGAGCCATCTTTCTTCATCTCATCGATTGCTTTGTTGAATTTCTCCACAAGCTCAGGATATTTGCCCTTATCGAAAGCAAAGGCAAATCCGTCGCTTCCGTCAGACTCTCTCATAAACTCCACGATATCGTCGTTTTTCTTCAAATACTCCACGCCCACAGATGAATCCACGCAAAGCGCATCGACCTTTTTGTTTTTTACTAGTAGCACGCCAGCAAACACGGTTTCTGCTGGATTGACATCTGCGCTAGGAATTTCGCGGATTGCGTTTTCTTGGATTGTGCCAAGTTGCGCTGTTAGGCGTTTGCCTTTAAGATCGTCTTTGGTTTTTAGGCTATCGTCGTCTTTGTGTTTGATATATAAATTTTCAACCTCATAGTATGAATTTGTGAAATCCACAGCGTTTCTTCTCTCTGCTGTCGCGCTCATACCTGATCCTGCTAGATCGATTTTGCCGCTTTTTAGCGCTGGGATTAAGCCGTCAAAGCTCATATTTAAAATTTCGATTTTCAAATCGGCTCTTTTTGAAATTTCATTTACCAAATCAATATCAAATCCAGTGATAGTTGAGTTTTCATCTACGAACTCAAATGGCGGATATTCGGCGTTTGTGCCCATTACATAGACATCTTTTGCACAAGCAATTGAGCCAACCAAGCTAGCTGCCAACATAAATTTAAGAAATTTTTTCATTTCTGCTCCTTTTAATGGTTTAAAATTTTGTTTAAAAAGTCTTTTAAGCGCGGATTTTGCGGATTTTCAAAAACATTTTTAGGCGTATCATCGACTAAAATATTTCCGCCGTCCATAAAAAATATTCTATTTGCCACATTGCGCGCAAAGCCCATTTCATGGGTTACGACAAGCATTGTAATGCCCTCTTTGGCAACCTCTTTCATAAGAGCTAAAACCTCACCTATCATCTCAGGATCTAGCGCGCTCGTAGGCTCGTCGAAGAGTATCACATCTGGGTTCATCGCTAGGCTTCTAGCGATTGCGATGCGCTGTTTTTGCCCGCCTGAGAGTTTGTGCGGGAAAGCCTCCGCCTTGCTTTCCAAACCCACTTTTCGCAAAAGCTCCATTGCCTTTTCTTTGGCTTTTTCTGGGGTATAAATTCCAGCTTTTACCGGGGCTAGGGTTAAATTTTGCAAAACATTTTTATTCGCAAAAAGGTTAAAATGCTGAAAAACCATGCTGACTTTTTGGCGAATTTTATTGATATCGGTTTTTTTATCGGTAATGTCTGCGCCACCGATTTTGATACTGCCCTCGCTTGGGGTTTCGAGCAAATTTAAACATCTCAAAAATGTCGATTTTCCACTCCCACTAGGTCCGATGATTGCGACAATATCGCCTTTATTTATGGTTTTTGAAATGTTTTTCAAAACACAAAGCTCGCCATAATTTTTGCTTAAATTTGTAATCTCAATCATGTCTATTTAGCCTTGATTCTAAAATTTTAACCAAAAGCGAGAAAAATTTCACACTCGCATAATAAATCACACCCGCGAAAAGTATCGGCTGAACCGTATATAGCGAGGCTTGCAGGCTTTTTGAATAAAATGTCAAATCCGTAATCGCTACAAGTCCCACGACCGAAGTTTCTTTAAAAAGGCTGATAAATTCGTTTGCCAAAGCTGGCAAGATATTTTTTATCGCTTGCGGGAAAACAATGACTTTCATCGCTGTCGAATACGACAGACCCATAGCGCGCGCAGCCTCCATTTGACCGCGATCGACGCTGTTTATTCCACTACGGACGATCTCGCACACATAGGCCGAGCTGTTAAGACCTAACGCTACGATTGCGGCGAAAATATTGTTTTGCCAAGTCGCAAAAACGACAAAAACAAAAATCATAAGCTGTATGATTATCGGCGTGCCACGGATGATATCGACATACTCGTCGATAATAAAATTTAAAATTTTATTATCCAAAAATTTCAAAAACGCCAAAATAAATCCCAAAACTATACCAAGCGCGATACCGCCACTTGTGAGTATCAGCGTAACACCATAAGCATTTACAAGCGCCATTTTGCGCGCGTCTGTTAAGTTATCTGGATAGCAAAAATAAATTCCTGCGCAGATGATAATCAACGAAAAAACAATCTTTAAAATTCTCTCGTTCAATCCCCAGCCTTTAAATTAAAATTTAGCCTAAAAGCATACTAAAATTTTGATAAATTTCAAGTAAATTTTGATAAAATCGCACCTTTTAAGGAGTGGAAAATGAGTTATTGGATCTATGCCTCGATCGCTATGTATTTCCTAGCCCTCGTCATCATCGGCAGACACTACTACGACAAAAACGCAAGCCTGAGCGAATACCTCATCGACAATCGCAGATTAAACCCCTTTGTAACCGCACTTAGCGCAGGTGCAAGCGATATGAGCGGTTGGATGCTTCTAGGGCTTCCTGGGGCGTTTTTTGCTACTGGAATTAGCACAGTTTGGATTGCAATCGGACTTTGTATCGGTGCGTGGTGTGCGTATAAATTTCTCGCAAAAAGGCTTAGAATTTACACCGAAGTCGCAAGCGATAGCATTACAATCCCTGATTTTTTGGAAAATCGTTTTAAAGACAAAACAAAATCTCTTCGCATAATCTCTGGGCTTTTGATTATCGTATTTTTCACGCTATATGTTTCTAGCGGAATCATCGCAGGCGGAAAGAGCTTTGAGACATTTTTCGGACTAAATTTCGCTTACGGCGCGATTGCGACGATTTGTATCGTTGTGTTTTATACATTTTTTGGCGGATTTAAGGCCGTGGCGATAACAGACGCTTTTCAAGGCGCGTTAATGTTTATAGTGCTAATTATGATTCCAGCATTTTCGTTTAATGCGCTACAAATCCCAGATAGTTCGAGCTTTTGGAACGAGGTATCAAAAATCAGTCCGTCGCATTTGGATCTGTTTGAGGGGCAAACTTTTCTTGGAATTTTGGGGCTTTTGTCATGGGGGTTTGGCTATTTTGGACAGCCTCATATCATCGTGCGATTTATGGCGATTAGAAATTCAGCCGAGATGAGTTCTGCGCGCAGAATTGGCATTTCGTGGATGGTTTTTGGACTGCTTGGGGCGATGGCTAGCGGACTAATCGGCCTAGTGTATTTTCACCAAAACTCCCTATCTATCAGTGATCCAGAGAAAATTTTCCTAGAACTTGGCAAAATTTTCTTCCACCCATTTATCCTTGGCGTGATTATTTCAGCCGTGCTAGCTGCGATTATGAGCACGATTTCTAGCCAGCTTTTGGTCAGTGCTAGCTCGGTTACAAAAGATTTCATTTTCGCATTTTATAAAAAAGAGGTCTCATCAGCCACGCAAACCCTAGTCTCCCGCCTCGCGGTCGTTTTCATCGCGGTGCTAGCTACGATTGCGGCGTTTTTGTGGGACGATAGCGTCTTAAATGTCGTCGGACACGCTTGGGCGGGCTTTGGCGCGAGTTTTGGCGCGGTGCTGCTTTTTAGCCTGTATTCTAAACACATGAGCGCTTTAAGCGCGCTGTGTGGCATGCTAGTGGGCGGAATCACCGTCATAATCTGGATAATTGCCGATTTATCGGGCTATATTTATTCGCTACTGCCCGGATTTACATTTTCGATGATTGCCATAATGCTAGTCAATAAATACAACTCTGTGCTAGATAAAATGGCGGACGAGCCAAATTTAAGCGAAATTTCAATCGAATTTGAAAAAATGAAAGCACGAAACGAAAGCGAGAAAAAATAATGTTAAATTTGAAAATGGCAAAAGATTTAATCTCAGGCGCAATTTCACAGCCAAATTTAATCGCGCATTGCGAAAATGTAATGGCCGCAATGGGGGCTATGGCGGAGCATTTCGGCGAGGATAAAGAATACTGGCAAGCAATCGGCTATCTGCACGATTTCGACTACGAAAAATTCCCAGACGAGCACCTAGCGCACACGAAGGGGCCACTTTTGGGCGCTGGCGTAGATGAAGCTAGCGTGCGGGCGATACTCAGCCACGGATACGGCATTTGCACTGATGTCAAGCCGATTTCAAATTTAGAAAAAAGCCTATTTTGCGTCGATGAGCTAACAGGCATAATCGATGCCTGCGCCAAAATGCGCCCAAACGGCTTTGCGGATTTAGGCGCTAGCAGTGTAATGAAGAAATTTAAAGATAAAAAATTTGCCGCCAAATGCGATAGAAGCGTGATTTTAAAGGGTTACGAAATGCTTAATATGGACATTAAAGAAGTAGTGGAAATTTGCATAAAAGGCATGAGAGAACTGCACCAGGCCTGATACAGCAGTGAAATTTTAAATTTCAAATTTCTGCAAAATACTGCCCCGAAATTTTAAATTCATAGATTAGCACGAATTTTGCCTAATTTGTCATTGCGAGAGCCGAAAGGCTCGAAGCAATCTACGAGCATAAAATTTAAAGTGTGTAAATTCACTGTCATTGCGAGGCGTGATAACGCCGAAGCAATCCAGTAAAATTTAAAGCAAAATTCTACTTAAATTTAGCATTGAACGAACACTGAAATTTTAGGCGAAATTTTATAAATTCTGCAAAAACACTGCCTTGAAATTTTATATTCGTAGATTGCTTCGAATTTTTGCTTCGCAAAAAATTCTCGCAATGACAAATTGGAAGTAAAATTTAAGTTGAAGTGTGCTGAAAATTTTACTGGATTGCTTCGCTTTGCTCGCAATGACAGATTATACAAAATTTACAAATTCCGGGGCAGTGTTTAAAAGGTTGCGCTAGCGGGTTATGCTAAATTTAAAATTCTATCAAATTTCGCTTCAAAAGCCTGGCTAGATTTTGCCCAAGCCTCTCGTAACCCCCAGCTTCTAGGTGGATTTCATCGGGTCTGATTAGCCCCATTTTGCGCCAGCCCTCCCAGCCTCCATCCTCGCTCATCGCCATATCAAAATCATAAAACATAAGCCTCATATCGCTGGCTAGGTGCCTTATCACGGCTGCTGCGCGCGCGGCGTTTGGCACTTTGGGGCTGCGAGGCGGGGCAATGAGCAGGATTTTTGCTCTGCGCGAGCCTTTGCGAAGCGAGCGCACCAACCCCCGTAGAGTCGCGTAAAATTTCGCCTCATCAAAGTTGCTATCAAGGGCGTCGTTTGTGCCATAAGCGATGATAAAAAGCTCGTAATCAAGTCGTGCCAAATCCCTAATAAAGGCGTTTTTGCCCCATTTTTGATACACACTCGAATACGCGCCATTACTAGCGCAACTATCAGCGAAACTGCCATTTTTGCGGTAAATTTTATACCCGCCAAGCTCGGCTCCCTCGCGCAAAGAGCGGATTTGCACCGGAAAAGCGAGCGTAAAGCGAGTGTATTCCCAAGAATTTCGCAAAAGATGATTTATGCGAAATTTCCGCCCGCTAGCGTCGATAATCTCGAAAATTTCGCCATTTCCGCCCACTCTGTGAAGCACTTCGACCTCAAATTCGCCACTTAGCTTTTTAAGCTCGATTTGCAAGCTCGCCCCATTTCTCGCCCTTGCGATGACCCCACATAGCGGGAAATCCGGGTCTGTATCCCTGCGCGATGAGATAATCTCAAAGCCCTCGTTTTTAAATTTCACCGCCTCACTAGCGTGGAATTTAGGCATTAGCGGGGCGATAAAGCCCACGCTATCGTCGCCTCCACCAAAAAATTCATCTCTAAATGCCTGTATTAGCGCGTCGCTTCCAAGGTGTGAATCGCCCAAAAACTTCACCCCAAAGCCCTGCGCTAGCGCGCCACTAATGCAGAGCAAAACCGCGAAAAGCGCGCGCACAAGGCTATTCAACGCTAATCCTTGCTAAGATTTTTTGGGTTATGATTTCACAGCCTTTTTTACTGATGTGGATTCCGTCGTCTTGGCGGACGCGAATTTGGCTTTTGCCATTTTTGAGATAGACCTTGTATGCGCCATTTTCACACACAAATGGGCTTGTAGGCATGTAAATTTCGCCAAATTCTTTATTCACACTTTTATAGACTTTGTTAATCGCCTCGGTTTTTTGCTCAAATTTCGCTTCGTTCATGCACGGAAGCCCCAGCCACAGCACCTTTGCGCCGTATTTTTCGGCAGTATCGTAAATCTCCCTGACCCTGCTAGCATAAAATTCGCTCCAAACCTCGCTCCCTACGCTTCGCACAGCTCCATTAATCTTGCGCGGGTGAGTATCGTTCGCACCCAAAAACACCACCACTAGCCCGATATTTTCGTTATTTGCCAAATTTTCGGATAAAACCTGTTGCCAGTTGTGCCCCTTTTTATCGACTAGGCCGGTTGATTGCTTGCTAAGATCTAGCACTTTTAGCCCTGATTTTGGGAAAAATTTCTTAGCGCTCATACCCACATACTGCATTAGGCTATCGCCGATAAATAGCACGGTTTGACCGGCTTTAAGCGCGATTTTTTCATTAGATTTTTTCGCAATTTTTGGCTTGGAAACTGGCGCGGTTTCGTTCGCCTCGCTAGGCTTTGGCACGCTTAAATTCGCGCTTTTGTTATTATCAATTTTAGGCAAAGTTGTATCGGTTAGCTTGACTGCTTCGATTTTTTTGAGCTCGCGCTCGATGATTGCATCTTTATCGCTTGGAGCGATAACGGGCGCAGTGTTACTAGCAAGCGTGTAAGTGGCTGTTTGCGGAGAGAAGCTCGCAAATTTCGCCTTTAAATTTGGCGTGAAATTTTGGATTTTTTGGCTAATGTTTGATTGTAATTCGCCCCCAAATCTCAAAGGCGAATTCGTCAAATACTCTTCTAAACCAAAATTCGAGCCAAAGCGCGAATTCGCGTAATAAATCAAGGAATTTTGCGCAAAAAAAGCTAAAATCAAAAACGCCACAACCAACGAAAACAAAAATTTAATCATCTAAAAACTCGCATAAATAAAATTTGGAATTCCACTTGGCATCAAAAGATAAATCGCGCAAAAAACCGCGCCCAAAACTACCCCTTTTAGCCAAAATGGCAATCTCTTTAAAAAGCCCTCAATTAGGCGGTTTGTAACCAAAAATTTAGGATAAATCAAAACAAAAATCAAAACAGCCAAAACTAGCAAAATTTCAAATTTGCTCTGATAAATCGGCGCTGTGATTAAAGCCGAGAAAATCGCGCCAATCTCGCTAAAATCAGTGTTTGCGAAAAACACCCACGCAAAACTGACATAGATAAAGGTAATCAACCTAGAAAAGTGTAAATTTAGCGGCTTTACTTTGCAGGCGCGTAGGCACTTTAACCACACGCATGCTAAGCCATGCAACGCCCCCCAAATGGCGAAATTTAGCCCCACTCCATGCCAAATTCCAGAGAGCAAAAACGCTAGCATTATATTCAAATTCATACGCCAAAACTTCCACGCACCGCGCACTTCGACAAATTCGATTATCTCTTTTTTGGCTTTTTTCTTTTTCTTTTTCTTTGCGCCGATTTTGAGCTTTACTGGCAGTTTTTTGCCCCAGCCACAATTCCCGCCAAGCGGAATATAAATGTAATCGCGGATAAAGGTAGAAAGGCTGATATGCCACCTATCCCAAAACTGATCGATATTTCGCGCAGTATATGGCATGTGAAAGTTGCGTGGCAAAGCAAATCCAAGTGCCAGCGCTAGGGCGCGCGCAATGTCGATAAATCCGCTAAAATTCGTATAAATCACAAAAGAATAAAGCAAAATCGCCAACACAATTTTTAGTGCGCTAACCTCGCTAAAATCGTAAATATTGCTAAAAATCTCACCCACAAACGGCGTGAGATGACCGCAAATGACAAGAACTTTAAAAGCGCCGATGATAAAAAACGCGAGAATTTTATCGCCGTTTTTAAAGCTCTTTTTTTGATTAAATTGTGGCAAAACCGGATAAATTTTAATGTATCCTTTGGAATTTTTATGCACGACTGCCCTGCCTATGGGACCCATTACCACGCTTGGGAAAAACGCGAGATAGCAAAGCAAACTCAAAAAATCCGCCCCCTCGCACTGCTTTTTGCCCACAGCCACGAGATAGGTTATCGACATAAAAGTGTAGTATGAAATGCCCAGTGGCAGGGCGATTGACTCGATTGGGGAAAGTCCAAAAAAATTTGTAACAATGGCGAAAAATTCTCTAATATGGCTAAAATATTTGAAAAAACACAAAAAACAAATAGAGCCAAAAACTGCCGATAAAATGGCAGAATTGCTGGAATTTCGCCTCAAAAATTTCCCAGCAAAATAGATAAAGCACGAGTAAGCAAACAAAATCGCGCCAAATTTTGGGCTTACAGAGCAGACGAAGCCGTAACTTGCAGCCAAAATTAGGATTTTTTGGATAAAGACGCTGTCTTTTTGCGACCAATACAGGGCAAAAAACAGCGTAAAAAGCAAAATAAACTCGGGCGAAAAAAATGTCATTTTAGTTGATTATGAAGCGCGCAGGGCTTTGCACCGCCCTGCTCGCGCTGCATTACTCCTATCCTCTTACGATTTTCACAGCTTCTACCATATTTTTTAAGCTTGGTTTTACCTCTTCCCATTTGCGAGTTTTAAGCCCACAATCAGGATTTATCCAAAGCTGAGATTTTGGTAAAACTTCTAAAAGTGCGTTGATTTGCGCTACCATTTCCTCTACGCTTGGCACGCGAGGGCTGTGTATATCATACACGCCAGGTCCTACTTCTTGTTTGTAGCCGACCGATTTAAAAATTTTAAGTAATTCGTTGCCAGAACGCGCCGTTTCTATGCTGATAACATCGGCGTCCATCGCTTCAATCGTTTTGATAATATCGTTAAATTCAGAATAGCACATGTGAGTGTGAATTTGCGTCTTAGCGTCTGCGCTTGAAACTGCGAGCTTAAACGCTCCGACTGAAAATTTTTCATACTCGCCGATATTTTCCTTACGAAGTGGATAACCCTCTTTAAAGGCTGCTTCATCGACCTGGATTATCTTAATACCTGCAACTTGTAAATCAGAAATTTCATCACTAATTGCCAAAGCTAGTTGCTTGACAACCTCGCTTCTAGGCTTATCATCACGCACAAACGACCAATTCATAATAGTTACAGGTCCAGTTAGCATACCCTTCATAATCTTGCTTGTTTTGCCTTGCGCGTATTTTATCCACTCCACGGTCATCGCCTTTGGACGGCTAACATCGCCAAATAAAAGTGGCGGTTTTACGCAGCGACTGCCGTAGCTTTGCACCCAGCCGTTTGCGCTAAATGCGTAGCCTTTGAGCTGTTCGCCAAAATACTCAACCATGTCGTTTCGCTCAGGCTCACCATGGACTAAAATATCAAGCCCAATCTCTTCTTGAAACGCCACACACTCATCGATATAGGCTTTTATGTCTTTTTCGTAGGCTTCCTTGCTAATTAGACCCTTTTTATAGGCGTTGCGGACTTGGCGAAGTTCAGTTGTTTGTGGGAAAGAGCCTATCGTCGTGGTCGGCAAATCGCCGTAAGCAAGGGCTTCGCGCTGAATTTTAATGCGGTCTTCAAATTTATCACTTCGCTCAAATTTGGTTAAATTTTTCACGCGATTTTGCACCGCTATATCGTGGATTAACGGCGAATTTAAGCGTGTTTTGGCAGATTTTTGATTTTCTTCATATTTTTTGATACCGCTGTCGCAGATTGGAATTTTAAAGAAAAGGTGCGTTAAAATGCAGACTTCTTCTAGTTTTTCACACGCAAAACTTAGCCACAATTTAATCTCAGGGTTTAGTTTTTCTTCATATTTTAGCGTAAATGGCACATGCAAAAGCGAACACGAAGTTCCCACATAAAGGCGATCTTTGCTGACATACTGCGCGACGAATTCCAAAAATTCTAGTTTTTTATCAATGTCGCTTTTCCATATATTTCGTCCATCAATAACCCCTGCAAATAGCGTAGTTTTCGCATTTTTTAGGATTTCAAGCTCGGCTTTGATATTTTCTTTACTCGCATAGACGAAATCTAACCCCACAGCCCAAATGTCCGTTTTAACGACTTCTTTTAACGCTTCTGTGGCGTGTTCGAAATATGTCATAAATACGATTTTAATGTTTGAAGCGACCGAATTTAGCTTGTTATAAACAGGTGCGATTTTTCCCGTTAGCTCCACGCCCCTATCGGTTACGAAAATCGGCTCGTCTATTTGAACGACGACTTCGTTATCAAGGGCTGAAATCTCGCCTAGAAGCTCGGCGTATTTTTCTACTAGCTCATCAAGTTTAGCTAGTGGTTCGCTTCCGTCCGTGCTTTTTGAAAGTGCTAGATAAGTTATCGGTCCGATTAAATTTATCTTCAACGCGCAACTATCCTTAAAATCGTTATTTTTAGCTGCTTTGTATTCGTTTAGAATTTTGTCTGCGTTTAGGCTAAATTTTGTATTTTTGCTGATTTCAGGCACGATGTAGTGGTAGTTTGTGTTAAACCACTTTGTCATTTCCATTGCCACGGCGTCTTTGTTTCCACGCGCCATCGCAAAATACTGCTCCGCTCCACTCAAAGGCGCAAATCTCTCAGGCACTGCGCCAAAAAGCACGCTATTATCGAGCATTAAATCATAAAATGAGAAATCATTTACGCTAATTAAGCCAGTCCATGCCTCTAACTGGTATTTTATGTGACGATCTTTTAACTCGTCTGCTACCTTTTCTAGTGCGCCAAGTTCGCACTTTCCTGCCCAAAAACTCTCTAATGCTTTTTTTAATTCTCGTTGCTCGCCAATGCGCGGAAAACCTGTGATATAACTTTTCATTTTTATCCTTTTTGTTTTAAAATTTTATAAATTGTATTGAGAAAAAGTCTGAATTTTGCGCCGCTAGCGCGGCATGAATATGCGTGAATAAATGATTAGCCCTAGAAAAACACCGATAATATCAAGTCGCCATGGGACAACGCATTTATTGCTTCCTTTAAATTTCAAATTAATCTGAGCATTTTAGCCTTATTTTGCTTTGATATAGATAAAATTTTGAAATTTTAATTTCCACAAACACTGCCCCGGAATTTTACTTTGCAATTGCACAGAAATGCGAAGCATTTCAGTAAAATAAAATCAGCTAAATTTAGAAAAACGAAGTTTTTCTAAATTTAGCCACCTTGTAAAGCGTCGTCGAGGGTTGGGGGATTGTAAGGGGGAAGGGGCGCGACCTCGCAAAATGAGCGTAGCGACGGCGACAGCCGGCATTTCTTGCGAGCGAAGCGAAGCAGAGTAATTCAAGCCCCCTTCCCCCTTACGGAGAATTTCAAAATTTAGCCTAAAATTCAAAAATCGTTCAATGCTAAATTTAGGTTGAATTTCGAATTTAAATTTCCTGGATTGCTTCGAAAACTTCGTTTTCTCGCAATGACAGCAAATTTGGCGGTATGAATTTTTAAATCGTAGATTGCCACGCAAGCAAGACTTGCTCGCAATGACAATAGCTAGCGTTGCAAATTTAAAATTTTACTCAATAAACCCGCTGGCTAGCACGCGGTCCTCTTCGTCGTAAAAAACCGCCAGCTGTCCCCCAGCTACGCCATTTGCCGGCTGAGAGAGCGTGCCACTAACCCCGCCACGCTCATTTAGCGCAATTTTTACAGGGATTTTCGTGCTTCGGTATCTAAGTTTCACGCCCAAATTTGGCGCATTTAAAATTTCATCTACGCTCACAAATGCGTTTAAATTTCGCGTCGAAAACTCGTAAGTATCGAGCTCATCGCGCCCGCCGACGATGATTTCATTATTTTGTGCGTCGATTTTGAGCACGAAATGTGGCTCATGCGCGCCGTCAATGCGAAACCCGCGCCTTTTGCCGATTGTATAATGCATATAACCCTCGTGAGTGCCGATGATTTCGCCATTTGCGTTTTTTACCACGCCCGGGGTTTTGGTATTTGTGTGGCGCTGTAAAATTTCGATATAGGTATTTTCCACGAAGCAAATCTCGCTACTTTCGCTTTGCGAAGCAATTTCGATGAGCTCTGGATACGCGCTAGCCTTGGCTTTGACCTCGCTTTTAAGCATTTCGCCAAGCGGGAAAATCATAGATTTTAAGGCACTTGGATTAACATTTGCCAAAAAATAGCTTTGATCTTTGCTCTCATCGCGCGCCTTTTTTAAAAGTCCGTTTTCCACGCGCACATAATGCCCAGTGGCTAGGCGTTCGCAGCCGTTTGCAAAGGCAAATTCCAAAAGCTTGCCAAGCTTGATTGTGCGGTTACACAGCGCGCAGGGATTGGGCGTAAGGCCGTTTTGGTATGTGCGCACAAATGGCTCATAAACCTCGCGCCTAAACTCATCTTGCAAATCCAAAATATGCGTTTTTATCCCCAAAAACTCCCCTACTTTGCGCACTTTTTCGATATTTTTCTCGTGATAGCCCGGCTTTTCGTGTAGCTTCATATAGCAGCCCTCGATCTCGTGCCCAGCGTCCTTTAAAAGCTTCGCGCTCATCGAGCTATCCACGCCCCCGCTTAGGGCGACCATGATTTTCAAATTTTCTCCTTTTTGATATGCTCTATTATCTCTTCTACGCTAGAACAGAGCCTAAATCCCGCCAAATCGCCCTCATCAATCGTCCCCAAAGCCAACATTGAGCTTTTGAAAAACTCCACCAAAGGGGCGTAAAATTTGGCGTCGTATAGGTAAATTTGGGCTGTTTTAAAGCCTGTTTGTTTGAGGGTTAATACCTCAAACAGCTCGTCCATCGTCCCAAACCCGCCCGGGAAAATGACGAAAATTTCGCTATTTGCGATGAGCGCGCCTTTTCTAGGGGCGAAGGTTTTAAAATGCACATCGTGAGTCAAAAACGCATTGCTTTTTTGCTCGAAAGGAAGCTTTATGTTAAAGCCCACGCTTGGGGCTTTTGCGCGAGCAAATGCGCCTTTGTTTGCCCCGCGCATTATCCCGCCGCCTCCGCCTGTGATGACCGCATATCCCATATCAGCGAGCGCCGCACAGAGTTTTTCTGCGTCTTTGACATATTGATTGCTCGCATTTAGCCTCGCTGAGCCAAAAATCGTAACACCCGGCTCAATGAAATTTAGGCTATTTTTCGCCGTTCTGATATCTTGTAAAATTTCTCGTATTTGCATTGTGTGATTAAAATTTAGATTAAATTACTAAGCTTTCCTAGAAAGCCACCGATTCCTCCGCGCTTTGGCAAAGCTTCAAGCCCAAGTGCCACCAGCGTCCTGCTTACGCTATCACGAAGCGCGATACTAGCCTTGCAAAACGGGCGCGAAATGCTGAAAAGCTCCCTGTTTTGGGCGTTTATAAAGACATATTTATCATAAGGCATGAAGCCAACTAGCCCAAATTTCACCTCGCCCAAATTCTTTTGCGCCACGGATTTTAGGTTTTCGAATATTCCCACAGCCTCGTCCTCGCAAGAGGCAAAATTCATCAAAAACAAAATCTCTTTTTGTGGCAAATTTAGCGATTTCAAAAACGCGTAAGTATTGCTGATAGCGCAGGGTTCGTTCGCGCACACCACAATCGGCTCGGTATCAAATTCTACTAATTTTTTCGCATAATCTAGCGAAGCGTCGATTAAGATGAAGTCAAACATATCCGCGCCAAGCGTTGCGCCCAAAAAGCTCTCTATCGCACCATCTTCGCTCAAAAACACGCCGTCATTTGGCGCAATCAGCGTCAAATTTGGCAAAATTTTAAGCCCCTTGGCCTGAGAGTTTGCGAAAACAAAAATTTGGTTTTTGTCGATTTTAGCGTTTAAGATTATCTCTTGGTTATTGAAATTTGGCACTTCTAGCACGGCCACAGCGTATCCTGCGTTAGCTAAAATTTGAGCGAAATTCGCCACAATCTGGCTCTTGCCAACTCCCCCTTTTGCGCTTAGAAATGTTAGAATTTTATTTTTCATACCAAACCTTTTTCAATCATACTTCCAAGTGGATAAATCACGCTTATGCGCTCTGCTGCGCCCCTGTGCGGCACGATTAAGCGCTCGTTTCGCCTAATTTTCGCGCTAGAATACAAAATGTCAATGTCTAGCGTGCGCGGGGCGTTTTTGAAGCTTCGTTTGCGCCCAAATTTAAGCTCGATTTTTTGCATTGTTTTTAGCATTAAATTCGGTGCGAGCGAGCTTTGCACGCACAGCGTAGCGTTTAAAAAATTGCTCTGCTCTAAAAACCCAAATGGCTTGTTTTCTAAAATTTGCGACGAAGCGCAAACGAAAAAATTCGGATTTTTTTGTAGCAGATGATACACACGCTCAAAGCGCGCCCTGCTGTCGCCGATGTTTCCGCCAAGCCCTAAAATATAGCAAAATTTAAAATTCTCTTTTTTGGCGAATTTACGCGGGAAATTCCGGCTTTTTATCACTCTCACAGCCTCATTTAGCCTTAAAAACCCGTTTTTTTGCGCTAGAATTTGCATTATTCGCTCATGACCTCGCAACCATTTTTTGTCACGATTACGGTATCTTCGATCCTCACGCCAAACTCGCCTTGCAAATAAATCCCAGGCTCTATGCTAAAAATCATGCCTTCCTCTAAAATGGCCTTCGAGCGCGGGCTAATAATCGGCAGTTCGTGGATATCCACGCCCACGCCGTGCCCCGTAGAGTGCAAAAACTGCGCCCCAAAGCCCTCACTTGCGATATAATCTCGCGCGATTTTATCTATTTCGCGCGCAGCGACACCGGGTTTTACGGCGTTTATGGCGCGTTTTTGGGCTTCTTTTACAATGGCGTAAATTTTATCTTTTTTCATATCGCCAAAATTTTGATTTTTGCTAAAATTTATGCCGTTTTGTGCGCTAAATTTCGCCGTTCTTGTGCGATCCGAGCAGTAGTTTTTATATCTCACCCCAGCGTCCAATAAAAGCAAATCGCCGTCTTTTAAACGCTCATCGCTAGGCAGAGCGTGAGCCTTGGCGGCGTTTTGGTTAATCGCTACAATCGGCTCGAAGCTAAGGGCTAAATTTCCGCTATCTTTGAAAATCAAAGTCGCGTTATAAAATAGCTCTTTTTCGCTCATACCAAGCCCATTTTCGCTCACAAATTTGGCAAATTCATCAAATTTGCTGGCGCCGATTTTAGCCGCAGTGCGCAGTATTTCAAGCTCATTTTCGCTCTTTATCGTGCGACGAATTTGGCTAAAATTTGGCTTTGGGATAAAGCGCGTTTTTAAATTTTTACTTAATGCGTTAAATGCGCCAAAACTAAAATCATTAGGATCAAAAATCACAGCCCGCACCTTGTAAGAGCGCAAAATTTTACGCGTAGAAAGGGTTAAATCCGAGCTTTGCACGATTTGCGCATTTTTGGCTAACTCGCTAGCTTCGAGGCTGTATCTAGCGTCTGTGATAAAAAAACGCGCGCCATTAAGAGCTAGAAATATGCAGTTATCGCACGCATATCCACACTCCCAAAATACGGCGTTAGTATCCCTTAAAATATAGTTCATCTGCTTTGATTACGCCTCTTTTTTCGCCTCTTTTGCAGCCTTGATTTGCTCGAAAATTTGAAGCATACCAATCATCGCCAAATGGTATCCCACAGGGCCAAAGCCGATGATTTGACCAGCTGTAACAGGGGCTATCATTGATTTTTCGCGGAATTCCTCTCTGCGGTTGATGTTTGAGATATGCACCTCGATCGTAGGCAACGCCACAGCCATAAGCGCGTCTCTCATAGCGATTGATGAGTGAGTGTAAGCGGCTGGGTTGATGATGATTCCATCGCATGTGCCGTAGCACTCTTGGATTTTATCGACTAGCTCGCCCTCGAAATTGCTTTGGAAAAACTCGATTTCTACGCCACTTTGCTCTGCTACGACTTGCATTTGTCTGTGGATATCTTCCATTTTCATACGGCCGTAAATTCCTGGCTCGCGTAGTCCTAGAAGGTTGATATTTGGTCCTTGGATTACCATAATTTTCATTTTTTGTCCTTTTTAAAAAAATTTAATCGCTCATTATAGCCAAATATTGCTTATTTTTGACTATCTTAAATTTTTACTAATTTATTGTAAAATATTTCATCACAAATCACAAGGATTAATTATGAAAATTTTAAAGGCGAAGTGGATTTTAACCTGCGATGAGAAATTTAAAATTCACCGCGATAAAGCCGTAGTTTTCGACGAAAAAATAGAAGAAATTTTAAAACCAAATGAAGCTAGGGAAAAATACCCCGAGGCTGAATTTATCGATTGCGGAAGCGATATCGCTATGCCAGCGTTTATCAACACTCACACGCATTTAGAATTTAGCGCGAACCGCACGCACCTAATCTACGGCGATTTCGTAAAATGGGTCGCCTCTATCGTAAATGCCAGAGAAGAGCTCTCCAAACAGGCCTTAGAAACGATAATCGAAAAAGAAATTTTAACCATGATGAAATCAGGCGTAGCTACAATCGGCGAAATTTCTAGCTTTGGCACAGAGGCTCAAATTTGCGCCAAATCGCCTGCGCGCTTCGTGTTTTTCAACGAAATTTTAGGCGCGGATAAAAACACAATCGACGCAAATATAGATAAATTTAGCGAGCGCTTCACAAGGTCTGCTGAGCTTGTAAGTGATCTGTTTATCCCGGCAGTCTCCGTGCATGCGCCATACTCCACACACCCAGAAATCACAAAATTTGCCACTGATTTTGCCCGCGATAACGAGCTTTTGATGAGTTCGCATTTCATGGAGAGCAACCACGAGCGCGACTGGCTCAAACACGGCAAAGGCGCGTTTAAAGAGTGGCTTGGGGCGTTTTTGCCAAATCCAAAACCATTTTATTCGCCAAAAAGCTATATCGAGTATTTCAAGGGCGTGCGCACGCTCTTTACGCACTGCGTCTTTGCAGATTTCAAACTTTTTGATAAAAAACTCCACTCTATCACGCACTGCGCGGTCTCAAACCGCCTTTTAGGCAGAGATAGATTAAAGCTAACTAGCGTTATCAAAAACGGCTATTTATTTTCTATCGGCACAGACGGGCTAAGCTCGAATATCAGCCTAAATTTCCTCGACGAGCTTAGAGCAAACCTCTTTGTGCATGACGGATTGGAGCTTAGCAAGCTTGCGCGCGAACTTTTGCTAGGTGCGACAAACCGCGCGGCAAAATCGCTAGATTTAAACTTAGGCGAACTAAGCAGTGGCAAAATCGCAGATATCGCCGTATTTAAGGGATTTGAGTGTGATGAGAGCCAGCTAGCGTTACAGCTGATTTTACAAAGCAAAAACGCAAAATCACTATATATCAAAGGCAAAAAATGCAATTTCTAAAAAATCTTTTTACGCCCATTTTAGCGGTGCTTGGCTTTATAAATAAATATTTTAAATCAATGATATTTTTACTCATTGTGTTTTTGATTTTTAGCGGGGATAAAAGTGCGCAAAGTCCAAATGCAAATTTAGCCACGATAAATTTGACCGGCGCGATTATGGACGATAGCCAAATTTTAGAAAACATCAAAGAAATCGAAAACAACGGCGCAATCAAGGGCGTTTTGCTCATCATTGATAGCCCAGGCGGAGCTCTGAGCCCAAGCGTAGAAATCTCACAAGCGATAAAATCCCTAAACGCCAAAAAGCCAGTCGTAGCATACGCCAAGGGCACAATGGCGAGCGGAAGCTATCTTAGTGGCGTGTGGGCTAGTAAAATTTACGCAAACCCGGGCTCGTTTATCGGCTCAATCGGCGTGATTATGCAAGGGCTTGATGTTTCGAATTTAACCGAAAAAATCGGCATTAGCGAGCAGGTCGTTAAGGCTGGGGAATTTAAAGAAGCAGGAACCATGATGAGGCCGTGGAGCGAGGCTGAGAGAGAAAGTCTGCAAAGCTTAGTAAATCAAAGCTACGAGCTGTTTGCGCGCGAAGTGGCAAGTGCGAGAAAGCTTAAATTCGACGAGCGCGAGATATGGGCGAACGCTAGGGTATTTTTAAGCGCGCAGGCCAAAAAACTAGGCCTAATCGACGAGGTCGGCTCACTGCAAAGCGCCAAAACAGCGTGCGAAAAGCTAAGTGGCGTATCAAATCCAATCTGGCTAGAACCAAGCCCGTATGAAAAAATGCTAAATAAACTCGCCACGCAGGGCTCTGCGATGATTTATAATCTAGCGCACGCGCGTTTAATGGCGTTTTAAGGGCTTTTTGCGCATGCTGATAATTCGCAAGATAATTTTCGCGGTTTTGATTTTTATGGCTATCGTTACGACCGCGGTGTTTTCGATGTTTGTTTATAATGTCTTTTTCTCTGACGAGAAAAGCCCTAGCGAAATTTTATTTGAAAAAAAAGAAATCAAACGACTTTAAAGGAGAAAAAATGCCACTACTTGATAGTTTTTTAGTAGATCATACCAAGATGAAAGCCCCTGGCGTGCGACTCGCCAAAAAAATGACCACAAAGGGTGGCGATAAAATTTGCGTTTTTGATTTGCGATTTTGCAGGCCAAATTTAGAGATTATGAGCGAGCGCGCCACACACACGCTCGAACACCTTTTTGCGGGCTTTATGAGAGCACATTTAAACAGCGCCGATGTCGAAATCATCGACATTTCGCCAATGGGGTGCAGGACTGGATTTTATATGAGTTTAATCGGAGAACCGCGCGAAGAGGAGATAATCCGCGCGTGGAAGAGCTCTATGCGCGATGTGCTAGCGGTAAAATGCCAAAGCGACATACCAGAGCTGAATAAATTTCAGTGTGGCACCTGTGAAATGCACTCTTTGCAAGGCGCTAAGCAAATCGCGCAAAATGTGCTAAACAAGGGCATTTGCGTCATCAAAAACGACGAAATCAAACTTGATTTATCTTTGGTGAAGTAAATCTGCCAAACCTCTCATCAAAAGCGCGCTTTGCTCGCGCAATAACCCAGCTAAATTTAAGGCTTTGCTTAGAATTTAGCTGATTTTATTTATAAAACACTTCGACTTTGTTTGCAACCAGAATTACAAGTGCTAAAATTTGTAAATTTTAAAATTTATATTTGGAAAATCAAAAAGATACCCTAAGGTATCTTAAAATCATTGAAGATCTTGGGTGATTTGGGCCAACCAAGCCTTTATGCGACCTTCTGTTAGGGCGCTTTGGTTGTCGTTATCGAGGGCAAGACCTACGAATTTTCCGTCTTTTATGGCTTTGCTTGCGCTAAATTCATAACCCTCAGTCGGCACCGCGCCTATGATTTTTGCGCCAGCGGTTTTAAATCTGGCATACAATTCCGCCATTGCGTTGCAGTATGCGCCAGAATAGCTCGAACTATCGCCCATGCCAAAAATCGCTACCGTTTTGCCGGCTATGTGGATTGCGAGCGAATCAAAATCGAAGGCCGCCCAATCGTCTTGGAGTTCGCCATCGTTCCAAGTAGAGCTTCCTACGATGAGCGCGGTGTAGTTTGCGAGGTCCGCTGGCGTGATATCTGCTACATTTTTGATTTCATTTACTATGCCTAAATTTTCGCTTATGAGTTTCGCGGCTGCTTCTGTGTTTCCCATCGAGCTACCGTAGATAATGCCTACCATTTAAAATCCTTTATAAGCTAAATTTCGAGGGTCTATATTACTAATTTTGCTATGAATTTATACTTAAATTTGGTGATTAATTCGCATACAAATCGCGCAAAAAAGCGAAATTTGGATTTCGCAGAAAGTGCGATAAAATCGTGCTTTGGTTAAATTTAGCAAATTTTTAAAAGGGCTAAATTTGGGGTTTCGCAAAAGCTAAATTCCACCCAAAATTTCAGCGAGAAATTTGGGTGAAATTTTAGATTAATCGTTTTTGTCTTTGTCACAACAAAATGTATTTTTCAGCCCGAAAATCTTGCAATACTCGCAAAATACACAGCTCACGCTTCGTTTTGCGCACACAAGCGGGATATTGCGTTTTTTGACTTCGCTTTTGATTTTTTTCATCGTGTTGTGGTTTAAAAAACTAGTTAGCATTACCACGCAATCGGTGTTTTGTGGGATTGGTTTGCGATTGACGCGATTTTCGTTGCGTGCGTCCCAATGCTCGATATGCGTCGCGCCAAGATTGTGCAAAACGGCCTTTATCGGAGTGATTTCATCTGCGCCTATTACTAAAACACTCATTTTATCCCCTTTTGTTTTGATATTGGTTATTATAACATAAAAAATTTAAAACTTTCTGATAATGGATATAAAAATCTCAGAATTTTTATAAATTTAAAAAGGCTAAATTTAGGGAATTTTGAAAGAATAAAGAAAAAAGGTTGCGGTAAATTTACCGCAACCTGCGAGATTAAATCTCGTCTGAATAATCAGAATTTGCTAAGCGTTTTAGCTGTCTGTATCGTTTTTGAGAGTCTTGTTTGTTTTTAGCATAAAGCTCGTCAGCGTGCTCTGGGTTGTTTTTCCTTAGAGCGTTGTAGCGAACTTCGTTCATCAAAAAGCTCTCGTATAGATCCCAATCAGGCTCTTTTGAGCTGATTTTTAGTGGGTTTTGACCAGCGTCTGCTAAGCGTGGATCGAAGGTATAAGTTGGCCAGTAACCGCATTTTGTCGCAAGCTCAGCTTGTGTGCCAGAGTGGTTTAGACCGCCTTTGATACCATGAGCGATACAAGGGCAGTAGCAAATGATGAGTGATGGACCATCATAAGCCTCTGCTTCCAAAATCGCTTTGATTGTAGCAGCTTGGCTAGCGTTTGAGTTGATTTGAGCTACGAAAATATTTCCGTAAGTCATAGCGATTTGTCCTAAATCTTTCTTTTGAACTGGTTTTCCGCCAGCTGTGAATTGAGCGATAGAACCGCGGCGGCTAGCTTTTGAGCTTTGGCCACCTGTGTTTGAATAAACCTCAGTGTTTAGAACCAAAACATTTACATTTTCGCCACTAGCTAAAACATGATCAAGTCCGCCGTATCCGATATCATAACCCCAGCCGTCGCCACCGATAATCCATTGTGATTTTTTGCTTAGGTAAGATTTTCTCTCTAAAATTTCGCTAACGCCCTTAACGCCTTTGTTTTGCTCTAAAATCGGGATTAGTTTATCTGTAACTTCGCGAGATTTTACAGTGTCGTTGCGATTTTCGATCCAGTCATTATATAGAGCTTTTAGTGCGTTTGGAGCTTCTTCCATTGTATTTAGCATAACATCTTCGATTTTATGGCGGATTGTTTCAGTCGCGACTTTCATGCCAAGACCAAATTCAGCATTGTCTTCAAACAATGAGTTTGCCCATGCAACACCGCGTCCGTTTGCGTCTTTGCGGTATGGAGTCGAAGGAGCAGAACCGCCGTAGATTGAGCTACATCCTGTCGCATTTGCTACAATCATGTGATCGCCAAATAATCTTGTGATAAGTGTGATATATGGAGTCTCGCCGCAACCTGGGCATGCGCCGTGGAATTCGAAATATGGTCTAGCAAAGCCGACATTTTTGACATTGTTTTTCGGTGCCAAATCATCTTTGTAGCGAACATTTTCAAATAAATAATCAGCGCTTGTTTGCTCGCCTTTATCCATTTCTTCGCCAAGTGGAACCATAACCAAAGATTTCTCTTTGCTTGGGCAGTTTTCAGCACACAATGCACAACCGGTGCAATCTAGCGGGCTTACTTGAATTTTATATTTCATACCTGCAAAATCTTTGCCTTTTGCGTCAAGTAGGTGCTCTTTTGTGTATTGTGGAGCGTTTGCTACATCGTTTTCATCTAGCAAGAACGGTCTGATTACAGCGTGTGGGCAGACGAACGCGCATTGGTTACATTGGATACAATTTGCCTCGATCCATTTTGGCACAAGCACGCCTACACCGCGTTTTTCGTATTTTGTAGTGCCTGCTTCAAATGAGCCATCTTCGTGTCCGATAAATGCTGATACTGGTAAATCATTTCCTCTGGCTGCATTTACAGGTTTTACGATTTTTTCGACGAATTCTGTGCCTTTGTATCCTACGCTATCAGATTTTACTTCGTCTTTTAAATTTGCCCATGCAGGATCGACTGGGACTTGGACTAAGCCGTCAGCGCCCTTATCAATCGCGTCATAGTTCATTTGCACGATTGCGTCGCCTTTTTTAGCGTATGATTTGTATGCAAATTCCTTCATATATTTTTGAGCTTCTTCAAACGGAATAATTTTTGCTAGTTTGAAAAATGCTGATTGCATAATTGTATTTGTGCGGTTTCCTAGTCCGATTTCGTGGGCTAGTTTAGTAGCGTTTAAAATGTAGAATTTAACATTTTTTTGCGCTAGGATTCTTTTTACTTTGTTTGGTATTTTTTTGATAGTTTCCTCTGCGTCCCAGATTGAATTCAAAAGGAAGGTTCCGCCGTCTTTGATACCGTCGATTACATCGTAAATTTCAAGATACGCTGCTACTGAACAGGCTACGAAATTTGGATTTGAAACTAGGTAAGTTGAGCGGATTGGTTTTTTACCAAATCTTAGGTGTGAGCGTGTGTAACCGCCTGATTTTTTGCTATCGTAAGCAAAATATGCTTGCGCATAAAGATCTGTTTTATCGCCGATTATTTTGATTGAGTTTTTGTTCGCACCGACTGTGCCGTCTGCGCCAAGTCCGTAGAAAAGACACTCGATTTCATCTGCTTCGCCAAGAGAAATTTTCTCGCCGACTTTTAGTGATAGGAAGGTTACATCGTCTTCGATACCCACAGTGAAGCCATTTTTTGGTTGGTCTGATTTTAGGTTGTCAAATACAGCGATCATTTGAGCTGGATCGACATCTTTTGAGCTTAGGCCATAGCGTCCGCCGATGATTAGTGGAGCTTTTTTGCTGCCATAAAATGCTGATTTGATATCTAGATATAGTGGCTCGCCGATACTTCCTGGCTCTTTTGTTCTATCTAAAACGCAAATTCTCTCTACTGATTCTGGTAAAACAGCAAATAGGTGTTTTACGCTAAATGGTCTGTAAAGATGAACTTTGATAATACCTACTTTTTCGCCTTTTGAATTTAGATAATCAACTACCTCTTCAAGAGTTTGATTTACTGAACCCATTGCGACTACGACTCTTGTAGCGTCTTTTGCGCCATAGTAAGTGAAAGGCTTATACTCTCTGCCTGTGATTTTTGAAATTTTTTCCATATAATCAGCTACGATATCTGGCAAAGCGTCGTAGAATTTGTTTGTTAGCTCTCTTGTTTGGAAGTAAATGTCATCGTTTTGAGCTGTTCCGCGAGTTTTTGGGCGCTCTGGGTTTAGCGCATTATCACGGAAAGCCTTAACTGCGTCATAATCGAGCAATTTGTCAAATTCAGCGTAATCCATAACCTCGACTTTTTGAATTTCGTGACTTGTGCGGAAACCGTCAAAAAAGTGTAGGAAAGGAACGCGACCTTTAATCGCTGCTAGGTGAGCGATACCGCCTAAATCCATTACTTCTTGCACGCTGTCGCTTGCTAGCATAGCAAAACCTGTTTGACGACATGCATAGACATCTTGGTGATCGCCAAAGATAGAAAGAGCTTGCGCTGCAAGGGCTCTGGCTGCTACATGGATAACGCCTGGTAGCATTTGACCAGCTATTTTATACATATTTGGAATTTTAAGTAGTAAGCCTTGTGAAGCTGTGTAAGTTGTAGTAAGCGCACCAGCTTGCAATGAACCATGCACTGTTCCAGCGGCACCTGCCTCGCTTTGCATTTCTACGACTTTAACTGGCATACCAAAAAGGTTTTTCATGCCTTTTGCAGCCCACATATCTGTATAATCAGCCATTGGTGAGCTAGGTGTGATAGGGTAAATTCCTGCAACCTCGGTAAAAGCGTAAGAAACATAAGCCGCGGCTTCGTTTCCGTCCATAGTTTTCATAACTTTTCCCATAATTTCTCCTTACTGTTCGGGATTGTGTAAAACCTGAGAATTCTAGCTAAAAGTTGCTTAATTTGTTGTAAGTAATTAAAATAAAAATAGAATTTTACGGATACAAATTCAACTAAATTTAAGTAAAAGGAGTAAAATTTACTCCTCTTTTTTGCGCTCCCAAACGCGCTTTTTACCGAAGGTTACGACATTATCGGTTAGCTTCATCCAATCAAGCCTAATGGCAAAAAGCTCAGGGTTCATCGCCTTGGCAACGGCAAATCTTTTGAAGTAAATTTTAGCCTCGTTTTCATCTGCGCTACGAATTTTGCCCTTAAACTGAATTCCTTTAATCCTAGAAATGATTTTGGTATCCAAAGCAATCGTGCCAGAGACGAAACGATTGGTAAAAAGTGCCTTTATGTGCGTAGAATCTTCATGCCCTGAAAAAATCAAGGTTTTATTATCTTTATCGTAAGCGTAAAATGCGTTTGAGCAATACGGCAGATTTTCGACTAGCACGGCGATTGACATAAGCTTCATTTTGCTTAAAAATAGGTCAAATTTATCCATAAATCCCCCTGTAAAATTTAAAATTTCAAAAATTTGAGTAATTATACCTACATTTTCTTTTATGCGCTATAATTTCGCGCTAAATTTAGGAGAAGTTATGGAAAATTATAAAAAAATAAAAGAGATGTTTTTAATGCAACAGCGCCTAAACGACGAAACCAACGGCGTGGGCTGGGAGGACGGATACACCAAAAACGGCAAACTAATCAACTGGAAGCGTTGCATTTATATGGAGTGTGCTGAGCTAATCGACAGCTTTGCATGGAAACACTGGAAAAACATCGCCGCAGCCCCTGATATAGATAATATCGTCATCGAAATCGTGGATATTTGGCACTTTGTGATGAGCTATGTTTTGGAACAAAACAAAAATTTAAAGAGCATTGATGAGATTGCTAGCGAAGTAATCAGCGTAAGCGCGTTTAGAGAATTTAGCGCGCACCGCGCAAATATCGAGGATTACTCGATTTATGAAATCGTAAATGATATCGAGCTTTTGATACACGAGACGAGTGGATTTAATTTTAGCGTGGGTTCGCTTTTGCAGGATTATTTCAGAGTGGCGATCAAGTGCGGGGTAAATTTGGAGGTGCTTTTCGCCAAATATATCGGCAAAAATGTGCTAAATAAATTCCGCCAAGACAACGGCTATAAAGAGGGCAGCTACCGCAAAATTTGGAACGGCAAAGAGGATAATGTAGTTTTGGTCGAAATTTTAAATAGTGGCGTTTTGGAAGTGGGCGAAATTTACGCAAATTTAGAAAAAGCCTATAAAAACAGCGAAATTTAAAGAAATTTAATGGGTAAAATTTTTCGCCTTTCAATCAAAGATTTTTTTACGAAAAAATTCATCACCCTTTCGCTTTTGCCGTTTTTTTGCGCACTTTTGGTGCTTGGGTATTTTATGTATTTTGGCGGAAGCGAGATTTTTGCTCTGCTCGAAGAGGGGGCAAAAAGCGGGGATTTTAGCTTTTTGGACGAGGCGAGATTTCCGCTGATTGCAAAACTGCTAGCTTACGGCGCCACAAAATGGATAATCGGCGTGATTTTTTACACCTTTGGGACATTTTTGGTGCTTATGCTAAGCGTGTTTTGCGCGCTTTTTATCGCTGGATTTCTCACGCCGATTGTCACAAAAGAGATAAATTTAAGACACTACCATTTAGAGCGCGCCGATGAGCCAAATTTGGGGCGAGTGCTAACCCTAATGGCGATTGAAATTTTAAAATTTATTGGAATTTTACTGCTTTGCTTGCTACTTTTAGCAGTTCCCTTAATAAATCTTTTTGTGATAAATATACCATTTTTTTATATTTATTATAAACTCATTTTAATTGATGTCGCTTCAAACACCCTAGATAAAAAAAGCTTTGAGAAGTGCTATAAAAAGGGCGGTGGGTATAAATTTATGCTTAGCGTATTTTTGTTTTATTTAGCGTGTTTGATTCCGCTTGTGGGTCTGTTTTTCCAGCTGTTTTTTATCATATACTTATCGCATATAATATTTTTATCGCAACTAAAATTTAAAAAAATTAATGCAAATCAATGAAATTTATGCCGAATTTGTATAAAATAGTGGTTTAGTTTATTTCAAAGGATTTCTCATGAAAACTGGCAATGTCTATATCTGCAATATTTGCTCACTCAAAAGTAGCGATGACGAAAACGCTGTATTCATCAAAGCCCACAAAAACGGCGAAACCGTGCATATTTGCACCGCCTGTATGCCAAGCGTAATACACGGCTCTGGTATGATTGTAAAAAGTAATGCGGAGCTAGAATCTGAATTTTTCGAAGAGTTTAAAAAACACACAAAATAAAAATTTGGCAAATTTTAAAATTTGCCAAATTTAGCCTAAAATCCCTTTAATTTTTTTAGCTCTGGATCGATTACGAGTTTGTTGCCCTCGCTATCGACGGCTACATAGGTTACTTCTGCGCTTGTTACATGCTGGCAAATGCGAGAGCGCGACTCTTTGCAATATCTCTCTGCTGTAACATTTACCAAAACCGTAATCGAAGTGTTGCCGATTTTGGTCACGGTTGCGTGGCAAGTGACTAAATCTCCCACGAAAACAGGCTGTTTGAAAATCACCTCTTTCATTGATATTGTAACCACGCGCTCAGGCGCAAACTCCCTTGCTGCGACCGTTCCAGCCAAATCAATCTGTGATAAAATCCACCCGCCAAAGATATTTCCGGCTGGGTTAGTATCTGTTGGCATAGCGATGATTTTTATAACTGCTTCGCCCATGTGTTCCATATTTTCTCCTTATTTGTAAATTTAAGCTTGGCATTGTAGCAAAGCCAGATTAAATAAAAAGTTACTAAAACTCTCTTAAAAAAAATTTTGCTAAAATTAGCCAAAATTTTAAAGGGAAAAATATGAATAATTTCGATCGATTAAACGAATTGGTGAGCGAAACGAAGGCAAATTTAAACGCACTTTATGCAAATTCCGATAGTGAGATTATAAAACAAGGTCTGCAAATTTGCGAATTTAGTGACACGCAAAGCGCGAAAATCGCGATTTTAAGGCGCATTGTAGATTTAAAAGAAGAAGCAATGATGCAAGAATTTCGCAAGCTAGGCTATGATGCAAACAAACAAAGCTTGCTACGCGAAAAAATGTATGATTATGTCAGGCAAATACACTCTGACATGCACGCCGCGCTTATCGCAAAAATTGAAGAGGAAAAAATTTTAAACCCATTTTATTTAGAACTTATCAAAAGCGTGCATAAAATCGGACTTGTAATCAATCAAATGCAAAAAAGCTGGCAAAAACTCATCATCGATACCAACAACAAACGCTTAGAGATGAATTTCGCTAGTATCGCGGACGCCAAAGAGTATCTTTTCGAAAACGAGCTTTTACAGCGCACGCCACACGATGAAATTTGTGATCGTTGCTATGGCGCGATTATCCAAGATAGCGAGGGCAAATTTGTCATGGCGCCCTATGCCGTGGCGTTTGAAGAGGATAGCAAGGAGTTAATCGGAACATTTAATAAAGCGATTTTAGAGCTCGAAGACCTAGCTAGCAACGCCGAGGAGCGGGCATATATCTACTATCTAGCCAAGCTTCGCACAGCCTTTGCCGAGCGCAACAATGTCTTTGTAATCGGCGCGTGGCGGGACGCTGAAATGGCGTGGATGGAGACCAAATCCCCGATACAAATCGGCCACCCGCTTGAATACTACGAGGATAACTACACGCACGCAGTCGCGCTAGAATGGGACATTAGACTATCTCAGCCAACTAGGTTTGACGCGGATAAATTTAAGGCCGAAATAAGTGCAAGCTTTGATAAAATTTACAAACAAATCGGCGCAAATAGCCCTGTAATGCGCTCGCTCGTGCTTTCAAACATTGATAAAACCCAGCTTTATATCTCCACGCCGATGATTTATTACGGCGCGGATTTAAATGGGCTATTTTCGGCGCAGGTCGTGCCAAATGACGAATTCGTCAGCACAAACTGCGGAAAGAAAATTTTCGCATTTGTAAATTTTGTCTATGAAAGCGCCAAAGCCAAGCCGTTTATGAAAATTTCATCGCAAATTTTTGATTTAGATTATCTAAATTTCGGGCGCGAAATTTTATTCAAACAGCCTAAAATTTGGCGTATGGTCTATGAAATCTCCACAATCGGCCACGAGTTTGGTCATATATTTTTCATCGACGAGGACACAGAGTCGCTGATGAATAAATCAGGCGCTTTCAAGCTCGTCGAAGAATACAAGGCCACCACAGGCGGGCTAATCAACTTCTTTTTCAACGAAAAACCAGAAATGCGCCTGCCGGTCCTTGACGAGCTAATCCGCCGTAGCGTGGGGCTCATCGCGTGGCAAAGGGTAAATGATGTGAAGCCGTATTATTGCGAGGGGCTAATTCATCTGACGCTACTATTCCGCGCTGGCGTGCTGAAATTTGACGGCGCGAAGCTCGCGGTCGATTTCAGCGAGGCGGGGTATGAGAGATTTAAGGAAATTTGCCTGAAAAATTACGAAATTTTAGCGAGCACTTATTACAAAAAGCTCGACGCTTACGACTTTTTGGACGGATTTGTCGAAAATACTAGCGGCGTGTATCTGCCAAAAGACGCGGTGTGTAGGGAGTTTGTGGAGTATTACTACGCGCTTTATGAAAAAATCGGCAACGAAATCGACGAGAGTGGCGAGCGCGAAAAATGGACAAATTAAGGGGTCAAATTTAGCCTTTTTGGGTTTTTAAACACTGCGCCCGAGATTTGAAATTTGCAAATTTGTCATTGCGAGGAGCGACAGCGACGAAGCAATCTACAAGCGTAACGGTGGCGTGCGTAGCACGGCAGGTTTGGACGAGCCGTAGGCGAAGTCAATCCAGAAAATTTTTTAACCCTTAATTTGTCATTGCGAGCGAAGCGAGCAATCTACGAGTTTAAAATTCCTTGTGCTAAATTTGCTGTCATTGCGAGCTTTCGTAGAAAGCGAAGCAATCCAGGGAAATTCAGATAAATTTCAATTCTTAAATTCTCTCTAAATTTTACTGGATTGCTTCGTCGCTGTAAAACAGCTCCTCGCAATGACAAATTTGGCAAAATTTAAAATTTTGCCAAATTTAGCGTTTGAAATTTTAAATTCTTAGGGGTTGCGGCAGGTTTCCCTGCCACGAAGCAATCAAATTTAACTAAAACGCAATGCTAAGTGCCATTTGTGCGCTTACACCTTCTTGTTTGCCAGCGTATCCTTTTACGCCAGCGTCGAATTTAAGCGTTTCGGTTTTGTATTGATAGCCGATTTCGCCAATTCCTGTTAGGCCTTTTAGATCTGGGCTTAGCATCTCGCCTGTGCTACCATTTGGCACGATAAATCGTCCGCCTGCTTCTGAGCTAAACTCATATTCGCCGGCAAGACCAACGAAGAATTTATTATGCTCATCTATTTTGAAGTTATCTTGCAAGCCAGCCCTAATCTTGTGTGATTGTAGGGCGTCGAAGTGAGTATCCGCGCCATCTATTTTGATATCGGCTGCGTCGATATGGGTGTAGAAATATCTAGCATAAAAATCCAAATCGTTGCTTTCGCTTAGCGGGACGATTTTGCCACCGCCTACATGCACAGCATAGTATGTAGAGTCTATGCCCCAATCATAGTATTTGCTAACGCCGTTGAAATTTAGAGTGCCGTCGAAATTCGTAGTTAGCTGACCTACTCTAAATGAGCCCTCATAGTATGAGCCAGTGGTGTTTTCTTGTTTGCCAAATGCGCCCACACCAGCGTAGTATGCGTCCCCACTACCTTTGGTGCCGTCATCTAGGTAGGCATCATAATCTACATTGCCGTATTCGATGAAAATACCCATTGTAAATTCACCCTTGCTATTTGGTGCTTTGCCAGCAAGACCTGCGTTTGCGTTAAAGCCCAAACTATCCACATGAGAGCCTGTGTTGTAGCGTTTGTCGTATCCCTCAAAGATAACATAAGGGAAAAGCTCGGTGTATCCATCAGGTATAATGCGCTCTAAGTGGTTTGAGATGAGATACGAACCCTCCCAAACAGCCGCCATACCAGCAATCCTTGCTTCGTTGAAAATTTTGGTTTGGTCAGTTGGCGTAATCGGTGTCGTTTTATCCACAGATAAATCTAAGGAATTTGTTACATCTATCATTAAAATTGAACCGATTTGATAGTTTGCACTTTTTGGCTTATTATTTGCCAATTCGTTATTACCGTCAAACAAATGCACTCTACCGCCTTGTTTCTCCAAATCATCCAAATTATCGACATATATCATTACATTTGAATTTGATAAGTCCGTATTAGAACCGTCACTTAGTTTGACAGCAGTTGTGCCGACGCCCGGATTTTTAGGCAAGTAGAAATTGATTTTTTCAAAATTTTGCACATCTTTTACTGTGATTTTATCCATTTCGATAGTATTGCTTGAATCTTTACCTATGTTTAGGGTATTTCCGCTTGGGTCGCTACCACCGATTGTGACATTGCTTAAATCAAGCGGTTTGCTCGGGTCTTTTGGATCGATTGTGATTGTATTATTTGTGATAGTGCTTCCGAATTTTGTAAATTCATCATCTCCAAGCGAGTTTTTCAACTCCTCTTCCATCTCGTTTTCAGCCGTGATATAGATATGGTTTTTGTCGCTATCGGCAAACATACCTTGTAAATTTCTAGTGTAAGTTTGGCTATCGATTATACGATATTCATTATTTGTTTGGATGACATTGATTGCGGTTGAGCCGTCTTTTATAGTTTTAGTCTCTTTGCCGTAAGCGTAGTTTTTAAGATCGTTGAAATTTACATTTTCTGCACTATCTGCACTACTAGTGTGAGCGATGAGATACGCTTTTTGATTTGCACTTAATCCATAACTATTCTCTGGATTATATGTGGTGTCATTGATTTGAATTTCAGCCTTGCTTAAATCAGTATTATCATCAGCTGTTAATTTTAAAGCTGCATTATCAGCAGAAGTCGTTTTAGTAATATCGCCTGTAAAATTCATAACCTGAAAGTTAGCTACATTTCCAGCTTCTAGCTTAGTAGAATTTACATTTAGAGTATTGCCTGTGCCATTGTTTCCGCCATAGATTGTTCCTGTAACTTCACCTTTTTCAAAGTTTGCGATATTGTTATTTGTATCTCCTGATTGGCTATATCCTACATAAATATTACCATCTACTTTATCGCCTTTTATGTTGATAGTATTATTTGAAACTTCGCCGCTACTGCTTTTTCCTACATAGATATTTGTAGCTTTTACATTTGTTACATCTAGTGTATTGTTTGAAATATTTCCGCTATTGCTATTAGCTAAGATGAAATCCCCTGTTATTGTTATGTTCTCAGGCATTGTATAGGTAGCGTTTTCTAAATTTGCAGAATCTGATTTAGCTACTGTTAAAGAGCCTGTTATTTTTTGATTATCTGCATTAATTAATTTAGTTGTAGCTATATCTATGCTTCCGCTATCAGTCTGAGCTAGTGTAATATCTGCTATTACACTAGTATTGTTTAAATCAACAGTGTTGTTTGAAACTTTACCTGATATAGAATATCCACCTATGATTGTAGCGTTACTTAAATTTGCACCTTGATTGATATAGATATTGTTGTTATTTACATCTTCGCTATCGCTATATCCGCCATAGATTGTTTTTCCACCTAAATCACCAGCGTTTGCTTCTATAAAGATATGATTGTCTTTGTTATCAGGTTTGTCAAATTTGGCAAATTCATCGGTATCAAATTTATCGTTTTCCCAAGTTTCTTTGAATTCTTTTGCACCTGTTATATAAAGATCTTTTTCATCTTTGCTTACAAACATACCTGCTAAATTTCTCGTATAGGTATCTCTGTCTAAAATTTTATAAACTTGATCTGTTTGAAGTGCGCCTACTGCTTTGTCGCCATTTCCTACTGTGTTGCCTTGATTTGGCATAGGTTTATTTTCAATTTTATCGTAGTTTGCTAGCTTGTTGTTGTTTTTGTGGATTAGATAGTATTTGCTATCTTTATCTAGTGTGGCGTAGTTTTCTACCTTATATGGGCTATTTGAAATATCTATTCTAACTCCGCTTAAATCAGTTGCTTCATCTTTGGTTAGGATTAGGGCTGCGTTATCGCTGTTATTCTTAGTAGAA